>NZ_JBVJWO010000001.1:313224-372150 GCF_055602345.1 Streptomyces sp. NPDC037401
GCGAAGAAGGGAGCAAAAAGCGAGGGGAACCCCGTGGCGGGGAGGTCGCCCCCTCTGTCGCCTCCCCTGCCCCCCCCCCCCCCCCCCCCCCTCCTCCCTCCCTCCCCCCCCCCCCCCCCCCCCCCCCCCCCCCCCCGCCACGCCCCGCCGTCGGCCCGGTCACTCGGACCGGGCCGACGGCGTCACCGGGTCAGCGGCGCGAGCCGCGCTCCGGCAGGTCGGCCTCGGCCGGGGCCGGCGTCAGCGCCGGGTCCTGCGACACCGCGGCCGCGAAGCCGCGCGCGGTGGCCGGGGTGGCCGGCTTGGGGCAGAACACGGCCTCCAGCGAACCGCCCAGCGCGGTGTTGGCCGTGCCCCGGTTGGAGGTGTTCGCCATGGCGGCGATGCTCCGGCTGCCGTCACGCGTGGCGAACGCGTAGGTGTAGAAGCCCTGCACGGTGCCGGTGTGGCCGTAGAGCTGCACCCCGCACGTCAGGTCGTAGCGGCGCAGCCCCAGCCCGTAGAAGCGGGTGTTCGTCGCGTCGGTCGGGGTCATGGTGATCATGGCGTCCAGCATGGGCTTGGACAGCAGCTTGCCCTTGAGGAGCGCCGACATGAAGGTGTTGAGGTCGGCCGGGTTGGAGATCATCGCACCGGCGGACTGGCCCCAGGACACCGTCTGCTCGGTGGAGTCGACCAGCGGGGCGCCGGCCTCGTCGGGGTGGAGGTAGCCGCGGGCGTGCAGGCCCTTGATGGTCGTCTTGGGGTGCACGTAGAAGGTGTTCCGCAGACCCAGCGGCTTGATGATGCGGCTGCTGTACTCCTTGGCGACCGTGCGCTTGCCGACCTTCTCGATGATCATGCCGACCACGACGAAGTTGGTGTTGGAGTACTTGTACGACACGCCCGGCTCGGTCGTGCGCGGCTCGGCGAGCGAGAGCTTGACCAGCTCGTCGTACGTGAACACCTTGTTCCGGACGGCCTCGAAGCCGGGCACGGTCTTGTCGAACATGGCGTTCGTGTAGTCCGCCAGCCCGCTGCGGTGCGTGAGCAGGTGGCGCACGGTGATCCGGTCGTCGGGCAGCAGGCCGGGCAGGTACGTGTTGACCGGGTCGTCGAGCTTGACCTTGCCCTCGGCCACCAGCTGCAGCAGGACGACGGTGGAGAAGGTCTTGGTGACGCTGCCGATCCGGAAGCGGGACTTCGGGTTCATCGCCGTGCCCGTGGTCCGGTCCTGCACGCCCACGGCCTTGGTCTGGACCCCGGCGGGGCCGGTGATCCGGGCCATGGCGCCGGGCGCTCCGGCCGCCATCGTGTTCTCCAGCACCTTCACGAGGGCGGTGAGGTCGGGGGTCGTCGCCTTGCGCGCCGTGACGGCGGAAGCGGCGGAGCCCGCGGTCGCGGCCGAGGCTGCGGAGACCGGGGTGGTCGCGGCGTGGGCGGCGGTGGCCGGGACCACGCCGGCGACGGCGGCCAGCAGGGCGGCACTTGCCGCGAGGCGGCGGTTCAGAGGCAGGGGCACGTGGTTCCTCAACTCGGCTGGTGTGGGGAGGGCATGCGGACAGGGGCCCACCAGTACGCACAACGTGCGGCAGGTGAGCCGATCTTACGAAAGCTGACGCAGCGTCCGAGCCGCCGACCTGCCGTTCCGTACCGGCGGCCGGGGCGGCTGACGACTCCGCGCAGAGATCAGGACGGAAAACGGGTTGCTCCCGTTCCCGGCGCGCGACCAGAATCCGCGCATGACTTCCACCTCGACCGCCGTCCTGCCGCCGTCCGCCGCCCTCCGGCCGGTGGGACGACAGCAGCAGTCCGGCCCGGAGCGGAGGCCGATCCCCGCAGACGCGTGAGCACGGCGCTGGTCGCCGGCCTGCTCGCCGGCTACGGCATCGCCGTGCCGGTCGGTGCCGTCGGGGCCTACCTCGTCGCCCTCACCGCCCGCACGTCGCTGAAGACCGGTGCCTGCGCCGCCCTCGGGGTGGCGACCGCCGACGGCGTCTACGCCCTGGTCTCCGTCCTGGCGGGCTCCGCGCTCGTCCCCCTGCTCCAGCCGGTCGTCGGTCCGCTGCGCGCGGTCTCCGCCGTCGTGCTCGTCGCGCTGGCGGCCCACGGCGCGGTCGCGGCCGTGCGCAGCCACCGCGGGGGCCGCACCGCGGATCCACGTGCGGACACACCTCCCAGCCCGTCGCGGGCGTACGGCGCCCTGCTCGCCCTCACGATCGCGAACCCGCTCACCGTGATCTACTTCGCGGCCCTGGTGCTGGCCGGCTCGTCGGCCGCGGACCCGGGCCGGGCCGAGCAGGCGGTGTTCGTCCTCGCCGCCTTCGCCGCGTCCGCCAGCTGGCAGCTGCTGCTCGCCGGGGGCGGCGCGCTGCTCGGCCGCCTGCTGACCGGCCGCCGCGGACGGCTGCTCACGGCTCTGGCGTCGAGCGCCGTCATCACCGCGCTCGCCGCCCGGCTGGCCCTTTCGTGACCGCCGCCGCGGTGGCGGTCGCCGGTCACGATCACCACGAAGGGCTTCGGCGGGGATTACACGGTCAACGACTCCGCCGTGCCGGCGCTCACCCCTGCACGGCGGGCACCTGCGGCACCGGAGGCCGCGCCATGGCCCACCGGATCAGCCCGGTCACGGCCGTGCCGGCCGGTCCCGCGAACCAGCGCTCGGTCCGGGGGAGCAGCGGCAGCCGCAGCGGCTCGCGGGCCCAGTCGGGCAGCAGGGCGACGGCCGCCGCGCCGAGCGCCGAGTAGGGCAGCCGCGCCGGCCAGGGCAGCGGCGGATGCAGCAGGATGAACCGCGCCGCCTCCCTGGCCTCGGGCGTGGACCGCAGCTCCGGACGGTAGGAGTCGATCCGTTC
Source organism: Streptomyces sp. NPDC037401 (assembly GCF_055602345.1). Classification (NCBI taxonomy): domain Bacteria; kingdom Bacillati; phylum Actinomycetota; class Actinomycetes; order Kitasatosporales; family Streptomycetaceae; genus Streptomyces; species Streptomyces sp. NPDC037401. The sequence goes on from NZ_JBVJWO010000001.1 coordinate 316,059, forward strand.
GGCCAGCGCGGCCGTGGTCGTGGGCGGATCCGCCACCCCGAGCGCGGCCCCCACGCGGGCCATGTCGGCGACGTACCCGTCGCAGCCCGCCGCGTGCAGCGGCTGCGCCCCGTACCGCTGGTGCGCCCGCAGGAAGGAGTCCACCTCGGCGATGTGCACCCAGGCCAGCAGGTGCGGGTCGGACGCGTGGTACGCCGTGCCGTCCGCGGTGCTGCCGCGGATCCCCTCGTGCACGGCCCGCACCCGGTCGACGGCCTGCTGGGCGTGGTCCGCCGTGCCGTACGTCGTGTACGCGAGGAAGGTGCTGGTGCGGGCCAACCGCCCCCAGGGGTCGCCCCGGTAGCCCGAGTGTCCGGCGACGGCCGCCATTGCCAGCGGGTGCAGGGACTGGAGGAGGAGGGCGGAGAGTCCGCCGACGAACATCGAGGCGTCGCCGTGCACGGTGCGGACCGGCCGGCCGGGGGCGAACCAGCGCGGTCCGGGGGTTCCGTGGATGCGCAGCCGGCTCTCCGCTCCGCCGGGGCCGGCGACCTGCCGGAACAGGGCGTCGCCGAGACGCTCGCGGACTCCGTGGTGGCGGCCCGGCGAGGAGCCCCCGGCAGGACGGCCCTGGCTCTCCATGGCGCCAGTATCGGCCGGACCGCCGCACAAGTGGTAGCCCGGCCGCCCTTGACCCCTGGCCACCCGCGTGCGGCCAGGGGTCAAGGTCGCTGCAGCGTGACGCGACTCTTACGCTCCGTACTCGCCGGGTACGGAGCGTCAGTCCGCCATGCATGACGCGGGGGGTTCGGGGTAGTCGCGCCAGTACTGCGGGACCGTTCACGTACCGCAGTCACTTCGCACGAAGGGCGGACACCATGATCCTCATAGGCGCCATCCTGCTGATCCTCGGCTGGATCCTGGGGATAACGATCCTGTGGACCATCGGAGCGATCCTGCTCGTCGTGGGCGTCGTCCTGTGGGTACTCGGGGCGGTCGGCCACTCCGTCGGCGGGCGTCGCCACTATTACTGATGGTGCATGACCCGATCCGATCCCACGCCGCTTCGCCGCCCGCGCCGCCACGGCCCGGGCGGCGCCCGACTGCCCGCGGCGCTCTGCGTGCTCCCGTACTTCCTGATGCGAGCGTGACGTAGCCGCTCGTCCCCGCCGCAGGTCCACGAACTCGCCCGAGAGGGCGAGTTCGTCGTTGTGTCCGCTTCGCACCGTGCCGTGCTCACCATTGGTGACCGGGGGAATTCGCGAGGTAAGCAAAGGGTGAATCTTCTACTGAATTCGCGTCAATAACCCTCCGGCGATTATCTCGATTCCATAACGAGATTACCCAGAAGGCCTGGACCAAGCTCCAGCAACGCGCGTAACTCCCTTTGTTTTCAAGTGAATTGAAGGTTCATCAGAAAAGGCCGCAAGGTAACGGAATGGATTCTTCGGGCAGGCTCCCCTTTGTCCGAATTCTCCACCGAGGGGGTCTGGCAGGCTTCCGCGCACCCACTCTTCTGACCAAAGAATTGAGGTGCGCATGTCCAAACATCGAAGACTGAAGCAGCGTCAGCCGCGTCAGCCGCGTCAGCCGCGTCCGCGCGGACGGTTCATAGGCATCACCGCCGCCATGGCTGTGGCGGCGGTGGTCGCAGGAGGCTTCGCCTACGAAGCCGGCCGTACCGACGGCGGCGGGAGCGCCCCGCTCACCCAACTGGGAGCGCACTCCGCGGAGATACCCGTTCCGGCCGCCGCACCGGCCAGGGACGAGGAACCGAAGCCCATCAAGAAGAAGCCGGCCAACGAGCCGGCCCGGGGCATGGTGTTCGACGGGCTGAAGATCGCGCCCAAGGGCGACCGCTGCGCGGGCGTCTACAGCACCACCACCGGCCACTGCACCCACGGCCCCGACGCCCCGCCCAAGGGCGTCGACATCAAGAAGGACACCCCGCCCGCGGTCAAGACCCGTGCGGCAGCAGCCGACCCGGCCAAGCCGGCCGCCCAGGACCCGGTGCCCGAGCAGGGCGGCGGGCGCTCTCAGGACACGCCCGCCGTGGACGCCCGTACCGCAGGCTCGGCCGCGGCGCGGCCCGCGCCCACCCCGTCGGCCGGCGGCAACACCGCGGCCGGCACCGCTGCAAAGGCCGCCGCGCCCGCCGGACAGGCCGTCCAGTGCGACGGCGACGGCAGCAGCGGCAACCGCGTCCAGGTCGTGTACGTCCACGGCCCCGGCCGCGACCGGTACTCCCAGTACGTCGCGTCCTTCCGCAAATGGGCCGCCGACGCCGACCTCATCTACTCGGCCAGCGCCCAGGAGACCGGCGGCGTCCGCCACATCCGGTACGTGACGGCCGCCGACTGCACGCCGACGGTCCTCAACATCGAGCTGACGGACTCCGCACTCTCCGAGTTCAGCGCCACCAACCGGGCGCTGGCCGCCAAGGGCCTCGACCGCCGCGACCGCAAGTACATGATCTTCGCCGACGCGCAGGTCTACTGCGGCATCGGAACGTTCAACGGCGACGAGCGGCCCGGCCAGACCAACCTCAGCAACTTCGGCCCCTCCTACGGGCGCACCGACACCGGCTGCTGGGGCGGTCACACCGCCGCGCACGAACTCGGCCACAACCTGGGCGCGGTCAACAACAGCGCGCCCAACACCAGCCGGGGCGCGCACTGCACGGACGAGTGGGACGTCATGTGCTACTCGGACAGTCCGCACTACCCTCGGATGCGCGACGTGTGCACCAACCGCGCCGCGGACAACATCCTCGACTGCAACCACGACGACTACTTCCACACCAACCCACGCCCCGGCAGCTATCTGGCGACGCACTGGAACATCGCGGACAACCAGTTCCTGATGCGCGGCAAGGGCGGCGGCGGAGGCACCGACCCGGGACCCGGGCCGAGCCCCAAGCCCACCCCGACGCCCACCCCGTCCCCGACCGCGCCGAGGCCCGGCGCCGGACCCGACGTGACGGTCGGCCAGATCCAGTCCGACTCCGCCGTGGCGAGCTGGCCGCGGGTCGCCGGAGCCGCCTGGTACCAGGTCATGTTCAACGGACAGCACCTGACGTGGGTGCAGGGCACCGCAGTGCGGATCTACGGCCTGCGGCCCGGCACCTCGTACACCGTCGCCGTATCGGTCCGTGACGGACAGGGCCGGGACAGCGGACCCGGCCGTGCGACGAAGTTCCGCACCGCCGGCCCGAGCGGCACCACCGCACCGAACACCCGCTACCTGCTCTCCAACGGCCGCACCGGCATGAACGCCGAGCTGTGGGGCGGTCGTTCGGCCGACGGCACGGTGCTCGTCGGCTCCCAGGCCAACGGCTACGCCCAGCAGCAGTGGTTGTTCGACAAGGCGGGCAGCGGGCTGGTCCGCATCCGGTCCGCCGCCTCCGGCAAGTGCCTCCAGCCCGGCGGAGCCCCGGCCGCAGGCATGTGGGTCGCCCAGCAGCCGTGCTCGACGACTTCCGCCGCACAGCAGTGGAAGCTGACCGTCAAGGACGGCGCGGCGACGATCACCCACCGCGGCGGAACCTACGCGCTGACCGTCAGCAGCCGGCCGTACTACGGCGCCTGGCTGCTCGACCTCCAGCGAGCGGACGGACGCCCGGCGCAGGTCTGGACGGCCCGCAAGGCCGGCTGAGCCGACAACACGCCCGGCCGGGCCGACGGTAAGACCGGCTGAGCCGGCCGTCGGGCCGCACGGGCCGACAGCAGGGCGGGCGGGCCGTCACGGGGGGCCCGCCCGCCCCACCCCTCTCACCGCCATCGGAGGACCGCAATGCACAGAAACCCGAGGCCGGCCCTCGTCCTCACGGCGCTGGCCGGGGCCCTGACCCTCGGTGCGCCCCTGCCCGCCGCCGCGCACGACGGCACCCTGAAGGTGGTCGTCACCGGTCACCGCGAAGGGCACGTCACCACGGATGTGACCTGGGAGAACGACGGCGACCCGGTCGAGGAGCAGGTCGGCGCCACGGTCAACGCCGTCAGCGGCGACGGCTCCCGTACGGCCGGACCGTTCCGGCTGGTCCGCGCTCCCGGCGGCGGCAGCAGCAGCTGGACCACCGCCGAGGCGCTCCCCGCCGGCGAGTGGACGGTCACCGTCGAGGCCGGGTACCCGGGGCTGGGGCGCGGCGAGCGGCGACTGACCGTCGCCGCCGCGGCACCGGTCAAGCCCGCGCGTTCCGCAGCCGCGTCCGTCGCGCCGTCGGCCCCTGCTTCGGCCCCTCCTTCGCTTCGGCCTCCGGCCGTGGTGACGGCCGCAGCCACGGACGGCGCGGAACCGGCCGACGACGGCGGCGGCAACGGCGCACTCGGTCTGACGCTGGCTGGACTCGGTGCGGCGGCGCTTGCCGGAGCCGGCGTCGGCATGGCCCTGCGGCGCTCCCGCGCGCGGCGCCGCTGACACGGCTCGCCTTCAGCGGACGGCGACCATCACGTGGCTGTGGCCGAACTGCCAGACGGTCCCGATCTGACGGAAGCCCGCCTCGCGGAGCAGCGCGGTGTGGCCGGACAGCGTCAGGTCGTTGCCCTCGCACGGCGGATGGCTGGGGCGCTCGGGCCGGGCGAGACGCGGCGCCAGCTCGGGATCCGCGGCGGCGTCCGACCACCAGGACTCCCAGTCCTCGGTGGTGTCCAGGTAGCGCTCGGTACGGAGCTGCCCGACGTGGAGGGCGAGTTCGCGGACGGATTCCGAGTCCGGGCCGATGTGGTCGCCGTTGACGAACACGCCGCCGGGGCGCAACAGGCCGGCGAGGTCCCGGTAGACGCGGCGCAGCGCCGCCTCGCCGAGGTAGTGCAGGGCCGTCGCCGAGACGGCCGCGTCGACCGGGCGGTCCAGGCCGAGGGGCTCGAGCCAGCCGGGTGCGCCGATCACGGACTCGACGTGGCGCAGCGCCGATCCGTAGTACGACCTGCCCAGTTCGAGCAGGAGCGGATCGGCGTCGACGGCCAGCACCTCGGCCGTGGGGAGGCGGGCCGCGAGCCGCGAGGCCAGGGCTCCGGGACCGCTGCCGAGGTCGAGCACCAGCGGGGCGGCCTGACCGAGGGTCACGTGCTCGACGACGTCGGCCATGACTGTGAATCTCTCCTCGCGGTCCACGGCGTACCGCTGCTGCTGGCTCTCCCAGCGCTCCACCCACCGTGCTGCCGTCATCGTGCTCATTCCCACAAATGGAAATCATTGCAGACTGGTGAGGACCGCGAGCAACTCTCGTACCTCTTCAGGTGTGTTGTGGACGTGCAGGCTGACCCGCACCGAGTCCTCCGTCTCCCCGGAGCCGGAGCCGGAGCCGGAGCCGCCCGCCTGGCAGTGCCCGTCCGAGCGCACCATGATGCCGTGGCTGTACAGGACGAACCCCAGGTCCTGGGCGCTGATCCCGCGGTGCCGGAAGGTCACGATGCTCCGGCGCCGCTGCACCTCGGACGCGGCCGCCAGGCTCGCCCCGCAGCCGAGCACCTCGTACGCGTCCATCCGGGCGAGCCCGTCGGTCAGCCGCGACGCCAGGGCCACGGTCCAGCGCTCGATGCGGTCGGTCCCGGCGCGGTCGAGCCAGTCGAGGGCCGCCGCGAGCGACGCGATCCCGGCGGTGTTCGGCGTTCCGGCCCAGCCGCCCGGCCGGAACTCCGGCCCGCGCAGCCCGCGGGCCCAGACGGCCCCGGTGCCGGGCAGTGCCAGTGCCTTGTGCCCGGAGAAGACCACGAAGTCCACGTCGAGCTCGGCCACGGACACCGGCAGGTGGCCGATGCTCTGTGCGGCGTCGAGGCAGATGGGTACGTCCGGCCCGACCGCCCTGCGCACCCGGTGGACGTTCATGTCGACCCCGTAGACGTGGTGCACGTGGGTGGCGGCCACGAAGCGGGTACGGGGGCCGGTGATCCGCGCGAGGGCCTCGGGGTCGTAGTCCCCGGAGCGCTCCTGGCACGGCAGCGCGCGCACCGCGATCCGTACCCCCTGGCGGGCCAGCAGCTCGCGGGCCTCCAGCCAGGGCGCCAGGTTCGCCTGGTGGTCGGAGAACGGGACGACGATCTCGTCCCCGTCCGCCAGCAGGCCGGGCAGCCAGTCCCGGGCGATGGTGCGCAGCCCTTCCGTGGCGCCGCTGGTGAAGTGCACGGTGGAGCGCTCCGGCTGCGGATCTCCCAGGAACTCCCCGATCCGCTCGCGGGTGCGCTCCACCAGTGCCGTCGTGGTGTTGGCCCACGGGTACGAGCCGCGGCCCGCGTTGGCGTTCGAGGTGGTCAGGTAGTCGTGTACGGCGTCCAGGACCGCCTGCGGCTTCTGCGACGTCGCCGCGCTGTCCAGGTAGGCGAGGCCGGGGTTCGCGGCCACGATCGGGAACTGGACGCGCAACTCCCGCTGCCAGGCCGCCAGTTCGCGGATGACCTCGTCGTACTCGGCGGCCACGTCAGTCACGTACCAGCGGCGCGCCGGCGTCCCGCCAGGCGACGATCCCGCCGGCGAGGCTGCGTACGTCCGGGTGGCCCATCCGGGTCAGCAGGGCCGCGTACCGGGCGGACTTCTCGCCGACCGGGCAGGCCAGCAGCACGGGCCGGCTCTTGCTGAAGGGCAGTCCGCCGCGGACGAGTTCGTCGAAGAGCTCGTCCACGATGTTGACCGCGCCGTCGATGTGCAGCGCGGCGTACGCGAAGGGTCCGCGGAGGTCGATCACCAGCGGCCGCCGGTCCTCGATCCACTTCTGCGCCTCGGCGGCCTCGATCACGCAGGCCGTGCGGACCTCGGCATCGGTCAGGGAGGCCACGGAATTGCGTACCGGCGGCCTGCCGAACAGCTCCGGACGCCGGCTGCGCACGTACCCGAGATAGCTCTCCGCCCGGTCGCACACGATGAAGACGGCCGTCGCCCGCTCCGTCAACGCGGCGTCCAGCGGCCGGAGATGGCGCACCGTGCCGTAGTACGCGGCCCCGCCGGTGGGGCCGGCGAGCAGCCCGCAGCGGCGCAGCAGGGTGAGCATCCCGTCGACGGCCTGCCCGGAGCTCACCGTCGCGATCGTGTCGTAGGCCGACGGGTCGAAGATGCCGACCTCCTGCACCTCGTCGGCGGTGCGGATGCCGGGGATGAAGTCCGACTTCTCCCCGACCAGGCCCACGACCCGGACGGCCGGATCGTGGGCGCGCAGCGCCGTGGTCACGCCGGTGGAGGAGCCGGCGGTCCCCACACAGGCGACGAACCAGTCGGGGGCGCGGCCGTCGAGATCGGCGATGATCTCCGGGCCGGTGCCCCGGGCGTGGGCCTCGGCGTTGAGGGGGTTGAAGTACTGGTCCGTGTGCAGGTGCGTGCTCCCGGGACGGCTCAGCTGCTGGTGGAAGACGGTCAGCGGGTCCTCGGTGTCCGTCGGGTCGAGGCACTCGCTCTGCCCGGGCAGCTCCTCGATCTCGGCGCCCAGCAGCAGGAGCAGTTCCTTGATCTCGGGGATGCGCATGCGGTTGGTGACGCTCTTGAACGGCAGCCCGTGCAGGCCCGCGATGAGGGCCAGCGCCTTGGCGGTGTTCCCGCTGGAGAGCTCCACGATCGTCTCGCCGCGCTCCACGGCCCCCGGCAGGCCGCCCCGGACCATGTTCCAGGCGGCCCGGTCCTTCAGCGAGCCGAAGGGGTTCAGCATCTCCAGCTTGGCGTAGAGGTCGATGTTCCGCAGGCCGTGCACGGCCGGGTCGATGCGGACCAGCGGGGTGTTGCCGATGGCGTCGGTGATGCTGTCGTACCTCATGCGCGCGCTCCCCCCGTGCGTTCTATCGGCCAGTACTGCTCGTCGAGGCACCAGTTCCAGGCACCGGCCTCCTCCTGGACGGCGACCTTGCGGGCGACGGGCTGCTGCTGGGCGTGGGTGGCGCCGAAGTCCATGCAGTAGCCGGCGGTGTTGGCGAAGGCCAGGAGGTCGCCGCGGCGGGGCAGGCGGGGCAGGAAGACCGTTCTGCGGGTGATGAGGTCGGCCTCCAGGCACAGGTTGCCCATCAGATGGACGGCGGCCGGTTGCCCGGTCCGCCCGGACCCCTCCTGCCGCTCCTGCCGATCCCGCCGCTCCGGATCCGCCGGGGAGCCGGCCCGGGGCACGACCAACGGGTCCACCAGCACGCCGTGGTCCTCCAGACCGACGTCGCCGGCGTTCATCGCGAGGCGCACCAGGTGCTCCCCGGACCCGGTGTCCCGCACCTCCAGCACCCGGGCGAGGGAGAGGCCGCACTGGTCCACGAGCGCCCGGCCGGGCTCGGCGTACAGGTCGTACAGGCTCTCCAGGAGCAGCGTGCCCAGCGGGCGCCCCAGGCCGGGCGCGGGGCGGGACAGCAGCTCGTCGAGGTAGCCGGGGCCGGCGACCGGCCGGTGCGCCGGGTAGAGCCCGAGCGCCCCCTTGAGGGTGCCGTTCTCCACGCGCAGCCCGTAGCCGTGACCACCCCAGGTCAGGGGCGGCCGGCGGCCCATGACGGCGGCCGTGAGGCCGGTCGTGTAGCGCTCCCACTGCGCGGCGTGGGCCAGGTAGCTGACGCCGAACCCGCCGCCGACGTCGATCGCGCCCGGCCGGAACCCCCTGAGCTGCAACTCCTCCATGGCCCGCAGGCACCCTTCGAGTGCCGTGGCCTTCTCGTCCAGGCTCGTGGTGTCGAGGTGGTAGCCGACGCCGACCGGCACCACCGCGTCCCGGTGGCGTTCCAGTACGTCGAGCAGGCCGCCCAGGGACTTCACGGACGTGCCGAACCGGCTGCGCCGGGAGAGCATCCGGGTGCCGGAGGTCTCGAACCCGGACAGCCGGAGCAGGACGCGTACCCGCGGCAGGCCGTACGTGCCGACGAGCCCGGCCACCTCCGCCAGCTCCGCGGCCCCGTCGACGCCGACGACCGCGCCGCTGCGCGCGGCGAGCCAGAGGAACTCCGGGTCCTTGGGGCCCGTCGCCATGATCCGGTCACCGGTGAACCCGGACCCGAGGGCGTGCTGCAACTCGCCGAGCGAGGCGGCGTCCAGGGCGGCACCGGTCGTGGTGAGCCGCCGGACCAGCGCGCTGGAGCGGTTGGCCTTGTGCGCGAAGTAGACCTGCCCGCCCAGCCGGTGGCGCTCCAGGACGGAGCGGAATTGCGCCACGTTCTCCGCGAACTGCTGGGGGAGTACGAGGTTCAGGGGCGAGCCGAGCCCGTCGACGAGCGCATGCAGGAAGGCCGGCTCTCCGAGCAGGGACGTCAGCCGCGGCGAGAGCCGCGGTTCCAGGTACAGAGGTGCGTCGCTCATCCCAGCTGTTCCTCCCCGACGAGGAATGCGTACCGGTTTCGGCAAACGGCCATACGACCGTAACCGCAGACGGGCGCTTTGCGCCCGGCCCGGCGGGGGGAGGGGCTGCTTCACGACGCCGGACGGCCGGATCAGGACGGTCGGAGGGCGAGGCTCATCAGGATCTCGTCCCGGTCGTCGCCGGGGGCGATCCGCAACGCGCCGGGCAGCCGGCCGACCTCGACCCAGCCCAGCTTGCGGTAGAAGTCCTCCAGTCCGAGTCCGCCGCGAGCGGCGAGCGAGAGCCGCTCGAGGCCCATCTCGTCCCGGGCGAGGTCGCGGGCCCGGTCCATCAGCGCGGCGCCGATCCCGCAGCCGCGGAAGCGGGGGTCCGTCTGGACGTGGTTGACCACCCCGCAATGCGCGACGAGGGGGTGCGGATCGCGGCGGACGATCAGCCAGCCCGCGAGGGCGCCGTCGACGGTGGCGACGAGCAGCCTGCGGCAGGCGGGGTCGAGCCCGCGCAGGAGCTCGTCCAGCACGGGGCGGACGTCGTGTGCGCTCACCGGCGGCAGCGGGAACTCCGCCGCGATCACCGCGCCGCCGGTGTTGACGACCGTCTCCCAGCAGGTGACGAGCTGGCCCCTGAGCGCGGCTGTCACGCCCTCGGCACGGGTGTAGTCCCGCAGGGCGATGGCCGCCTTGTGCACCGTCATGTCCGGCAGCCTTCCAGAACCCCCGCCGCCCCGTCACGCGGCACGAGCCGCCGCCGCGCAGGCGGCGCCGGTCTCGTTCATGTCGATGACGAAGACCGCCCGCCGGTGCGTCTGCGCGGCCGCTTCCCTGGATCTCGGGGCGCAGCCCCTATCGTCACGCTCGTGCGGCTTCGTCGGGCCGTGCCGAACCACTCGGTAAAGGGGTCGAACCGTCATGAGCCTGAGCATCCGCAACCAGATCGCGGGCACGGTGGCGGACGTCGCCGCCGGCCCGGCGATGGCCGCGGTGAAGGTGAATGTCGCCGGTGCCGGCGGCGGCCTGACCGCCGCCGTCACCGCCGACGCGGTGGACGCGCTCGGCCTGGCCCCCGGCACGCCCGTCGTCGCGCTGATCAAGTCGACCGAGATCTCCCTCGCCACCGCCTGAGGCGGCCCGCCCTCAGCCCGCGGGCGGCGGTGTCGGCAGGGACCCGAACCACACATCGGTGATCGCGCTGACGTAGCGGGCCCCGCACCGGTCCGAGGGGACCACCAGCTGGGCCCCCGCCTCGTCGAGGTCCTCACCATCGAGGCGGGTGGCGAGCAGCACCGGGCTGTCGCCGAAGTCGGCGTCCAGCTCGGCCCACGCGAGGACGGTGTGGTGCCCGTCCCCGCCGCTGACCGTCAGCAGGAAGCGCGACCGGTCCTTGCGGCGCCGGGCGTCGAAGGCCGGGCCCGCGCCCGCGACCACGTCCCGCAGCAGCGCGCCCTCGAACACGTGGTGCTGCGGGCCGTTGCTCGCGCAGTCGAACACCACCTCCGCGCGGATCTGCTCCCACTGGCGCAGGTCCGCGACGCTCAGCGTCGCGGGGTGGTCGAGGTCTCCGTGCAGCGTAAATTCGGCCATGGGCATCCGATGCCCGGACCTCCCGCGTGCTGAAACGCATCTGCCATGACGATTTCGCCATGTGACTTGCAGATGTGTGCATACCTGCCCTGTGCAGCTCGCATCTTCTGCCAGACCGCGTCCCGGGTCACGGGGAGCTCCGCGAAGCGCACCCCGGTCGCGTCCCGCAGCGCGTTCGCGAAGGCCGGGGCGACCGGGTCGAACGGGCTCTCGCTCATCGACTTCGCGCCCAGCGGTCCGATCGCGTCCAGCGTCTCCGTGAAGTGCACCTCCGTACGCGGGACGTCCGCGAACTGCGGGAGCCGGTAGCGGCGGAACGCCGCCGTCGTCACCTCGCCGCGCCCGTCGACGCGTACGGTCTCGAACAGCGTCGCGCCCAGCGCCTGCGCCGTGCCGCCCTCCACCTGGCCGCGGCACTGCATCGGGTTCATGACCTTGCCCGCGTCCGCCGCGTGCACGCTGCGCAGGATCCTCATCTCGCCCGTGTCCGGGTCGGCCGCGATCCGGAACCACTGCGCGTCGAACGCCACCGAGCGCGGGGAGCCGCCCCGGTGGCCGTCCGCCGCCAGCTCGGACGCGGCGCCCTTCGCGTGCGCCGCTTCGTACGGCTCCTTCAGCGTCACGGTGCGGCCCGCGCAGTCGAAGGCCTCGGCCGAGAGCGTGCAGAGGTGGCGGGCGACCCCGGTGTGCCGGGCCTGCCGCCGCTGATGCCCGCGCCACCGCTGACCAGGGTGCCGTCGCCTTCGCCGCATCCGACGGTGGCGCTCCGGCCGCTGGTCGCCGCGGTGGGGCCGCTCACCTCGGTGTGGCGGACCTTCACGGCGCCGCCGCTGCCGCCGATGCCGAGCCAGTGGGTGACGTCGGTGCCGACGACGCCGGTGGAGCCGGTGTACTCGGTGCTGCCGTCGGGGCTCGGTGACGTGCCGTTGACCTTGTTGCCGTTCGACGAAGTGCCCGTGCCGATGGCCTGGTTGAGGCCACCGCCGGAGACGAGGCCGCTGCTGCAGGCCGCATCGGTCGAAATCTCGGAGAAGGGGGACGCCGGTCCCGCCGTGGCGCCGGGCGTCTTCACGGTCACGCCGACCGTGTTGGCGTAGGCGATGCCCGGTACCGCCAGCGCCAACAGGGCGCCCACGGCCAGTGCTTTGCCCGCCGCGGGGTGCCGCTTCAGCGTGTTCCTCAACGTGCTCTCCCTCCGGATGGCCGGTCTCTGTGCGAAGGCAGCGCGGGTCACACGGCAGGGCCGTGACGGTTCCCGGGGTGGTGACTGCGGTGTCGGAGGAGCGTGGGCCCGCCCGGACAGGGGGCGGTGAATGCCGACGCCGACAGGGGCAGGCCAGGTCATGGGCTGCCGTGACGCGCTGCGGCGCTGATTTGCGCCTGCGGAATGTACCAGCCGACTTGGCATGCAAGTAAGGGAATATTCCGCGTAATGGACTCGCACATGCGGTACTGACGGATAGCCGTTCGGGGCGAACTCGCCTGCCCGTCGGTCCTGGAACCGCCGGTGCCCGGCCGGGGCGGGAGAGGGTCCGGCCGGGCACGCGGGGATCAGGGGGTGACGTTGATCTGCTGGGACGGATCCGTGGTGTCCGCCACCGTGTACACGGCGTTGAACGTCGACGTGGTCGCGCTGGTCGGGCAGCCGAAGCCGCCGGTGACCTTGACGGGGACGGTGGCGTTGGTGAAGCGCAGGGTGGGCGGGGCCCCGTTGGTCCAGGTGCCCGCGGCCCCGGCCGGTGCGGTCGGCGCGGCGAGCACGGTACAGGTCGCCAGGCCGGTCGTCTTGACCACCAGCCCGCCGGTCGGCACGGTCAGGGTGGTGGTGATGGGCGAGCCGTGCTGCATGGTCACCGTCCACGCACCGCTGGTGGTGACCGTCGGCGTGACGCCCGGGATGCTCGCCGTGCACGAGCTGTACGTGGGTGCGGAGATCGGCGACGAGACGGCTCCGGCCGGGTTGTGGTTGCCCGGGGCGGCGGGGACGCTGCCGGTGGCCACCGAGACCGAGCACGTCACCGTGACCGAACCGGCCTTGAGGGTGGCCTTGCCGCTCAGCGTGGCCTTGAAGCCGTGGCCGGCCGGGGTGACGGTGGTGGAGCCGGCCGCTGCCGGCGCCGTCGGTGCCGTCGGGGCCTTCGGTAAGGAGACGGGGGCTGCGGTGGCGGTGGCGGAGGCCAGGGTCAGGGCTCCGGCGGCTGCGATGCCGAGTGCGAGAGCGGTGCGCGTACGGCTCATGGCTGTGCTCCTTGGGGATGGTCGTGCGGGGTGGGGGTGGGACTGCCCGGTCCGGGCCCCGGTGGGGCGGGGTCCTCGCGGGTGGGGCCGCCGCGGCCGGTGGCGTCCGGCTGCGCGGCGGAGTCGTGGTGGTCCTGCCAGGCGAACATGAGGCCGCCGCCGAGGATGCCGAGCAAGGTGCCGATCAGGAAGCCGCCGAGGTTCGAGAGCACGAGCGCGGCGACGGCGATCAGTGTGGTGAGCACCCCCGCGAGGGACCGGTGCTGCGGGGCGACCCAGACGGTCAGGCCGAGAAGGATCATGACCAGGCCCATCAGGACGGACGGGATGCCCGCCACGCCCTGGGTCAGCATGACCTTCAGCGGGGCCAGCGGGATCGAGCAGATTTCGGCCCCGGCGAGCACGGCGGCGAGCCCGCCCCAGAAGGGCCTGCTGCGCCGCCAGCGCCGGAACCACGCGAGCGGGCGCGGATCCGACGGCATCTCAGAAGCATTCCTTCGAGCCCTTGCTGATCTTCATGCTGAGCCCGGAGAGCTTGAACGTCCCGGCGTTCGTGGCCCACGCCGTCTGCCGGAGGCCGGTGATGCTGACGCTGTCGGCCTGCTGGGCGAACAGGTCCTGCATGCCCTGCGCGTCCGTGGGCCCCTTGTCCAGGGTCGAGGCGTCGCGGCCGATCTCGATGTTGGTGAAACTCGCGTCGCCGGAGAGCTGGGTGGCGTCGACGAAGAGGTTCGTCGCCTCCACGGGGGTCCTGCGCCCGGCGGTGAGGTTCAGGGAGATGTCACCGATCACGGGGAGCCTGGTGACGACGGACTGGCACAGGTCGTGGAGCTTCGCCTCCCTGATGGCGGTGACGGCCACCGGGATCAGCTCCTCGCGGGCATTGACGTCCACGCTGCCGTACTGGACGAAGCCCTCGCCCGTCAGGCTGGACGCGGAGACCTTGAACTGCTGCCCCGACACCGCGAAGGAGGCGGCGAGCGCCCCCTCGGCCAGGGCGATGCCGAGGGCCGCGGTGACGGCGACGGCCGGGACGGTCAGGACGGCGAACCGCTGCCAGCGCACCCGGCCGCCACCTAAGTCATGATCCATTTTGTCCTCTTGTGATCGTTACTGACCGGTATGGTTGTGCGGTTGAATGTAAAGATGCCAATGGCGCTTGGCAAGGTCGTGCGACGGCTCCCTTTCGGCCATCTCCCACGCCCCGCCCGGGGGCTCGGCCGGGCCTCAGGACTCCGTACGCAGCAGCGCGGCGACTTCCTCGTCCACCCGGCGGGCCATGGCCCGGGCGAACTCCGCGGCCACCACCTCGCCCGCCGCCGGCCGCAGGGCCGCCACCGCCGCCGTGATGCCCTGCAGGCGGCCGGCCGAAAGCCCCTCCAGCCCCTCCGGGCCGATCACGTGCCGCCGGAACAGCGACACGAAGCGGTCCGCGAGCGCCGCCGCCTGCCGCTGCGCGAACTCGCCCGCGTCCAGGATCTCCTCGAGCGGTACGCCCTCCCGCACCAGCGCCAGCGTCGCCTCCAGCAGCCGCCGGCTCGGGAACGTCACCGCGTCCCCCTCGATCAGCACGTAACCCAGCGCCGCCGCCCGCCGGGTGTCCTCCGGCCCGGCCGACGGGCCGAACAGCTCCCGGAGTTCGTCCCGGCTGATGGAGACCGGCTCCTCGTGCACCCAGTCCCGGGTCATCTCCCGTTCCAGACCCAGCAGTTGCGAGAGCCCGCCGCCCTGCTCCCAGGCCGTCAGCAGCTCGGCGATCCCGTTCACGGTGTAACCGCGCCCCAGCAGGTCGTCGACCAGCCGCAGCCGCACCAGGTGGTCCTCGGAGTACCAGGCGATCCGGCCCTCCCGCTGCGGCGGGGGCAGCAGCCCCCGCTCCTGGTAGTAGCGCAGATTGCGCACCTTCACGTTCGCCGCCCGGGCCAGCTCCTCCCGGCGGTAGCGTGCTTCGCCCCCGACTTCGCTGCTCACGGCCCCGAGCCTAGTGCTGCGACCGCACCAGGTGCTCGCAGGTCGGTGCCCGCCCGGTGCCCGCATAATGGAGGGAACGGCGTGCGGAAGGGGACGTCTCGTGCCATCGGTCCAGCCGGGGGGCGAGAAGGCCCACGGCCCGTTCTGGTCCGAGCCGGGGACGCTGCTCCAGCACGTGCCGGTGGCCGTCTTCGGCATCGACGACCACGAGCGCGTCTGCTACTGGGGCCCCGGCGCCCAGGACCTCTTCGGGTACGACTCCGCCGCGGTCCTCACGCAGCCCGGCTCCCTGCTCCTGGCCGGCCCGTCCCGGAGCGCCGCCGACGCGTGCGCCGAGCTGGCGGGCCGGGCCCGGACCGAGGGGTACTGGCGGGCCCGGCTCACCGCCCGGCACCGCGACGGCACGGTCTTCGACTGCGGCTTCCGGGTGTTCCCCGTGGTGGGCGCCGAGGGCGGCTCGGTCGTGATGGCCCTGGTGAGCCGCAGCGACGAGCTCGACCGGGTCAAGACCAACCTGGCCTTCCTCGACGCCCTCTTCGAGACCCTCCCGGTCGGCCTGGTCATGCTCGACCCGCAGCTCCGGTACGTCCACCTGAACCAGGCGCTCGCCGACATGGACGGCCTGCCCGTCGAGGCCCACCTCGGGCGCCGCATGGAAGACATCATGATCACGTCCGACGGCGGCGAGTACCAGCGCATGCTCCGCGCAGTCGCGCAGGACGGGGTACCCGTCGTGGGGGCCCGCGTGGGTCTGCGCCCCCTGGGCCATCCGGACCGCGACCAGGTGCGGACGGTGAGCTTCTTCCCCCTCACCCGGGCCGTCGGATCGCGTCCCGGCGTGGGCGGGCTGATGGTGGACGTCACGGACCGGGAGGAAGCCGTACTCGAAGCCACGGCCGCCCGCCTGCGGCTGGCCCTGCTCGACCGGGCGTCCGCCCGCATCGGCACCACGCTGGACGTGGACCTCACCGCCCGGGAACTGGTCGAGGCGGCCATGCCGGACTTCTGCGACGGCTCCGTCGTCGAAATCGTCGAATGGACGCACCCCGGGGAGCAGTTCGACCCGGAGCAGCCGCTGTTCACCCGCCGGATCGCCTCCGGAACGATCCTGCCCCCTCCGGCAGGCGAGCTCGTGAGCGGCGTGGAGACCGTGCGGTACCCGCCCGGCTCCGTCATCCACGACATGCTGCGCACCGGCCGCCCCGTCAGCGCCGTGGTGGACGAGGACTTCGTGGCCCGGACCGTCGTCATCGAGTCGCGCGCACAGCTGCTGGCCGCGAGCGGCGTCGCGTACATCATCGTCGCCCCCCTCATCGCCCGGGGCACCGTCCAGGGCATCGCCATGTTCGGCCGGTCCGCCCGGCGGCCCGCCTTCACCCCGGACGACCTCAACCTGGCCGGCGAGCTCGCGTCACGCGCCGCGATCTGCCTGGACAACGCCCGGCTGTACAGCCGCGTCCAGGACATCTCGCTCACGCTCCAGCGGGCCCTGCTGCCCAGCGGGCTGGCGAGCGGCCCGTACGCCGAGGTGGCCCACCGCTACGTACCCGGCAGCCGCATCACCGAGGTCGGCGGCGACTGGTACGACGTGATCAGCCTGCCGGGCGACCGGCTCGCCCTCGTCGTGGGCGACGTGATGGGACACGGGGTGCCGGCCGCCGCGGCCATGGGCCGGCTCCGCATCACCACCAAGGCCCTGGCCAGGCACGGCATCGAACCGGACGACCTGCTCACCGAGCTCGACGCCTGCGCCCAGGAGGCCGGCATCGAGCTCGCGACGTGCCTGTACGTCGAGTACGACGCGACGAGCGGACGCGCCCGCATCGCCAGCGCCGGACACCCGCCACCCCTGGTCCGCCACCCCGACGGCACCGTCGAGACCGTCGACGACGTCCTGGGAGTCCCCCTCGGCGTCGGCGGCCTCCCCTTTCGGACGACCGGGATCCACCTCCCGGAGGACTCGGTCCTCGCCCTGTACACCGACGGCCTCATCGAGGCGCGGGGCCGCGACATCGAGGCCGGCCTCGGTGCCCTGCGCGCCGAGCTGAGCGGTCCGTCCGGCCCGCTGGAGGCCCTCGCGGACCGCATCCTGACGAACCTCCGCCCCGGCACCCCGACCGACGACACGGTCCTCGTCCTCGCCCGCGTCCACCGCCGCCGCGCCCCCGGGCCCTGACGGCGCCGAGCGCTCCGCTGCCGGAGCCGGAAGGGGCGCGCGCGGCGGCTCCTTCCGGCTCCGGCCGGGCTCGGCCGGGCCCAAGCGGACTCAGCCGGCGCGCAGTTCCGTCCGGACCGTGCGGGCCGCGGCGACCAGGTGTTCGAGTGAGGCCCGGGTCTCCGGCCAGCCGCGCGTCTTGAGGCCGCAGTCGGGGTTGACCCACAGCCGCTCGGCGGGGATCGCCGCGAGCCCCTTGCGGAGCAGGGCCGCCGCCTCCTCGGCCGACGGGACGCGCGGCGAGTGGATGTCCCACACGCCCGGCCCGACCTCGCGCGGGTAGCCGGCGCCCGCGAGTTCGCCGGCCACCTGCATGTGGGACCGGGCGGCCTCCAGGCTGATGACGTCGGCGTCGAGGTCGTCGATGGCCCGGAGGACGTCTCCGAACTCCGCGTAGCACATGTGCGTGTGGATCTGGGTGTCCGGCCGTACCCCGCTCGTGGTGAGGCGGAACGATTCGGTGGCCCACGCGAGGTACTCCGCACGGCCGGCCGCCCGCAGCGGAAGGGTCTCGCGCAGCGCGGGCTCGTCGACCTGGATGACGGAAGTACCGGCCGCCTCCAGGTCGCAGACCTCGTCCCGCAGCGCGAGCGCCACCTGGCGGGCGGTGTCGCCGAGCGGCTGGTCGTCCCGTACGAACGACCAGGCGAGCATGGTGACCGGGCCGGTCAGCATGCCCTTGACGGGGCGGCCGGTCTGCGCCTGGGCGTACGTCGTCCAGCGCACGGTCATGGGCGCGGGGCGGGAGATGTCACCGGCCAGCACCGGTGGCCGGACGTAGCGGGTGCCGTAGGACTGGACCCAGCCGTGCTGGGTGGCGAGGTACCCGGTGAGCTGTTCGGCGAAGTACTGCACCATGTCGTTGCGTTCGGGCTCGCCGTGCACGAGGACGTCGATCCCGGTCTTCTCCTGGAAGGCGAGGACCTCGCGGATCTCGGCCTCGATGCGCTCCTCGTATCCGGCCGCGTCGATCCGTCCGGCGCGCAGGTCGGCGCGGGCCGTGCGCAGGTCGGTCGTCTGCGGGAAGGAGCCGATGGTGGTCGTGGGGAGCAGGGGCAGGCCCAGGTGCGCGCGCTGCGCCGCGGACCGTTCGGCATAGCCCTGGGAGCGGCGGCCGTCGGCGTCGGTGACGGCCGCGGCCCTGGTCCGTACCGCCGGATCGTGCGTGATCGCGGAGCGTGCGCGCGAGGCCAGGTCGGCGCGGTTGGCGGCGAGTTCGGCGGCGATGGTGTCCGTGCCGCGCGCGAGTCCGCGGGCGAGGGTGGTGATCTCGGAGGTCTTCTGGCGCGCGAAGGCGAGCCAGCGCCGTACCTGGGGGTCGAAGTCCCGCTCGGCGGCGGCGTCCAGCGGTACGTGCAGCAGCGAGCAGGACGCCGCCACGTCGACCCGGTCGGCGAGCCCCAGCAGGGTGCCGAGGGTGGACAGGGACTTCTCGAGGTCGTTGATCCAGACGTTGCGGCCGTTCACGATTCCGGCGACGAGGCGCTTGCCGGGCAGGCCGCCGGTGGCGGCGAGGTCGGCCAGGTTGCCCGCGGCGGCCTCGGTGAAGTCGAGCGCGAGCCCGTCGACGGGCGCCTTGGCCAGGACGGGCAGCGCTTCGCCGAGCCGGTCGAAGTACGAGGCGACCAGGAGCTTCGGCCGGTCGGTGAGCCGGCCCAGCTCCCGGTAGGTGCGCGCGGCGGCGTTCAGGTCGGCCGGCGTCCGGTCCTGGACGAGGGCCGGTTCGTCCAGTTGGACCCATGCGGCGCCGGCGGCGCGCAGCTCGGCGAGGACCCGGGCGTACACCGGGAGCAGGCGGTCGAGCAGGGTCAGCGGTTCGAAGCCGGGTGCCACGCCGGGCGCGGGCTTGGACAGCAGCAGGTAGGTGACCGGGCCGAGCAGCACGGGACGGGCGGTGTGCCCGAGGCCGAGCGCTTCCCCGAGTTCGGCCAGCTGCTTCGAGGGGTCGGCCGTGAAGACGGTGTCCGGGCCGAGTTCGGGGACGAGGAAGTGGTAGTTGGTGTCGAACCACTTGGTCATCTCCAGCGGCGCCACGTCCTGGGTGCCGCGCGCCATGGCGAAGTACCCGTCGAGGGCGTCCGCGTCGACCGCGGCGCGGTGACGGGCCGGGATCGCGCCGACCATGACGCTGGTGTCGAGGACGTGGTCGTAGTACGAGAAGTCGCCGGTCGGGACCTCGGTGATGCCGGCGTCGGCCAGCTGCCGCCACGTGGTCCGGCGCAGGTCCCGGGCGGTCTCCTGAAGGGCGTCGGCGCTGACGCGGCCCTTCCAGTACCCCTCGACGGCCTTCTTCAGTTCCCGGTGCCGGCCTTGGCGGGGGTAGCCGTACACGGTGGCCTGCACCGCCGCGGCTGCGGACTTGGGGGTCACGGAACTCTCCTTCGCGAGCATGTCTCCATGGACCCGGCGACGGGTCGGGGCGCGAAGGGGTGACGCACCGGCGGACCGTCGCTGCCGCGTCCGCGTGGGTACGCGCGGACGTCCGCCTGATATGTGTCGCCGACCCGCCCACGAGGTCACCGGGATGTCCGCACACGGCTGGGCGCGTGCGGGCAGTGGCAGGTCTTCGGACTCGCGGGCACGCCTGCCGGGCCGTTCTCTCCCGGCGGGCACCTACTGGCCGTCGCTTCCCAGGACCGGTTCCGGTCCCAGTGCGTATGACGGCGGTCGTTCCCGCTCACCGCTGCGGGGCAGTCCCGGATTCCCACCGGGTTCCCTCTTGCGACGCATCCCGCCTGGCGGACGGGGCGAACCAGCTGCCCGGCCAGACTAGACGGCATTCCCGGAAGCCGGAGCGAGTTGTCCACATCCCGGTACGGCGGCCCCCGCCCGCGTGGCGATCACCGGTGCGGGTCGCCAGAATGAAGTGTGATCGCCGCACTCGTGCCGACCCGGAGCGGGGCCGAGCGGGGCGAGCGTCCGCAGGTGGCAGTGAGGAACACAGGTGATCGCACATGTGTCGATGGCTCGCCTACTCGGGAACACCCGTGCTGCTCGACACCATCCTGTACAGACCGGCCCACTCGCTGATCGACCAGAGCCTGCACTCCAGGCTGGGCGTGGAGACGACGAACGGCGACGGCTTCGGCATCGGATGGTTCACGGAGGAGAACAGCACGCCCGCGCTCCTCAGGGACGTGGGCCCGGCCTGGAACAACCGCAACCTGCGTGAGATGGCGGACCACGTCCGCTCCCCGCTGTTCTTCGCCCACATCCGCGCGTCGACCGGCACGGCGGTGCAGCAGTCGAACTGCCATCCGTTCCGGCACGGCAACTGGATGTTCATGCACAACGGCGCCATCGCCGGCTTCCACCTCATGCGCCGGGAGCTCATCCTCCGGATAGAGCCCGCGCTGTTCTCCGACATCGAGGGAACGACCGACTCCGAGGTGATGTTCTACCTGGCGCTCACGTTCGGCCTGGAGCAGGACCCGCCGTCCGCCGTGGCCCGGATGGCGGGAGTGGTGGAGCGCGCAGGCCGTGAACACGGCGTGGAGTTCCCGCTCCAGATGACGCTCGCCGTGACCGACGGGGTGCGCCTCTGGGCCTTCCGCTACTCCAGCGCGCAGCGGTCCCGGTCGTTGTTCTACAGCAGCCGCGTGGACGCACTGCGCAGGCTGCACCCGGATCTGGCGTTCCTGCGGGACGTCTCCGACGAGACCCGCCTCATCGTGTCCGAGCCCCTCGGCGACCTCCCGGGCGCATGGAACGAGGTACCGGAGAACAGCTACGGCGTCGTACAGCCCGGTGCCGACGAGATGCACCGCTTCGTGCCGCAGCCGGCATGAGCTGCCGCCGCCCTCGGGAACCGATCAACGCGGCACGCCCTCTCCGTGGTCAGCGGCAGCTCGCCGCAGGGTCGTCGTGGACGATGGCGCAGACCATCTGCTCGCCGCGCCGGTGGTCGGGATAGGCCCTGAGCAGCTCGGCCTTGAAGTCGTTCCACTGACGGGAGGTCTCGGCCGTGGCCCCGGACACGGCGCTGCGGAAGTTGCCGCCGGTTCGCGAGCGCGGGGATGCGGCCGTGTCCTTGTTCAGGTCGCGGTTGTGGGCGACACGGCCGGCGCAGTCGTCGGCCCTGACGCCGGTGGAATCGAAGTCGGAGTAGCAGCCGGTCGTCAGGTCCGCGGGTATGCGGGCGCGCGCCTCCCGGGTCCAGTCGGCGTCGTTCATGGTGCTGTAGCGGCGGATGTCGAGGAACGGTGCGACGCCGGTGCGCGCGAGTCCGGGAGGGTTGGTCACGCCGACCGGACCGGGGGCCGCACGGTCGGCCCAGTTCGAGTGCGCGTAGAAGTCCTGGATCTGGTGCCAGCCGCGGCCGAGCTGTGCCAGGACTCCGCACTTGGCCCGGTCGGGCGCTTCGTCCCAGGTGCAGTGGGAGGACAGGTCGCTCTGGTCGGCCCGTACCCGTCCCTGTGCGTCGACGAGGCCGTCGGCCGCCCGGACCGCGTTGCGGAAGCGGGCGACGGACGTACGGATGCAGGCGAGGAGTTCGGTGGTGGCCTCGTCCCGGCTGCGCGGATAGCCCCGGGCGTGGCGGGGGGCGAGGTAGTCGGCGTTGTCGCAGTGCAGCGGGCCCATGAGGAAGTACCCGCCGTGGTCGTTGGCATTGACCGCCCCGTCGCGCGCACCGGCCATCTCGGACAGGGTGGCGGGCTCCCAGGGCAGCGCCTTCCGGGTGATGTCCTCGTGGTTGCCGCCGGTGAACGCCAGCGCGGGGTCGGGCGGCGCAGCGGCCAGGGCGATCACGATGCCGGCCGCGACGGTCGTTCGCGTCAGGCCGGGCAGCAGGCGGTGTGACACGCGAAGCTCCCGTCGTACGGGTCCCGGTGCCGCGGGGGTCGGGCCGCGGAACGGGGGCGGCTGTAGTCGGAGCACAGGGCCCGGATCACGAAGACCGCGACGGCGATCGAGATGACGGCCCACACGGGCGTGTTGATCACGCCGAGTACACCGTCCACGAGGAGGAGTACGCCGGCGAACACGGTCCCACCCGCCGCCCAGCCGCTGCGGCCGTCGTACGGCACGCCGCCGCGGGGGGCTCCGGTAGCAGGGGTGGGAGGCGATGTCTGTGCCACGAGGAGCTCCTTCATCGGGCGTGGCGCCGGAAACGAGCGCCAGCCCCAGCCTCCGTGGGTCGCCGGGGGTCGAACACCCGGGCGCGTCCGTTCGGGTGAACGGCGCTGACGCCCGCGGCTCTCGCCAGCGCCCGAGCAGAGCCGCGTAGGCCCGTTCGATGCCCTGAGCGCGGCCGGTCCCCAACTCGACGTAGGCGTGCCCGCCGGCAGCACACGCATCGCGCAGGGCGGCGCTCTGTTCCCGGACCCACGCGGCGGTTTTCCGGTAGGTGGCGTCGTCGGCTCCCTCGAGCCACTCCGGGGCGGCGCGCAGGTGCTCGGGGGTCAGTTCCGTGTTCCCGAGGAAGACGGAGGCCAGCGGTATCCCGAGGGCGGCGGCGGCCGTGGCCGCTGCCGGTGTCACGATGTCGCCCTCGACCACGTAGCCGTCCTCGGGGTCGGAGGCGTCGAGGGCCTCGGCGCAGGCACGGACGAACTCGATGAGGAACGGCTGGGCGAGCAGTGCCTTGTCCGGATGCGTACCGTGCCGCACACCGTGCTCGGGAGCAGCGCGCTGCAGCATCGACACCAGGGCGTCGGCCGGGCATCCCGGGAGGCCCTGCCGGTCCAGCAGCATCCACGCGAGGGTGCTCTTGCCCACGCGGGGCGGGCCGCCGATCAGGTAGATCACCCGGGGACCGTACCCCGGCCCCCCGCACCCGGCCGAGCGGTTTTCGGGACGTCCGGCGCGGCCCGGGGCGAGCGTGGCGACGGCGGTATCCGGCCTCCGTGGCGCGGGGCTTACCGAGCCGGTTGCGGAACTGACAGTTCCTCGATGAGGGCACCGCGGTGCGTGCGGAGCGTGACGCGGTACGGGACTTACGGTGGGTTTTGTGACGGAACATGCGGCGGACGCCATGGGCACGGAGACGGCCGCGGCCCAGCTCAAGGAGCGGCTCTACGCGACCATCACCATGATCTCCGTCGTCATCGGGCTCGCGGGCGGCAGCCACGTGGACCTTGTCGGAGCCGCGGCGACGGTCGTCACCGCCTCGGCGGGCCTCTGGCTGGCCGCGCTGGTCGCCGACCAGCAGGCCCATCGCGTGACGCACGGCGCCCTCGCCCGGGGGCGGGAACTGCGCACGATGCTCTTCGTCAGCAGCCCCCTGCTGCTCTCCGCGGTGGGCCCGCTCATCCTGATCGGCGTCTCGGCACTGGGCGCGATGGGACTGGAAACGGCCCTGCTCACGGCGGCCGGGGTCAACGTCGCCAGCTTGTTCGCCTGGGGTTGCTACGGCGGGCTCAGGATGGGCGGGGGAATGGTGTTCGCGCTGCTCGCAGGCGTGATCGACGCGGCGATCGGGACGGCGGTCGCGGTCGTCAAGGCCGGTGCCGGGCACTGACGCCCACCCGTACCGGGGTGCACCTGCCGGGGCACCCCTACG
The DNA here is from genome assembly GCF_055602345.1 of Streptomyces sp. NPDC037401. Lineage (NCBI taxonomy): Bacteria > Bacillati > Actinomycetota > Actinomycetes > Kitasatosporales > Streptomycetaceae > Streptomyces > Streptomyces sp. NPDC037401. Next base: position 339,788 of record NZ_JBVJWO010000001.1, read on the forward strand.
CACGGCCGTGTCCGCCACCGCCGAGATCAACCGGGCTCTAGGGGATCACTAAGGGTTAGCCGGGGGCCGAGGCGATCCATAGCGTGCAGCCCTGATCGCAACAACCCACCCATCGACGAAATGGCAGGGCTGAATGAAAAGCGTCAGCGTGCTGATCAGCGGAGCGGGGCCGACCGGCCTCACCCTCGCGCTCGAACTGGCTCGCCGCGGTGTCCCGGTGCGGATCATCGACAAGCACGAGAGCTTCACGACCGCCTCGCGCGGCAAGGCAGGGATCCAGCCCCGCACCCTGGAGGTCTTCCACGACCTCGGCGTCATCGAGAAGGTCCTGGCCTCGGGTACGCAGCGGCTTCCGTTCCGGCGCTACCGCCGTGACCGGCTGATCAACGAGACGATCCCGTACCTCGACAACGCCCCCACCCAGGGCGAGCCGTTCCGCAGGCTCCACTTCATGCCGCAGTCCCGCGTCGAGGAGATCCTCCGCGAGCGACTCGCCGAATTCGGCGTCTCGGTGGAACTGGGAACCGAGCTCATCGAGTTCGGCCAGAGCGACCCGGACCGGGTGACGGCCACGCTGGCCACCGCGGACGGCACCGAGCAGGTCGACGCGGCGTACCTGGCCGGGTGCGACGGCGGCCGCAGTCTGGTCCGAAAGTCGCTCGGCATCTCCTTCGAGGGTTTCACCGAGGGGGAGAAGCAGCTGATGGTCGGGGACGTCGAGGTCGAGGGGCTCGCCCCGGACGCCTGGTACCAGTGGCTGGACCTCGACCTCGGAGTGGTCATGCTGTGCCCGCTCAGCGGCACCCGGTCCTGGCAGATCCAGGCCACGCCGCCCGTCGACGGGAGCGGGCGGCCGCTGGAGCCCTCGGTCGAAGCCCTGCAGCAGGCGATCGACCGGGCCACCGGGATGCCGATCCGGGTGCGCAGTGCGAGCTGGCTGTCGACCTCGCGGATCAACGTGCGGATGGCCGACCGGCTCCGGGTGGGCCGTGCGTTCCTGGCCGGGGACGCCGCCCACGTGCACCCCGTCCTCGGCGCCCTGGGCGCCAACACCGGGGTCCAGGACGCCTACAACCTGGGCTGGAAACTCGCCCACGTGCTCGGCGGCGCCGCGCCGGAGCTGCTGGACACCTACGAGGAGGAACGGCTCCCCGTCGCGCGCTGGACCCTGGACACCAGCGTGGCGAGCACCAAGCGCGTGTTCGAGGAGATGACCGGCGGCACCGGCGGCGCCGAGGCCGGCCTCACGCAGGAGACCCTGCAGCTCGGGCTGGACTACCGGGACAGCTCGCTCAGCCGCGGTCTGTCCACCGGCAGCACGGGCGTCCGGGCCGGCGACCGCGCCCCGGATTCGGTCTGCCTCGACATGGCCGGCCAGCTCGTGCGGCTGTTCGACGCGTTCCGCGGACCGCACTTCACGCTGATCGGCTTCGGCGGCGGCTGCGCGGCCGCGCTGCGCGAGGTCGAGGCCGCGGGCCCGGAGGGGCTCGAGACGTACCTGCTGGGCGAGCTGCCGGCGGCGTACGGACTCGACGGAGACACGCTGGTCCTCGTACGCCCGGACGGGTACGTCGGGCTCACCGCGCCGGCGGGGGGCGGCGCGGCGGTGCTCGACTACCTCGGCTCGCTGCTCGGCGGCGCCGTGTCCGCGACCACGGCCTGACCCGGCCGACAACCGACGGAAAGGAGACATCCGATGGTGTACCGGCCTGACTATTTCCGGCCGCCGGACATCGACGCGCAGTGGGACCTCATCGAGGAGTACCCGCTGGGTCTGATGGCGCTGTCGGTGGAGGGCCGGCCCGCAGCCGTCCACATACCGTTCGTGCTCGACCGTCACGCCTGGCCCTACGGCAAGCTGCGGGGACACCTCTCGCGCGGCAACCCGATCTGCGAGGCGCTCGCGGGCAACGTCGAAGTGGTCGTGTCCTTCCTCGGTCCCAGCGCCTACATCTCGCCCGACCACTACGCCTCCCAGCCGCACTTCCCCACCTGGGCCTATGCGTCCGTGCAGGTCATGGGACGGCCGCGGCTGCTCGACGAGGTGCGGACGATGCGGCAGCTGGACGACCTGATCGAGGACCAGGAGTCCCGGCTCGCCCCGAAGCAGCCGTGGTCGCTGCCGCGCCGGGCGAGCGCGCTGTTCGACGAGTACTTCCGGCTGATCCAGGGCTTCGAGATACCGATCGGACGCATCGACGGCGTCTTCAAGCTCGGGCAGAACAAGTCCCCGGCGGACATGGAGTCCCAGGCGAGGGCGTTCCGGGAGCGGGGCACCGACAGCATGGACCGGCTGGCCGACTACATCGAGCGGCACAACCGCCTGGAGCGGCAGCAGCCCGGGCCCGGACCGGCCGGCCCGGCCGACTGACCCGCAGGCCGACGGACGCATGACGAAGGCGCCGCCTCCGAAGAGGCGGCGCCTTCGTCATGCGTCCGTCGGCCTGTATCCGTCCGTCACCCGGCCGGCCGCGAGCCGGCTTCCGCCAGGCCGCGGCGCAGCAGTGCGAAGGCGTGGTCGGCGTCGGCCACCGCTTCCGGGTAGACCGCGTCGGCGGTCCGGCCGCCGACGATGCGCTGCCAGTTCACCGATGCCAGGATGCGCTCGGTGGCGATCACCTGGCCGGCCAGCAGGGCTGCGGTGATCTCGCGGCGCTCCCCGTCGATCGCGTCGACCAGGGTTTCCGCCAGTGCCCCTTCGGCCCGGGCCAGGTACTGGCTGACCCGCGCCACGAGACTCGGAGTGGAGTAGACGAGCGTGTGGAAGGCCAGCACGCCCTCGTCGTCGTTGAGCCCGGTGATGGGGTCGCGTTCCGCGAGCCCCTCCAGGAAGTGCCGGTGCAGGGCGTCGACCGCGGACACCCCCGGAGGCCGCTGCGCCACCACGGTGCTGCTCACCGTCTGGTGATCGGCGAACCGGTGTACGACCAGGTCTTCCTTCGTGGGGAAGTACTTGAACAGCGTGGGCTTGGAGACCTCGGCCACTGCCGCGATGTCGACCACCGACACCTGATCGAACCCGTGCTCGAGGAAGAGAGTGATCGCCGCATCGGAGATCGTCTCTCGCGTCTTCTGCTTCTTGCGTTCCCGCAAACCCATGGGTGCTGACACGGTCCCACCGTAGCACATTGCTTACCAGGGCAATCAGATGACCGAGTACGGGAATTGACTTGGTTAAGAAATCTCGTCTAGTGTCCGCCGTCGGACGGCGAACCGCTCCCGAGGCGACGGAAGGACTACACGGCATGGCACAGGCAACACCCGCATCCACGGAGAGGTCGGTCCGCTACCGGTGGTGGGGCCTCGGAGTGATCGCCCTGGCCCAGCTCATGGTCATGCTGGACATGACCATCGTGAACATCGCGCTGCCCTGGGCCCAGGAAGACACCGGGATGTCCGACGTGAGCCGGCAGTGGGTGGTGACCGCCTACACCCTGGCCTTCGGCGCACTGCTGCTGCTCGGCGGCCGCATCGGTGACCTCGTCGGCCGTCGGCGCGCGTTCATCGTCGGCGCCGTCGGCTTCGCCGTCGCCTCGGTGGTGGGCGGAGCCGCACCCGACGCCGCGGCACTCGTCGGCGCCCGGGTCGCGCAGGGCGTGTTCGCCGCACTGCTCGTTCCCTCGACCCTGGCGATGCTCGCCACCACCTTCACCGAACCGCGCGAGCGCGCCAAGGCCTTCGGCGTCTTCAGCTCGGTGGCCAGCGCCGGCGGCGCGATCGGTCTGCTCGGCGGCGGGATCATCACCGAATACCTCGACTGGCGCTGGTGCTTCTACGTCAACGTGCCGATCGGCGTGGCCGTGGTGGCCGGAGCGTGGCTGCTGCTGCCGTCCATGCCCGCGAACCGCCAGCGGGTGGACATCCCCGGCGCGGTGCTCTCCGCCTGCGGCATGCTCGCCCTCGTGTACGCCTTCGACCAGGCGGCCACCCACAGCTGGACCTCGCCCCGGGTCCTCGGCTGCCTCGCGGCGGCCCTGGTCCTGCTCGCCGCATTCGGGTTCGTACAGGCCAAGGGGAAGGCCCCGCTGCTGCCCCTGCGGCTGGTGGCCGACCGCAACCGGATCGGAGCCAGCCTGACCATCGCCCTCGCCATGGTCAGCCTCTTCGGCCTGTTCCTCATCCTGACCTACCAGCTGCAGGTGGTCATGGAGTACTCGCCGCTGCGCACCGGACTGGCGATCCTTCCCGCGACGGTGGCGACGGTCCTCACCTCGACACAGATCGCCGCCCGGCTGGTGCCCCGCGTACCGCTTCGCATGCTGGTGGTCCCGGGCCTGCTCGTCGCCGTGGCCGGACTCCTCAACCTCGGCCGGCTCACCCCCGAGAGCTCGTACGCCTCGACGCTCATGCCCACCCAGATCCTGCTCGGGATCGGCGTCGGCCTGGTGATCTCCCCCTGCATCAGCGCCGCCACGTACCAGGTGCCCCCGCGCGAGGTGGGCGTGGTGTCGGCCTTCGTCAGCACCTCGCAGCAACTGGGCGGCTCCATCGGGACCGCGCTGCTCAATGCGATCGCCACCAGCGTCACGGCCGACCGTCTCGCGGGCGGCGGGCACGGCGAGAGGGCCGTGACCGAGGCGACCGTCCACGGCTACGCCGTCGCCAGCCTGTGGGCCGCCGGCATCACCGCGGCCGCCGCGGTCTTCGCCGGGCTGCTGATCACCATCGACCTGCGCAGGCCGCAACAGCCCACCGCCGAGAAGGCGCCGACCACGGAGAGCGACCTGGCGCCCAGCCGCTGACGCTGCTCCCGACCAGCGGCCGCCGGGTAAACCCCCGGCCCGGCGGTCGCTTCGGCCGCCCGCGGGACGGTGTCGGACACCTCCCCGCGGGCGGCCCCTAATCAGCCCCTACAGCCCCTCATTTCACCTCAGGCCACCGGTCCCCCGGGAGAGTCGTCCGTAGGCTGCACCGCGACCCGTGAACGGCCCCGGAGCCGTCATTTTCGAGGATGTGCCCATGGTTCAGAATTCCGCCCCGCTCGAACTCGACCACGCATTCATGCAGGATCCCCACGCGGTGTACGCCAGGCTGAACGAACACGGCAGGGCGCACCGGGTGATGATGCCGCCCGGCGTTCCCGTGTGCGGAGGGCTTCCGGTCTGGCTCATCACCGGATACGAGGAAGTGCGCGCGGCGCTCGCCGATCCGCGGCTGAGCACCGACCTCAACCGGACGGACCGGCTGTTCGCGCAGAACGAGCCGGACCGCAACAAGCGCGGCGCCTTCTCCTCCGCTCTCGCCACCCACATGCTGCATTCCGACCAGCCGGACCACACCCGGCTCCGGAAGCTCGTGAACAAGGCGTTCACCAGCCGCGCGATCGAGAAACTCCGGCCCGAAATCGATCAGATCATCGGCGAGCTGCTCGCCGGACTTCCCGGCGAAGACACGGTGGACCTGCTCGACTCGTTCGCCTTCCCGCTGCCGATCCGCGTCATCTGCCTGCTCCTGGGCGTGCCGATCGAGGAGCAGGACAACTTCAAGTCCTGGTCCAAGGCGCTGGTTTCCGGGGACTCGCCGGAGGCCACCGCCGCCGCCTCGACCGCGATGATCGAATACCTCGGCGAACTCATCGAGCGCAAGCGCCGCGTGCCCACCGAGGACGTCCTGGCCGCCCTGGTCGCCGCCCGCGACGTGGACGACCGGCTCACCGAGACCGAACTGGTCTCGATGGCCTTCCTGTTGTTCATCGGTGGTCACGAGACCACGGTCAACACCCTCGGCAACGGCCTGCTCCACCTGATGACCAACCTGGACCAGTGGGAGGCCCTGCGGGCGGACCGCTCCCTGCTCCCCGGCGCCGTGGAGGAGTTCCTCCGCCTGGAGAGCCCGCTGAAGCACGCCACGTTCCGCTGCGCCACCGAGCCCCTGCGCATCGGTGACGTGGAGATCCCCGCCGGCGACTTCGTGCTGCTGGCGCTCGCCTCCGCCAACCGCGACCCGGAGCGCTTCGGCGATCCGCACGCGCTCGACATCCGCAGGCCCACGGGCGGCCACGTGGCCTTCGGACACGGCATCCACTACTGCCTCGGGGCGCCGCTGGCGAGGATGGAAGCGCAGATGGCGTTCAACGCCCTGCTCGACACGTTCCCCGCCATGCGGCTCGCGGCGGACCCCGAGGACATGCGGTGGCGGACCAGCACCCTTATCCGCGGACTCCACTCACTGCCGGTGCTGCTGAACCGCCGATAGCGTCGAGCCCCTGGGGCAGGTCGTCACGGCGGGACAGGTTGAGTTTGCGCAGGACCCGTGTCATGTGCTGCTCGACCGTACTGACCGTGATGAACAGCCGGCGGGCGATCTCCCGGTTGGTGTGCCCGTCCGCGGCGAGGGCGGCGACCCGCAGCTCCGCCGCGGACAGCACCTCGCGGGCCTGGCCGTCGCCCTGGTGCCCGCCGGCGCACGCCTGCACCCCGGCCGCGCGCTCCGCATCGGGCAGCAGGTTCCGGCTCAGCGGCTCGGCGCGGCACTTCTTGGCCAGCCGGTAGGCCCGCCGGATGATGACCCGGGCCCGGTTGGACTGTCCGAGCACCTGGTACGCGCGCCCGAGATCGCCCAGGGCCCGGGCCAGCAGGAACTCGGATCCGGATTCCTGCAGTTCGTCCGTGGCCTGCTTCAGGAGCCGCAGGCGCCGGCGGGGCGCGGTCGTCGCGGCCAGCAGGCGCAGCGCCTCCCCGTGGATCCGCGGGTGCTTCTCGTGCGCGGACAGTTCGTCGTGCAGGTAGGGCAGGGCCAGGGCCGTCTCGCCCAGCCGGAGGTGGGTCTCGGCCACCCCGGTGCGCCAGGGGATGAGGGTGGTGTGCCCGACCCCCCAGCTCTCCAGGGCCCTCCCGCAGGCCAGGAAGTCGCCGAGGGCCGCCTGCAAGCGGCCCGTGGCCAGGTGGAACTGGCCCCGGGCATAGAGGTAGTGCTGGCCGAAGAGCGTCTGGAAGGCCGCCTCGGGCAGCGGCTGTCCCAGCCGGGCCTGCGCTTCCTCGTACCGGCCCATCGCGGTCAGGGCGTAGACCGAGCTCGCCAGGGGCAGGCCGATGCTCAGACCCCAGCCCCGCGAGGACATCAGGGAAAGGGCGCGGTCGCAGCGCTTCTCGGCCTCGTGCAGCCTGCCCTGCCTGACGAGGTTGGCGGCCTGGAACGAGGACAGGAGCGCGTCCCAGGTCGGGATGTTCCGCTCCCGGGCCGCCTCGAGCAGCGTGGTGGACCACGCGTCGACCTGGTCCGTGCGGTCCGCGTAGAACAGCGTCATCAGTGCGAGCGGGATGGTCTCCAGCGTCGGGTTCAAGCTGGATATCTGCAGGATGTGCCCGGCGCCGACCACGGCCGGCTCGGGCTCGCCGCCCCGCAGGACGGCGGAGAGCGCGGCCGCGGCGTGGAAGCGGGGCTGCGCAGCGATCGCCGCGGGAGCGAGCTCCCCGTCGACGTCGGGGGAGGAGTCCCCGAACATCCGCCGGTGGAAAGGCGGGCACAGGACGGACAGCCACAGCCGCAGCGTACGGATCTCGGCCGCGGCCTCCTCGCTCGGCTCGGCCGCCAGCTGCTCGTCGACCAGCCGCAGCACGTCCGCGGCCTCGTCCACGTAGCCGTGCCAGACCAGGTTCTTGACCAGGGACATCGCCCCCGAGGCCACCGTGAGGTGCCCGGCCTTGAGGGCGTCCTTGAGGTCCGGGAGCCGGCGCATGGCCTTGGACGGGTCGACCTGCCAGGCGGACACGGTGCGCTGGAACAGGATCGACGCCCGCAGCCGCCCGTCCGGACTGGTGGCGTGCGCCAGGTCGAACAGGCTCATCGCCTTCGGGAAATCATCGTCGGCGAGGGCTTCCGCGGCGGCTTCCTGGAGCAGTGGGGGAGCCCAGGACTCGTGAATACCACCGGCCGCCACGATGTGCTCGGCGACCGTGCTCGGGTCGGAGCCGTTGTCGTGGAGCAGGACGGCGGCCCGCCGGTGCAGGCCGGTCCGTTCCTCGGTGGACACCTCGCCGCACAGTACGGAGTGGACCCTCGGGTGGCGGAAGCCCATGCCGGTCAGCAGCCCGGCCTGGGTCAGTTCCTGGACCAGCGGGGCCGGCGCCTTCGTGCCGTTGCCCTCGAGCACGACCGCCAGGGCATCGGGCCCCAGCACGGCGAGGTTCCGTGCGAGGTCCGCCGCGGGTGCGCTGATCCGGTGCGCGCAGTCGACCACCGCGGAGTCGAAGGCCTCGCCGGCCACCGGCAGCGGCACGGCCACCCCGGAGCCCGGCGCCCCGGAGTCCAGGGCGGTGCGCGTGTCCTCGATCAGGGCCTGCAGCAGCAGGGGGCTGCCTCCGCTCGCCGCGTGGAACTCCCGGACCGCGGCGGCGCCTGCGGGGGCGCCCAGCTGCTCGGCGAGCAGCCGGCCCACGTCCCCGGGGGTCAGCGGGCCGACCCGCAGCTGGCGGAATCCCGGCTGCCGGGCGAACTCCGCGCGAGCGGCGGAATACGCGGGACAGGCCCGCGGACGGTCCGTGAAGACGCCCAGGACGCGCGAGGCGAACATGCGGCGGCCGAGATAGGCGAGGCAGCTCAGCGATTCGGCGTCCGCCTCGTGGATGTCGTCCACGGCCAGTACGACCGGACCCGCACCGGCCAATGCCAGCACCGCAGCGGTGAATTCCTCGGTGATCTGGTCGGGCGTTGCGGATGTGGCCGGTGTGAGTGCGGAAAGATTTCGAGTTCCGGCTTCGAGCCGTTCCTTCGTAAACCCCGCCGCACTGTTCGGATGGCTTGCCCGGTGGAGCAGTTGGTGCACGACTCCCCATGCGGTGCCGCGTTCCTCACGGGAACACGCCGCTCGCAGGACAAGCGCTCCGGAAACCGCGGAACGTTGCGCGAAGTGGTGGAGCAGAGTGGTCTTGCCGACGGCCGCAGGTCCGCTGAGCAGGGCGATCGATCCCTGTCCGCGGTCACTCTCGGCCAATAGATGGTTCAGTTCCGTGAGTTGTGTGTCCCGTCCGACGATGGACATCCTCGGGTTTGCTCCCTAAGTGGCTGCAGCTTCGGTATGTCTTCAGCCATCCTGAGCAACTCCGCAGATTTGGACAGCATTCCGTGACCAGCACCACAGGGACTTGGCGTGAGTGTGACGGTTTCTGCGAATGATTCGGCCAACCTGACAGTACGGGAATAAGTCGGCAGCGGCGGTGTGAAAACAAAATGCTGCCCGGGGTAAACACCCCGGGCAGCGGATAGCGTCGAACTCGTCCGTGCGGTCAGCCGGCAAGCGGCTCCGGCAGTGGACGCGTGTGCAGTACGTCGAGCCGGGACACCGCCCGGGTCACCACGACGTACAGCCGGTTCAGTCCGCGCGGCTCGGACTCGACGATCGCGGCCGGCTCCACCACGACGACGTGGTCGTACTCGAGACCCTTCACGACCGTGGCGGGCAGTACCGTCACCCGCGCGGCCGTGCCGACGTCCTCGGCGGTCGCCGTCTCGATGCCGGCCTTCCGCAGTGCCGCCGACAGCCGGGCGACCTCCCCGTCGGCGGCGATGACGGCGATGGAACCCTCCCGCCCGAGGGCCTCCCGTACGACCGTCACGGCCTCTCCCGCGGTGTCCGCGACCCGGCGCACCGTCAGCTCGCCGTCGTGCCGCAGCGACCGGGCGGGCGGCACGTCCGCGTCGAGCGCCGTCACCAGCTGGTTGGCCAGCTCCATGACGGCGGCCGGCACACGGAATCCGGTGGTCAGCGGGACGAGCGTGGCCTGCGTCTTGCCCAGGTGCCCCAGCTGCTGCTGCCAGGTGCGGGCCGCCCAGGGCGCGGTGGCCTGGGCCAGGTCGCCCAGCACCGTGATCGAGCCGAAGGCGCTGCGCCGGGCGATGGCCCGGCACTGCATCGGCGACAGGTCCTGGGCCTCGTCCACGACCACGTGCCCGTAGCCCTCGGGGCGTTCGACGAGCCCCGCGACCTCGTCGAGGAGCAGCATGTCCTCGGCCGACCACCGGGCGCTCTTCTCCGACCGCGGCGGCTTGGCCCACAGCAGTACGGCCTGCTCGTCCGCGTCGAACACGTCCTCGGCCGCGGCGGCCAGCGTCGCGGCATCGCTCAGCAGCGAGGCCACCACCTCCTCCGGGCGAGCCACCGGCCACGCCGCTTCGAGGAGGGCGGCGACCGGCTTCGCGCGGCCGATCTTCCGGGCCCACGTGACGCTCTTCGGGCCGGCCCGCCGCTCGGCCTGCTGCTGGATCAGCGTCACCACACGGGTGCGCACGTGCTCCCGCCCGACCGAGTACGGCACTCCCTGCGCCCGTACGTCGTCGATGACCTGCGCGAGGTCCGAGGAATCGACCCGCCAGCGGTAGGAGCCGTCGGTGACCGCGATGGATTCCTCGGGGTAGCGGACCCGGGCGTACAGGGCCCGCTCCAGCACGACGGCCATGCGGTCGCTGTGCTTGAGGGCGGCCACGTCCTCCGGGTCGGTCTGCTGCACCGGGTGCCGGGCGACCACGTCCTCGACGGTGAGCTGCGCGATGTCGATCTCGCCGAGCGAGGGCAGCACCTCGGAGATGTAGCGCAGGAAGGTGCGGTTCGGGCCGATGATCAGCAGACCGCTGCGTTGCAGGCGCTCGGGGAAGGTGTAGAGGAGGTATGCGGCGCGGTGCAGGCCGACGGCGGTCTTTCCGCTGCCCGGCGCGCCCTGGACGCACACCGATTCGTTCAGTTCGCTGCGGACCAGGTCGTCCTGTTCCGGCTGGATGGTGGCGACGATGTCGCGCATGGGGCCGAGGCGGGGGCGCTCGATCTCGGCGGCGACGATGGCGCTCGCCGCGTCGGGCGCGTCGGCCTCGGCGGAGTGGTCGAGGCGCTCGTCCTCGAGCCCGGTGAGGTCCTCCGGAGCGCCGTGGCTCCACGGGGCCCAGCCGAAGCGGCGCCGGACCGAGACCCCCCGCGGATCGAGGGCGCTGGCCTGGTAGTAGGTCCGGGAGACCGGGGCGCGCCAGTCGATCACCAGGGGCGGGGCTGCCGGGTGTTCCGAGACCCGGCGGCGGCCGACGTAGTACCGCTGGCGGCGGTGGTCGCCCGCGGCCTCCGTGTCCTCGAAGTCGAGGCGGCCGAAGAACAGCGGGCTGTCGGGCTCCTCCGCCATCTGCCTGGCCCGGGTGCGCAGGTACCGTCCGAGGGCCTCCGCGCTCGCGCCGTCGCCCGAAACGTCCTCGCCCGCGATGACCTGGTGGCCCGCGTCGTCCACCTGGCGCGTCATCGCCTCGCGGCACACGGCCACGTACGCACGCTCCGTGGCGAGCTCGTCGCCGAGGCCGGCGGCCTCCCGGGTGGCGTCCCTCTCCTGGACGTGTGGCGTCATCGATCGAGACCTTTCCGCAGTGACGGTCGTGCGCCGCCGTCCGGCAGGCCGGACGGCGGTTCTCCGTCACAGCATAACTGAACCGAGTTAATAGACTGGCCGGGTTGCGTTATTCGCCGCCCGCGGCCGGGACCCCGGCCGGTGCCCGCCGGGCCGCCGACAGCGCACCCAGCACCGCCGCGCGCACCAGGTGGGAAGGGGCGTAGAGCTCCTTGCCGATCCACAACGGGGGGTGGGGTTCCGCATCCGGCCCGTGCTGCAGCAGGAAGGACACGCCCCGGTCCACCGCGGCCCCAGCCTCGCCGGGCCGCGCGTCCGCGCCGCCGGTGAGGCCCAGCAGCGTCAGCACGGCGTAGGCGGTCTCCTCCGCGGTGCCCTCCCAACGGCCCCACGAGCCGTCGCCGCGCTGCTCGCGCAGCAGCCGGCCGACGGCCTTGCGCAGGGTCTGCTCCGACCCGGGTCCCGCGTACCGGTGCAGGGCCAGGGCGCAGCGCATCGTCGCGAAGTACGGCGACGCGTGCCATTTGTCGGACCAGCTGCCGTCCGGAAGCTGACGGTCCCGCAGCCAGGCCGCGATCCGCGCGACGGCGTCGCGGTACCGGCCGGCGCCGTCCCCGTGGTCCCCGGCGGCGTCCAGATGGCAGCCCAGGGCCTCCAGGACGTGCGCGTTCGTGGTCGTGGAGGGCTGGTGCTCGGGGATCGTGGACATGAAGTGGCTGCCCGCGTCGTACTGCCACAGGTATTCCGGCTCCTGCGGGGCCCCGAGCCGTGCCAGGGCGGTCAGGACGATCGCGGTGGTCTCCGCCTCGTACGCGAAGCCCGGCGCGGTCGGGGCGCCCGACTGCCCGACGCGGTCCGGCAGTTCCTCGAGCAGCGGAGCGAGCAGCTCCCGGTCCACCCCGGCACCGGCCAGGGTCCCGGCGATCCACGCCCGCTCGTAGTACACGATCGACGTCATGGCCGGCACCGCGCCGGCTCCCCGTTCCTGAATCTCCCGAAGGAAGCGGACGGACGGGTTCCCGGGCTCGGCCGGCTCCCGCGGCCCGAGCCAGGCCGCCGTCGCCGCGGCGGAGCAGCCGACCACGCCGCCGACCGGCTCCATCTCCGCCGCACCCACGGCCGCGGGGCCCACGATCTCCAGATAGTGCCCGGCGAGCGGATTGCGCCACGCGCCGCTGCGCAGCCCGCGCAGCGCCTCGTCGGTCATGCCGTGCGGCAGCGGCAGCGGCCCGGCCGGACCCTCCGGGAGCACGGCGAGGCGGGCGTTGACGTCCTCGACCAGGGCGGGGATCAGCATGAAGAAGACGACGGTGGGCGGCACCGGGTCGTGCGCGGTCCGGGCGAGCTGCCCGGCCGCGGACGCCAGCCCCCGCCGTGCGGCCTCGGTGAGCACCGCCCGGGGCGGCGCGGAGGGGCCCTGCTCCCGCCCCAGGACCGCGAGCAGGGCCTCCGTCGCGCTCAGCGTCGGTACGAGGGCGTAGCCACCGGGCCCGCCCCAGCTCCCGTCGGAGCCCTGCCCGTCGAGGAGGAAACGGATCCTGGCCGCGTCCCCGTCCAGCCAGGGCGCCAGCGCCACCAGCCGGGCCGTCTCGTACACCGACGGACCCAGCGCACCGGTCGGATCGTCCAGCACCCGGTCGACCAGGCCGGTGACGAGGGCGTCGAGGTCACGGCCGATCGGCTCGCTCACGCCGGGAACTCCTCGGAGACGGTGATGCTGTCCACGAGGAGCGACGAGGGCAGCGAGGCCGGGTCGGGATCACCCGGCAGGACCGGGCCGCCCGGGCTGCCGATGATGATCGCCAGGCACAGGTAGACGGGCTGGTTGAAGAGCCACCCCTCGGGCGTGGTGTCCTCGGGAGTCAGCCGCAGGTACTCGCGGCCGTCCAGGTACCAGGTGATCGAGTCGGGGTCGCGGCGCCAGACCGCCGAGTACGTGTGGAAGTCCGCACTCAGCGGACGGCCGTCCTCGGTGGTGGTGCGCGCGCCCATGCCCAGGGACGGGATCTGATGGCATTCGGGGGAGTGGACGGCGCCCCACACCGCGTCGGGTTCGGAACCGAGCGCCTCCAGGACGTCGATCTCTCCCGCGCGGTACCACGCCTTCACCGGATCCTCGTCCCCGCGGCGGCGCAGCTGCGTCCCCCAGGCCCACAGCGCGCAGTCCAGCCCCGGCCCCGCCGCGGTCCTGATGCGGGCGTCGATGCGCAGCGCCCCTCCGGACGGCGGCAGGAAGTCCTCGCGCCGGGTCTCGATCCAGGCGGCCCGGTACTGCCCCTGCTCGTGGGTCGCGGTGATCCGCAGGTGCCCGGTGCCGTTGAGGCTGATGTTCCCCGCGTCGTCCGAGTGGACCTCGATGCCCGCCCCGAAGGGCTGTCCGGTGACGACCTGCCAGCGCTCCGGGTCGGGAAGGGCTCCGGCGGGGCCCTCGAACGTGTCCTGCCACAGGACGCGCCGCGACGGCGGTGCGCCCACGGCGGAGGAAGCGGTGTCGACGTGCTGGTTCACGGTCTCCATGTCTTTCTCAGGCTCCCTGCGCCGACTGTGCGGCGGAGTCCGGATCGAGGTGCTCGGCCATGGCGAGCGGGGTGGGATGGGCGAACAGGTCGGTCAGCCGCACCGGAAGCCCGAGCGACTTCTCGATGCGCTGCACGAGCTGCGCGCCCAGCAGCGAATGGCCGCCGCTGTCGAAGAAGTTGGCGTGCGGGCCGATGTCGGCCCGGCCGAGCACGGCCCGCCACAGGGACAACAGGTGCTGTGCCGTGCCGGCTTCGGGCAGCGGCCCGGCCCCGTCCGCCCCCTCGGCCGCGGCCGACGCGGCGCGCTCGGCCCGGTGCTGCTCGGCGAGGCGGGTCAGCGCGAGGTGGTCCGTCTTCTCGTTGGCGGTGGTCGGCAGGGACGGAAGCACCACGATCTCCCGGGGTACGGCGGCGGAGGGCAGCAGGGACCTGGCGCGGGCCGACAGCAGGGCGGTGTCCACCCCGTCCGGGGTCTCCACGAAGGCGACCAGGGCGGGGTCCGGGCCACCGTGACCGGCGACGACCACGGCTGCGCCCCGCACGCCCGGATGGTCAAGCAGCACCGCCTCGACCTCGCCGAGCTCGATCCGGTGGCCGCGCAGCTTGATCTGGCGGTCGGTCCGGCCGAGGAGCTCGACATTGCCGTCGGGCCGCAACCGGGCCAGGTCTCCGGTGCGGTAGTGCCGCCCGTACTCCGGGTGGTCGCCGAACCGCAGCGCGGTCAGCTCGGGCCGGTCGTGGTACCCGAGGGCCACACCCGCCCCCGCGATGCACAGCTCGCCCTGCACGCCGACGGGCAGTTCCCGGCCCTGCGGATCGACCACGAACACCCGGGTGTTGGCGATCGGCCGGCCCACGTCCACGCGGACGGTGTCCCGGTGCACCGGGCCCGACGTGGACCAGATCGTCGTCTCCGAAGGCCCGTACACGTTGAGCACCTGGCCGCCCGTGGCGGCGAGGGTGCGCGCGAGCGCCGGAGCGAGCGGTTCCCCGCCGCAGACCAGGCGGCGGCCCGAGAGCTGCCCCTCCACCGCCGCGTCGGCGACGACGCGCCAGGTCGTGGGAGTGGCCTGCACGATGCCGACGTCGTACGCCTCGACCTCGGCCAGCAGGGCCCGGCCGTCCGTACGCGCCTCGTCGGAGGCCACGACGATCCTGCCGCCGAGGGCCAGCGGCAGGAACAGCTCCAGGGCGGAGATGTCGAAGGCGAACGTCGTCAGCCACAGCACCGCGTCGTCCGCGTCGGCCTTCAGCTCCTCGGCGAAGTGCCGGACGACGTTGGCGAGGCTGCCGTGCCCGACCAGAGTGCCCTTGGGCTTCCCCGTCGACCCGGAGGTGTAGATCAGGTAGGCGGGGGAGCCGGGGTCGGGCTCCGCGCCGGCCGCAGCGCCGCCGGTCACCGGACCGGGACCGGGATCGCCGTCGGCGAGGGGTTCCAGCGTGAGCACGCGGGCCCGGACCCCCTCGGGGAGGGTGACGCCCGGAGCCGTGAGCACCGCCCGGGCCCCGGAGTCCTCCAGCACGTACGTCAGACGCTGCTCGGGGTGCTCCGGATCCACCGGCAGGTACACCGCGCCCGCCAGCCACACCCCGAGCGCCGCGGCCGCGAGTTCCGGACCCCGCGGCGCCGCCAGCGCGACGACCTGGCCCGCCGTGACACCGGCCCCGGCCAGCACGGCCCTCGTGCGTTCGGCGGCGTGCCACAGACCGGCGTACGTCGTACGGCGGCCGCCGTGCTCGACGGCCACGGCGGACGGCGTGCGGGCCGCTCGCTCCCGTACCGCCGCCAGGACGGTCGGCGGGTCCACCGGGCGTGCGGTGTCGTTGGCGGCGGCCAGCACCGCCCGGTCCGCCGGGCCGGCCACGGGGAGTTCGCCCACCGGCCGGTCGGGGCCGTCGGCGGCCGCGAGCAGCAGCGTCTCGAAGCGGTCGACCAGGGCGGCCACGTCCGCCCGGTCCAGGACCTCCGTGTAGTACGCGGCCCGGACACTCACCCGGTCCGCGGAGGACAGGAAGAAGAACTCGAGGTCGAACTTGCTGAAGCCGTTCTCCACGGGCAGCCGGCGGGCCGTCGTACCCGCGAGCGGGAACGTCGTACGGCCGCTGTCCGGAACGTAGTTGAACAGGTGCCGGAAGACCGTGTTGCGCCACGAGGCCCCGCCGTCGCTGCGCAGCTCCGGCAGCAGGATGTCCACCGGCACGTCCGCGTGGGCGACCGCCCCGAAGAACGCGTCGCGGGCCGTGCGCACCAGCTCCCGGAACCCGCGGCCGAGGTCGACCGGGATCCGGAGCGGCAGGGTGTTGACGTGGTACCCCACCGCCCTGGACGCCTCCCGCGCCCGGACGTTGACCGGGGTGCCCACCACGAGATCGGGGCCCGCGCCGTGCCGGGCCAGCAGCAGGCAGTACGCGGCCAGCAGCACCGCGGCCTCGGGCGCGCGCAGCTCCTTCTGCAGCCCGCGCACCACCGCCAGCGCCCGCGGGGACAGGTCGGCCGTGACCTGTCCGCCGGTCAGCGTCGGCTCGGGGACGTCCTCGCTGCCGCACCACAGCCCCAGGCCCGTCGGGTCGGCGCCGGCCAGGTGCCCGCGCCAGTAGGCGAGCCCGGCAGGGCTGGGGGCGGGCTCGCGGTAGCGGGGCTGCACCGCGAGGAGCTCGGCGGGCGGCGCGGAGCCCGCCGCCAGCGCCGTGTACGCGGCGCTGAACTCGTCCAGGAGGACCGCCCCGGAGACGGTGTCGAAGACGAGGTGGTGCACGGCGAGGCAGAACGCGTCCCCGTCTGCGCACCGCACGAGCGCCGCACGCAGCAGCGGCCGCCCGTCGATGTCGAAGGGCCGGGCCACGAACGCCCCTACGCGCGCGGCGACTTCACCGGGATCCGCGCGCAGTTCCTCCACCTCGACCGCGAGGGCCTCGGGAGTGAGGACCTCCTTGGTGAGCCCCCCGTCGCCGTACCGGAACACCGTGCGCAGGGACTCGTGCCGGCGCAGCAGGAGATCCACGGCGTCCCGGACCGCCGGGCCCGCCAGGTCGCCGTCGGCCTGGACGGAGACCGAGAGGTTGTTGACGCCCTTGACGGGCACCAGCTCGTCGAGCAGCCAGAGGGCCTGCTCCTTGCTGTCGGCCGGGATGGACCGGAGTTCCGTTGCTTCTCGCATTCCAACCGTTCCGTGAGTGAGCGGGACTTCGCGCCGCGGCGACCGGGTGTTCAGCCGCGCGGAGCCGTGCCGAGCAGCCCGGCCACCGTGCGGGTGACGCCGGGGTCGCGCAGCAGGTCGACGTGCGGGACGTCGACGCGGATCTCCCGGCCGACGGCGATCTCCCCTGCGGCACCGGCGGCGCGGGAACCGTTCAGCCCGCTGGTGGGCGACGAGGACGTCAGGACGACCGCGTCGCGCCAGGCCGGAAGGGGGTCGATCGCGGCCGCGGCGACCAGGTAGTCGACGAACGACGCGAAGACCGCGGTGATCTCCTCCGTGCGCTTGTCGTCCAGGTCCAGCCGCTCGAAGGCGGGCTTGGCGGCGCGCCGGTAGACGTCGAGCAGCTCGGCGCCGAGGGCGGCCATGGCGGGGTGCCGTTCGTGCGCCTCCCCGGCCGCGGCCGCCGCCCGCGCGGTCTCCTCGGGGCCGAGCAGCGTGGACATCGCGTCGAGGACCTTGTGGAACTGCGAGTACAGGGTCAGCGCGCCGGACTGTTCGGGGTCGAAGAGCACGATCGCCGGGGCCTGTTCCTGCCAGGCGGCGACGCGCTGCGCGATCGCGCCCGCGTACACGGCGCCGACGCAGAAGCCGAGGACCGCGCGGACGGGGCGGCCGTCGGCCCGGACCTCCGCCAGCCACCGGTCGACCGCACCGTCGCCGGGACCGCCGCCGTCGGCCGAGCCGGTTGCGGCGCCCGCCCCCTGCGGTACGGTCTCCCAGATCGCGAACGGCGGATCGCCCAGTCCCTGCGCCAGATCGGTGAAACGCCCCTCGGCCCGGCCCGTGGCGTCGAAGTCCACGGCGAGCACGAGACCGTCCGCCCCTCCCTCGCCGAGTACGCGCCACGCCTGTGGAGATGCCATGTCTCGGATTCCCCCATGTCCTTCGGAAAGCGGTGGATGCGCGGTCACGCTAACCGCGCCCCCTCAGTGCGATAACCCCTAGCCGACCCCTGTCACCCCTGGTCGGACGGCCTGCCGCGGCGGTGGTGCGCGCGCTCACCGGAGCCCCTCCAGCCGGCCGGAGAGCACCCGGGCGACCGCCTCGGTCTCGTCCGAGAGGTAGAAGTGGCCGCCGGTGAAGACCTCCAGGGCGAAGGGCCCGGACGTGTGCCCCTCCCAGGCGCGCGCCTCTTCCACGGTGGTCTTCGGGTCGGCGTCGCCGGTGAGTGCGACGACGGGGCAGCCGACCGCCGCGCCCTCCACGGGGCGGTAGCTCTCGATGGCCCGGTAGTCGGCCCGCAGGGACGGGAGGAACATCCGCACGATGTCCTCGTCGTCCAGTGCCTGCTGCGACGTGCCGTCCAGCGCGCGGATCTCCCGCAGCAGGGCCGCGTCCCCCGCCAGGTGGAGGTTCTCGGTGCGGTGCCGGGACGGCGCCCGGCGCCCGGACACGAACAGGGCCGCAGGGGTGGCCCCCGCCTTCAGTTCCAGCCGCCGGGCCACCTCGAAGGCGACGGACGCGCCCATGCTGTGCCCGAACAGGGCGAGCGGCCGGTCGGTCCCCAGGGCCCCGGCGACCGCCTCGAACGCGGCATCGGCCAGTTCGCGCAGGTCCTCGAAGGCCGGCTCGCGATGCCGGTCCTGACGGCCCGGGTACTGAACGGCCACCACGTCCACGCGCCCGGCCAGCGCCCGGGAAAGGGCGTGGAAGGACGTCGCCGCGCCGCCGGCGTGCGGGAAGCACACCAGGGTGACGGCATCGGCAGGGGCCGGCTGGTAGCGGCGGATCCAGGGGCTTTCGGTGAGTGTGGTCATGAGGCGGTCCTCTGCATCTCCTCGGCAAGGTGCGCGGCCAGCTCGGCCGGCGTGGGGTGGTCGTAGATCAAAGTCGGCGGAAGGGCGACGCCGGTGGCCTCCGTGAGCCGTCCGCTCAGCTCCACGGCGGTCAGCGAGGCGAAGCCGACGTCGAGGAAGTCCTGGCCGGCCTGGAGCGCGTGCGGGTCTGCGTACCCGAGCACGGAGGAAGCGGCCGACAGCACCACGTCCAGCAGCAGCGCCGTCCGCTCCGGCGCGGACAGCAGGGCCGCCGCACGCGCCAGTTCCGCGGGGCCGTCGGGCAGCCGCCCGGCGGCCTGCCGCGTGTCGTCGTCCTCGGTCCCGGCAGCCGTACGCGCCTCCGGGAGCTCCGCGAACAGCGGGCCCGGCCGGGCGGGTGCCAGAGCCGCCCCGAAGGCCTCCCAGTCCACGTCCGCCACGACGAGGGAGCCGCCGCGCCACTCGCGGGACACCTCCTCACGCGCCGCCCCGACAGCCCCGGCGGCCACCGCGGCCGCGGCGGAACCGGTCTCGGGACCCGCTCCGGCCCACGCGCCGCAGGCCACGGCCGTCACCGGCAGGCCACGGTCCCGACGCCGGCCCTGCGCCCAGGCATCCAGGCGTGCATCCGAGGCGGCTTGGAGGGCGTGTCCCGGCGCCCCCAGGGTCCCCGGCAGCGAGCAGAGCACCACGAAGGCGTCGAGCGCCTCGTGGCCGAGTACGGCGAGCAGCTGCTCGGCTCCGCGCACCCCCGCGGCCCCCGGATCCCCCGGTGCGCCGGACGGGTTGCCGTACGGGATGTCGTACGCGGTGCCCGTCAGGGGTGCGGGTGCTGCCGCGTCGGCCGCGTACACCACCGTGCGGACGCTGCGTCCCCCGGCCGTCAGTCGGTCGCGCAGCCCGGCCACGGCCACCGGATCGGCCGGATCGCACTCGACGATGGTGAACGGGTCATCCGGCCCGGCCGTTTCGGCCCGGAGCCCGGCGGGGGCCGCCCGGCCCGGGGCGATCGCCAGCACCAGGTCCCCGGCACCCGCCCCGGCCAGGGCACGGGCGAGCTGCTGCCCGTACGCCGCGGTGGCGCCTGCGATCAGCGTCGTGCCCCGCCACTGCGGTGCACCCGTACTGCCGGACGTCGGTGCGGAACGCCGGAGCCGGGGCGCGAGGACATGGGCCGTACGCACCGCCACCCGTTCCTCACCGGTGGCGCCCGAGAGCACCGCACGCAGCCGGGTCCGGGCCGCAGCGTCCTCGAGCGACGCGGGCAGGTCGACCAGGCCGCCCCACCGCTCCGGCAGCTCGGTCGCGGCGACCCGGCCCAGACCCCAGAACCGTGCCTGGTCCGGGTTCGCCGACGGCTCGCGCGGGCCGGTGCACACCGCGCCCCGGGTCGCCACCCACAGCGGGGCGGCGAGCCCGGAGTGGTCCGCGTCGCCCGGGATCCGCAGCAGTTCGACCGTGGCGGCCAGGAGAGCGGCGGCCCGGCCGGTCTCCCCGGTCTCCCCGGGATCCCCGGCACCCGCGCCCGCTGAGGCGAGGGGCAACAGGGACAGCAGGCCGGAAACCGGCCGCCCGGCGGCCGCCTCCCGCAGCTGCGCGACGAGGTTGCGAGCGTCCCCGGCCGAGTCCCCGGCCGCGGAGCCGTCCAGCGGCACGAGGACCGCATCGGCGCCACCCTCCGCCAGCGCGGTCACGACCCCCGGCACCAGCGGGTCCTCCGTGGCCCCGGCAGCGGCCAGGACGAGCCAGGTTCCGGCCGGCGCGGGCGCGCCGAGCGGATCGGCCAAGGGCCGCCAGGCGGTGCGGTAGCGCGCCGGGCCGGACCGGGCGGGCAGCGGAGCGCCACCGCGGTCCCACGCCGACAGCAGGGACAGCGCGGCCCGCAGGGACTCCGCCTCGCGGGCGGAGTCGACGTCGAGCACCGCCGCGAGCGCACCGAGGTCCCGGTCGCCGACGGCCCGCCAGAACCGCTCCTCCGGCCCGCCGCCGCCCGGCGGCGACGCCTCCGCAGGCGCTTGCGGGCCGCCGGCCGGCGCGGACGGCAGCCAGAAGGCCGTGCGCTGGAAGGCGTACGTAGGCAGCTCGACCCCGCGGGCACCGCTGCCGGCGTAGACCGCCTCCCAGTCCGGGGACACCCCGCGGACGTGCAGTTCGGCGAGGGCCCTGGCCGGCGTCCCGGCATCGTCGCGGTCCCGCCGCTGGGTGGGCACCACCAGCGCCTGGCCGCCCAGGCACTCCCGTGCCAGTGCGGACAGCACGCCGTCGGGACCGACCTCGACGTAGGCGGTGACGCCCTCCTTCTCCAGATGGGCCAGCTGGTCGGCGAAACGCACCGCCTCCCGTGCGTGCCGCACCCAGTAGCGGGGATCGCCGAGCAGTTCGTCCGGCGCGGTCTCGCCGGTGACGTCGGAGAGCAGCGGAATGCGCGGCGGGTGGTACGACACCTCGCGGGCCACCGCCTCGAACGCCGCGAGCGCCGGGTCCATCAAGGGGGAGTGGAACGCGTGGCTCACCCGCAGCCGCCGGGTCTTGCGGCCCAGCCCCGCGAAGTGCGCGGCGACCTCCTCGACGGCCGCCGCCCGGCCCGACACGACCACGGCCGCGGGCCCGTTCACCGCCGCCACGCCGAGCTCGTGCGTGCGCCCGGCCAGCAGCGGCAGCACTTCCTCCTCGGCGGCCTGCAGCGAGGCCATGGCCCCGCCGTCCGGCAGCTCCTGCATGAGCCGCCCGCGGGCGGCCACGAGCCGCGCCGCGTCGGGCAGTTCGAACACCCCGGCGACGTGCGCGGCGGCCAGCTCGCCGATCGAGTGCCCGGCCAGTACGTCGGGCCGCAGCCCCCATGCCTCCAGCAGCCGGAACAGCGCCACTTCCACGGCGAACAACGCGGGCTGGGCGTACTCGGTACGGTCGAGCAGCGCCGCCCCGGGGGTGCCGGGCGCGGCGAACACCACCTCGGCCAGCGGCCGTTCCAGGTGGGGGCCGAACTCCGCACACACGGCGTCGAAGGCGGCGGCGAACACCCCGGACGAGGCGTGCAGGTCCCGGCACATCCCAGGCCGCTGGGTGCCCTGGCCGGAGAACAGGAAGGCGAGCTTGCCGCCGGCGCCGACGGCGCCCCGCACCGCTGCGGGTACGTCCTCTCCGCGGGCCAGCGCGTCGAGGGCCGCGAGCCGTTCCGCCGGGTCGCCGGCGAGCACGGCGGCCCGGTGCTCGAACGCGGACCGGGTCGTGGCGAGCGAGAACCCCACGTCCGCGGGGGACAGTTCCGGCCGCTGCCGGACGAAGTCCCGCAGCAGGACCGCCTGGGCGCGCAACGCCTCGGGACTCTTGCCGGACAGCACCCACGGGAGAACGGCCGCCGGCTCCCGGTCCGCGGCCGCTTCCGCGCCGGCCGGCCCGTCGGGTCCGGCGTGTTCCAGGACCACGTGGGCGTTGGTCCCGCTGATGCCGAACGACGACACGGCGGAGCGCCGGGGGCGCCCGGTGTCCGGCCACTCGGTCCGGTCCAGCAGGAGCGACACCGATCCGGAGTCCCAGTCGACGTGGCTCGAGGGCGTGTCCACGTGCAGGGTCCTGGGCAGTACGCCGTGGCGCATGGCCATGACCATTTTGATGACCCCGCCGACGCCGGCGGCGGCCTGGGTGTGGCCGATGTTGGACTTCAACGATCCCAGCCACAGCGGCTGTTCGGTGGTGTGGGCCTGGCCGTACGTCGCCAGCAGCGCCTGCGCCTCGATCGGGTCGCCCAGCTTCGTACCGGTGCCGTGGGCCTCGACGGCGTCGACGTCCGCACCGGTCAGTCCGGCATGGGCCAGGGCCTGGCGGATGACCCGCTGCTGAGCCGGGCCGTTGGGAGCGGTGAGGCCGTTGCTGGCCCCGTCCTGGTTGACCGCGCTGCCCCGGACCACGGCCAGTACGGGGTGGCCGTTGCGCCGCGCATCGGACAGCCGCTCCAGCATGACGATGCCCGCGCCCTCGCCCCAGCCGGTGCCGTCCGCGGAGTCGGAGAACGCCTTGCAGCGCCCGTCGGGGGCCAGGCCGCGCTGCCGGCTGAACCCGATGAAGGTGCCCGGAGTGGTCATCACGGTCACGCCGCCGGCGAGTGCGAGGGAGCATTCGCCGTTGCGCAGCGACTGTGCGGCCAGGTGGAGGGCGACCAGGGAGGAGGAGCAGGCGGTGTCGACGGTGATGGCCGGGCCCTCCAGGCCCAGGGTGTAGGCCACCCGGCCGGAAGCGATGCTGCCGGCGCTGCCGCCGCCGAGGAACGCCTCGACGCCCTCGGGTACCTCGGCGACCTGCGTGCCGTAGTCGTGGTACATGACGCCGGCGAAGACGCCGGTGCGGCTGCCGCGCAGGGTGCGGGGGTCGATGCCGGCGCGTTCGACGGCCTCCCAGGAGGTTTCCAGGAGCAGGCGCTGCTGGGGGTCCATGGCGAGGGCCTCGCGGGGCGGGATCCCGAAGAACGCCGGGTCGAACTCGGCCGCGTCGTACAGGAAACCGCCCTCCACCGCGTAGGTCGTACCCGGGTGGTCCGGGTCCGGGTGGTACAGGGCCTCCGCGTCCCAGCCGCGGTCGGCCGGGAACCCCGAGATCGCGTCACCGCCTGCGGTGACCAGCCGCCACAGGTCCTCCGGGGACCGCACGCCCCCCGGGTAGCGGCAGGCCATCGCCACGACGGCGATCGCATCGGCGTCCGCGTCCGTGTCCGTGTCGGCGTCCTGCTGCGCGGCTCCGCCCGCCACCGCAGCCGCGCCGGATGCCTCGCCCAGCGCCTGGGTGACGACGAACCGCGCCAGGTCCGCCGGGCTCGGATGGTCGAAGACGAGGGTGGACGGGAGCCGCAGGCCGGTTGCGGCGTTCAGCCGGTTGCGCAGCTCGATACCGGTCAGCGAGTCGAAGCCCAGGTCCTTGAAGCTCCGGTCGGCCTCCACGCCCGTGGCCCCCGCGTACCCCAGGATCCCGGCCGTGTGCTCACGCACCAGGCCGAGCACCGCCTCCGTACGCGCGGCCGGCTCCAGGTCCGCCAGCCGCGCGGCCAGGGACCGGCCCTGCGCCGAGGCTTCCCCGTGCGCCGCGGGCCGGCGCGCGGGGCGGCGCACCAGGCCGCGCAGCAGTGCCGGAACGGGCTCTCCGCCGGCGGAGCGGCCCAGGGACGGTACGTCCAGGCGCATCGGCAGCAGGTGCGGCTCGCCCGCCGCGCAGGCGGTGTCGAACAGGGCCAGGCCCTCGGCGGCCGTCAGACCCGTCACCCCGTGTCGGGTCATGCGGTGGAGGTCGGTGTGGGTGAGGTGGTTGGTCATGGTGCTGCGGTTTTGCCAGAGGCCCCAGGCGAGTGAGGTGGCGGGGAGGTTTTGGGTGTGGCGGTGGTGGGCGAGGGTGTCGAGGAAGGTGTTGGCGGCGGCGTAGGCGGCTTGTCCGGGTCCCCCGAAGGTGGCGGCTGCGGAGGAGAAGAGGATGAAGGCTTCGAGGTGGGGGGTGTGTTGGGTGGTGAGTTCGTGGAGGTGGAGGGCGCCGTTGATTTTGGGGTTGAGGACGGTGTCGAGGTGGTGGGGGGTGAGGTTTTCGATGGTGGTGTCGTGGAGGGTGGCGGCGGTGTGGATGACGGTGGTGATGTCGGGGTGGGTGGTGAGGGTGTGTTCGAGGGTGGTGCGGTCGGTGACGTCGCCGGTGATGACGGTGGTGTGGGTGCCGTGTTGGTTGAGGGTGGTGGCGAGTTCGGTGGTGGGTTGGCGGGAGAGGAGGATGAGGTGTTTGACGTGGTGGTGGGTGGCGAGGTGGTGGGCGAGGAGGCCGGCGAGGGTGCCGGAGGCTCCGGTCAGCAACACCGTGCTCTCGGGGCCGAAGCCGGGGACGGAGTCGGCGTCCGGGGCGGGGACCGGCGCGGCACGGACCAGCCGCGGTGCCAGGAACTCGCCCTTGCGGACGGCGACTTGGGGCTCGCCGGTGGCCAGTGCGGCCGCGACGGAACGCGCCGGCTCGCCGTCGCCGTCGCCGTCGCCGTCTCCGTTGGCGTCGCCGTCCATGTCCATGTCCGAGTCGGTGTCGACGAGGACGAAGCGGTCGGGGTGCTCGGACTGGGCGGAGCGGATCAGGCCCCACACGGCGGCGTGTTCGAGGTCGGGGGCGTCCTCGCGTGAGACCGCCACCGCGTTCCGGGTGAGCAGCACGAGCCGCGAGTCGGCGAAACGGGCATCCGCCAGCCACGCCTGCACCAGCCCCAACACCCCGTACAGCGCCTCCCGCGCCCCGCCCGTGCAAGGGGCGATCACGACCTCGGGCGCCGTGTCCAGCGCGGCGAGAGCGGAAAGACCTGACAGACCGGCCTCACCGGACCGCCCCGCGGATCCGGACAGCCAGACCGGCCCCGGCCCCGGCTCCGGCGCTGCGGAAGCCGTCAGCCCCGCCGCCGCCGTCACCGGCACCCACTCCACGCGGAACAGTGCGTCGTGCAGGCCCGTCGTGCCCGCGGCCCCGTCCGCCACCGTGTCCGGGACCGGCCGCAGGGTCAGCGAGCCGACCGTGAGGACCGGGCTGCCCGCGGCGTCCGCCGCGTCCACGTGCACCTCGTCCTCACCGGTCACCGCCAGCCGTACCCGCAGCATCGTCGCGCCCGCCGCGTGCAGCTGCACGTCCCGCCACGAGAACGGCATCCGGGCCGGCGCGCCGCCCTGGGGGCCGCCCTGGGAACCGTCCTCGGCGAGCCGGCTGAGGCCGACCGTCTGGAGCGCGGCGTCGAACAGCGCCGGGTGGAGTTCGAAGTCCGCAGCCTCCGCCGCCACCTCCTCCGGCAGCGCGACCTCCGCGAACACGTCCCCTCCGCGCTGCCATGCCGCCCGCAGTCCCCGAAAGGCCGGTCCGTAGTCGAATCCGCTCTCCCGCAGCCGCTCGTGGTAGCCGTCGAGGTCGAGCGTCCCGGCCCCGGCCGGCGGCCACTGCGCGCCGAAGTCGTACGCCTCCCTCCGGGGGCCGCCGTGGGAGCCCCCGGAGCCGGAGCCGGGCTCGGCACCGGCGTACAGAGCCCCGCTCGCGTGCCGGGTCCACGGCAGGCCGCCGTCCGCGGGGTCGCCCTCGGGGCGGGCGTGCACCGTCAGGGGACGCCGCCCGGACGCGTCCGGGCCGCCCACCCGCAGCCGGAGCTGGAGTCCGCCGTCCTCCGGCAGTACCACCGGCGCCTCGAGCGTCAGCTCCTCCAGCAGCCGGCACCCGGCCCGGTCCCCGGCGCGTACGGCCAGCTCCGCCAGCGCCGCGCCCGGCAGCAGGGCGGCACCGTGGACCCGGTGCCCGCCGATCCAGGGCTGCCCGGCCAGCGAGACCCGGCTCGTGAAGACCAGCTCGTCCCCGTCCGCGGACTCCAGCACCGCGCCGAGCAGCGGGTGGCCCACCGACTCGAGGCCCAGCGCACGCACGGCGCCGGTCGCGCCCGACGGCGCCTTCGGCCAGTAGCGCTGCCGCTGGAACGGATACGTGGGCAGGTCCACCCGCCCGGCCCCGCTCCCGTCGAACAGCGCCGTCCAGTCCACGCGGGCGCCGCGGGTGAACACCGCGGCCACCGCCTCCACCACCGACACCGGCTCGGGCCGGTTCCGGCGCAGCGCGGCGGCGAACGCCTCCGTATCGTCCGGCAGGCAGTCCTGGCCCATGCCGGACAGCACCCCGCCGGGCCCGAGTTCCAGGTAGCTGCCGACGCCCTGCTCGCTCAGCGCCCGCATGCCGTCCGCGAAGCGCACGGCCTGCCGCACGTGGCGCACCCAGTAGCCCGGGTCGGCGAGCTCCCCGGCGGCCGCCGCGCGGCCGGTGACGTTGGAGACGACCGGAATCAGCGGCTCGGCGTACTGCAACGAGTCCGCGACCGCGCGGAACTCCTCGAGCATGGCGTCCATGCGCGGCGAGTGGAAGGCATGGCTGACATTGAGGCGCTTGGTGCGCAGGCCCCGCCCGGCCAGCTCGGCCGCCACCGCGAGCACCGGTTCCTCGTCGCCGGAGACGACCACGGACCGCGGCCCGTTGACAGCGGCGACGGACACCTGCTCCGTGCGCCCCGCCAGCGCCTCCACGACCTCGTCCTCGCCGGCGCGTACGGACACCATCGCCCCGCCGGCCGGCAGCTCCTGCATCAGCCGCCCGCGGGCGGCGACCAGCGTGCAGGCGTCCTGCAGCGTCAGCACCCCCGCCACGTGCGCGGCGGCCAGCTCACCCACGGAGTGGCCCAGGAGCGCGGCCGGACGCAGGCCCCAGCTCTCGACGAGCCGGAACAGCGCCACCTCCACGGCGAACAGACCGGCCTGGGTGTAGCGCGTCTGGTCGAGGAGGGCGGCCTCGGCGGTGTTCGCCTCGGCGAACACCACGTCACGCAGCGGAAGTTCGAGATGCAGGTCCAGATGCGTGCAGACCTCGTCGAAAGCTGCGGCGAAGACCGGGTAGGACGCGTGGAGTTCGCGCCCCATCCCCGGATGCTGGGCGCCCTGCCCCGTGAAGAGGAAGGCGGTCCGGCCCGCCCTGAGTCCCGAGCCCGTCACCGCCCCGGCCGCGGCGCCCGCGCCGTCGGTTCCCTCGGCGACCGCCGCCAGCGCGCCGTCGAGCCCACCGGGAGCACCGGAGTGCAGCACCGCCCGGTGCTCGAAGACGGAACGTCCGGAGGCCAGCGAGAAGCCGACGCCGACCGGGTCGGGGGTCTCCGTCGCGGACAGGTGCCCCAGCAGCCGCGCCGCCTGAGCGCGCAGCGCGTCCGCCGACCGCGCGGACAGCACCCAGGGCACCACGGGCAGGCCCGGCACGGCCGGGGCGTCGGTTGCAGCCGGTACGAGGGGTACGGCCGGTGCGGCCTCCTGCCCGGCTCCCCGGCTCCCGGCGCCCTCCGCCCGGCCGGACCCCTCCGGCGTCGCCGGGACCGGAGCCTGCTCGATGATGGCGTGCGTGTTCGTCCCGCTGACGCCGAACGACGACACACCCGCACGGCGAGGCCGCCCGGCGGCGGGCCACGGCCGCTCCTCGGTGAGCAGCGACACCGATCCGGAGTCCCAGTCGACGTGGCTCGAGGGCGTGTCCACGTGCAGGGTCCTGGGCAGTACGCCGTGGCGCATGGCCATGACCATTTTGATGACCCCGCCGACGCCGGCGGCGGCCTGGGTGTGGCCGATGTTGGACTTCAACGAGCCCAGCCACAGCGGCTGTTCGGTGGTGTGGTCCTGGCCGTACGTCGCCAGCAGCGCCTGCGCCTCGATCGGGTCGCCCAGGCCCGTACCCGTACCGTGGGCCTCCACGACGTCCACATCCGCCCCGGTCAGCCCGGCGGCGGCCAGCGCTTCCCTGATCACCCGCTCCTGCGCGGGCCCGTTGGGAGCCGTCAGGCCGTTGCTCGCGCCGTCCTGGTTGGCGGCCGTGGAGCGCACCACGGCCAGTACGGGATGGCCGTTGCGCCGCGCGTCCGACAGCCGCTCCAGCAGCACCAGGCCCACCCCCTCGGCCAGGCTGGTCCCGTCGGCACCGTCCGCGAACGCCTTGCACCGGCCGTCCGGCGCCAGCCCGTGCCCCTGCCCCCGGCTGAACTCGTCGAAGAGCGTCGGGGTCGACATCACCGCGACGCCGCCGGCGAGTGCGAGGGAGCATTCGCCGTTGCGCAGCGACTGTGCGGCCAGGTGGAGTGCGATCAGCGAGGAGGAGCAGGCGGTGTCGACGGTGACGGCCGGGCCTTCCAGCCCGAGCGCGTACGACACCCGGCCGGAGGCGACACTGCCCGCGCTGCCGTTGTAGACGTAGCCGTCGACGGCGTCCGGCGACTGGCCGACCAGTGTGCCGTAGTCGTGGTACATGACGCCGGCGAAGACGCCGGTGCGGCTGCCGCGCAGGGTGCGGGGGTCGATGCCGGCGCGTTCGACGGCCTCCCAGGAGGTTTCCAGGAGCAGGCGCTGCTGGGGGTCCATGGCGAGGGCCTCGCGGGGCGAGATCCCGAAGAACGCCGGGTCGAACTCGGCCGCGTCGTACAGGAATCCACCGTGGTCGTACAGCCCGTCCAGATCCCAGCCGCGGTCCGTCGGGAACTGCGAAACCGCGTCCTCGCCCGCGGCCACCAGCCGCCACAGGTCCTCCGGCGTCCGCACGCCTCCCGGGTAGCGGCAGCTCATCGCGACGATCGCGATCGGCTCCCGGCCGCGCTCGGTCAGCTCGCGGTTGTGCTGCCGGAGCCGTTCGGTCTCCTTGAGGGACGCCCGCAGGGCGGCGACGACCTTGTCGTTGGAATTGCTCATGTGGTCACTCACGCTCCGCGTCGGATCCGGCGGCATCGCCGTCGAGGGCAAGGTTGATCAGGAGTTCGACGTCCATCGCGTCGATGTCGTCGCCGATGTCGCCGATGTCGCCGATGTCGCCGAGGGAGTCCGGGGCGGCCCCGCGGGACGCCTCCGCGCCCGGAGCGTGAGCCTGCGCCGCCTGCGGGAACAGCTTCCGCTCCACGAACGCGGCGACGGCCTGCGGCGTCGGCTGGTCGAAGACGAGCGTGGCGGGCAGCCGCAGCCCCGTGGCCGTGTTGAGCCGGTTGCGCAGCTCGACCGCGGTCAGCGAATCGAACCCGATGTCCTTGAAGGCCCGGTCCGGTTCGATCGCAGCCGTGGAGGCATGGCCCAGTACGGCCGCCACCTGGGCGACGACCAGGTTCTCCAGCACCTCCGCCCGCTGCTCACCGGGAACCCGGGCGAGCCGCTCGGACAGCGACAGCTCCGTGGAAGGCCGCGCACCGGCGTCCGCGGCGCTGCGGCGCACCCCTCGAGGTGCGAGACCGCGCAGCAGCGCGGGGAGGCTCTCGTGGTCGGCCGACCGCCGCAGCGCGCCGACGTCGAGCCGCATGGGAAGGAGGTGCGGCTCGCCCGCCGCGCAGGCCGCGTCCAGCAGCCGGAGACCCTCATCGCTGGACATCGGACCGACTCCGTGTCGGGTCATGCGGTGGAGGTCGGTGTGGGTGAGGTGGTTGGTCATGGTGCTGCGGTTTTGCCAGAGGCCCCAGGCGAGTGAGGTGGCGGGGAGGTTTTGGGTGTGGCGGTGGTGGGCGAGGGTGTCGAGGAAGGTGTTGGCGGCGGCGTAGGCGGCTTGTCCGGGTCCTCCGAAGGTGGCGGCTGCGGAGGAGAAGAGGATGAAGGCTTCGAGGTGGGGGGTGTGTTGGGTGGTGAGTTCGTGGAGGTGGAGGGCGCCGTTGATTTTGGGGTTGAGGACGGTGTCGAGGTGGTGGGGGGTGAGGTTTTCGATGGTGGTGTCGTGGAGGGTGGCGGCGGTGTGGATGACGGTGGTGATGTCGGGGTGGGTGGTGAGGGTGTGTTCGAGGGTGGTGCGGTCCGTGACGTCGCCGGTGATGACGGTGGTGTGGGTGCCGTGTTGGTTGAGGGTGGTGGCGAGTTCGGTGGTGGGTTGGCGGGAGAGGAGGATGAGGTGTTTGACGTGGTGGTGGGTGGCGAGGTGGTGGGCGAGGAGGCCGGCGAGGGTGCCGGAGGCTCCGGTCAGCAACACCGTGCTGTCGTCGTGGAAAGGACCGCGGTCGGCCGGGTCTCCGTCCGCCGTCGGCAGCGCAGCCCGAGCCAGCCTGAGCGCCAGGAACTGGCCGTTGCGGACGGCGATTTGGGGCTCGCCGGTCGTCAGGGCGTCCGGTACGGACTGCACGGAACGGTCGTGGTCGTCGGTGTCGACGAGGACGAAGCGGTCGGGGTGCTCGGACTGGGCGGAGCGGATCAGGCCCCACACGGCGGCGTGTTCGAGGTCGGGGGCGTCCTCGCGTGAGACCGCCACCGCGTTCCGGGTGAGCAGCACGAGCCGCGAGTCGGCGAAACGGGCATCCGCCAGCCACTCCTGCACCAGCCCCAACACCCCGTACAGCGCTTCATGGGCCCTTGCCGCCAACCCGCCGGTGACGTCCTGACGAGGCGTGTAGGGAACGACTACGACGTCCGGCATCGCGTCGAGGACGACCAGGGACCCCAGATCGTCCGCGGCACACACCGTCAGGCCGCTCTCCTCGAGCGCAGGTCCCACCTTGAGCGGGTCCGGCCCGAGGACGGCGAAGGCACCGCCGAGCACGGGGGAATTGCCCGGAGGCACAGCCGCCCAGTCCGTACGGAACAACAGGTCGTTCGAGGTCGAGGCGGCCGCCTTGAGCTGCTCGGTGACCACCGGCCGGACGACGAGCGACTCGACAGCGGCGACCAGTGCGCCCGCGGAGTCCCAGACGGTGACCGACACGGTGTCCTCCGAGTCCTCGCCCGCGGGCGCCACTCGTACCCGCAGCGCCGGCGCCCCGACCGCGTGCAGCGTCACCCCACTCCAGGAGAACGGCAGCCGGGCCCGGCCCTCACCCGCCGCGGGCAGTACGCCCAGGCCCAGCGCGTGCAGAGCTGCGTCCAGCAGGGCCGGGTGGATCCCGTACGCCGTGGCCTCTGCGGCTTCCTGCTCCGGCAGTGCGACCTCGGCGAACACCTCGTCACCGCGCCGCCAGGCGGCCCGAAGGCCGTGGAAGGCCGGACCGTACCCGTAGCCCTGTTCGGCCAGCCGGTCGTAGTAGCCGTCGGTCTCCACGAGTTCCGCGCCGACGGGCGGCCAGGCGGTCAGGACGGCCTCGGGCCCGGCGTCGGGCCGCGACGTCCCGGCGAGGGCCAGGGTGCCGGTGGCGTGCCGGGTCCACGGCTCGCTGCCTCCGGATTCCTGCCTACGGGAGTGGAGGCTCAGCTCGCGCCGCCCCGAGTCGTCACGGGCCCCCACGTTCACCTGGACCTCCACCCCGCCGTGGGCGGGGAGGGTCAGGGGTGTTTGGAGGGTGAGTTCTTCGATGGTGGTGCAGTTGGTGTGGTGGGCGGCTTGGAGGGCGAGTTCGAGGAATGCGGTGCCGGGGAGGAGGACGGTTCCGGCTACGGCGTGGTCGGCGAGCCAGGGGTGGTTGTCGAGGGAGAGCAGGCCGGTGAGCAGGTGGCTGTCGGTCCCGGCCAGTTCCACGGCGGCCCCCAGCAGCGGATGACCGGCGGCCGTGAGTCCGGCGTCGGAGACGTTTGCCTGGGTGTCGGGGACGTTGAGCCAGTAGTGCTGGTGTTGGAAGGGGTAGGTGGGGAGGTTGGGGGTGTGGTGGTGGGTTGTGGGGGTGGGCCAGTTGATGGTGTGGCCGTGGGTGTGGAGGTGTGCGGCGGAGGTGAGGAGTCGGGTGAGGGTTCCTTCGTTGCGGCGGAGGGTGCCGGTGATGGTGAGGTTGTCTGCTGTTTCGGTTTCTTCGATGCCGTAGGTGAGGACGGGGTGGGCGCTGGTTTCGATGTAGGTGGTGTGGCCGTTGTGGGTGAGGGTTTGGATGGCGGTGTGGAAGTGGACGGTGTGGCGGAGGTTTCGGTACCAGTAGGTGGCGTCGAGTTGGGTGGTGTTGATGAAGCCGGGTTCGACGGTGGAGAAGAAGGGGATGTCGGCGTTCTGGGGGGTGATGCCGGCGAGGGTGGTGAGCAGTTCGGCTTCGATGTTCTCGACGTGTGTGGAGTGTGAGGCGTAGTCGACGGGGATCAGTCGGGCTCGGATGTCTTGTGTCTGGAGGAGGGTGACGAGGGTTTCGACGGCGGT
>NZ_JBVJWO010000002.1:0-80892 GCF_055602345.1 Streptomyces sp. NPDC037401
ACGGGGTATCAACTTCTGGCGTTGATTTTTGGCACGCTGTTGAGTTCTCAAGGTGCGGACGCTTCCTTTGTACTTACCCTCGCGGGCTTTCCTCCGGGCGCTTCCTTCGTTCTTGCGTTTCCGACTCTATCAGATCTTTCCGACCCGACTTCCTCGGCGCTTTCCAGGTTCTCGCTTTCGCGTTTCCCTTTCCGGCGGTTCCAACCTTACCAGATCCTTTTCCGTGTCGTTTCCGACTTGGAATTCGAATTCCGGCGGCCGTTGGGGGCCTTTCCCTTTCGGGCGGATCAGACTTTATCAGGTTTCCCCGGTCTGTTTGTCCACCCGCTCTCGGGGCTGTCCAAGCACACAGGTGTGCTCGGGGTCCCTCCGAGGCGGAGCCGTAAACGTACTGGAGCGGGGCCCCCGGATGCAAATCCGGTTGCCCCGCTCCGGTACGGGCGCTACGGGCGAGGTCAGACCTCGACCACGACCGGGAGGATCATCGGGCGGCGGCGGTAGCCGTCGGAGACCCACTTGCCCAGCGTGCGGCGGATGAGCTGCTGCAGCTGGTGGGGCTCGGCGACGCCGTCCGCGGCGGCCTTGGCGATGGCCTCCTCGATCTTCGGGACGACCGCGGCGAACGCGGAGTCCTCGATGCCGGAGCCCCGCGCGTTGATGTTCGGGCCGCCCACGACCTTGCCGGTGGTGCTGTCCACCACGACGAAGACCGAGATGATGCCCTCGTCGCCGAGGATGCGGCGGTCCTTGAGGTGGACCTCGGTGACATCGCCGACGGAGAGGCCGTCCACGTACACGTAGCCGGCCTGGACCTTGCCGGTGATCCGGGCCTTGCCGTCGACCAGGTCGACGACCACGCCGTCCTCGGCGATCACGATGCGGTCCGCGGGGACGCCCGTCATCACACCGAGCTCTGCATTGGCGCGCAGGTGGCGCCACTCGCCGTGGACCGGCATGAGGTTCCGCGGCTTGCAGATGTTGTAGAAGTACAGCAGCTCGCCGGCGGAGGCGTGGCCCGAGACGTGGACCTTGGCGTTGCCCTTGTGGACGACGTTGGCGCCCCAGCGGGTCAGGCCGTTGATCACGCGGTAGACGGCGTTCTCGTTGCCCGGGATCAGGGACGACGCCAGGATCACGGTGTCGCCGGGGACGATCCGGATCTGGTGGTCGCGGTTGGCCATGCGGGACAGCGCGGCCATCGGCTCGCCCTGCGAGCCCGTACAGACGAGCACGACCTCGTGGTCCGGGAGGTCGTCGAGGGTCTTCACGTCGACGACGAGCCCGGCCGGGACGCGCAGGTAGCCCAGGTCACGGGCGATGCCCATGTTGCGGACCATCGAGCGGCCGACGAAGGCGACCCTGCGGCCGTACTCGTGGGCGGCGTCGAGCACCTGCTGGATGCGGTGGACGTGGCTGGCGAAGCTCGCCACGATGATCCGCTTCTGCGCACCCGCGAAAACACCGCGGATGACGTTGGAGATGTCGCGCTCCGGCGGGACGAAGCCCGGGACCTCGGCGTTCGTCGAGTCCGAGAGGAGGAGGTCGATGCCCTCCTCGCTCAGACGCGCGAAGGCGTGCAGGTCGGTCAGGCGGTTGTCCATCGGGAGCTGGTCCATCTTGAAGTCGCCGGTGGCGACCACCAGGCCCGCGGGGGTGCGGATGGCGACGGCCAGGGCGTCCGGGATGGAGTGGTTGACCGCGATGAACTCGCAGTCGAAGGGGCCGAGGTTCTCGCGCTCCCCCTCCTTCACCTCGAGGGTGTAGGGGCGGATGCGGTGCTCCTGGAGCTTCGCCTCGATCAGCGCGAGGGTCAGCTTGGACCCGATCAGCGGGATGTCCGGCTTCTCCCGCAGGAGGTACGGAACGGCGCCGATGTGGTCCTCGTGGCCGTGCGTGAGCACGATGCCCTCGATGTCGTCGAGCCGGTCCCTGATGGACGAGAAGTCCGGCAGGATCAGGTCGATGCCCGGCTGCTCCTCTTCCGGGAAGAGGACGCCGCAGTCGACGATCAGAAGCCTGCCGTCGAACTCGAAGACGGTCATGTTGCGGCCGATTTCACCGAGGCCACCCAGGGGGGTGACGCGCAGGCCGCCCTTGGGCAGCTTCGGCGGCGGGCCGAGTTCCGGATGCGGATGGCTCAAAGTCTCTCCTCACCACACGCGCCACGTACCTCAGGAGGCACGTGGCGCGCATGACATTCGTGCACTTGCTGTTGTCTGGATCGAGCTGTTCTTTTGTCGTGCTTCGGTGGTGCTTGTTCAGTTGTGAAGTCTGGTGTCAGAGCTGTACCCCGCCGGCGGCGAGGTCCATCTTGAGCTGCGCGGTTTCCTCGTCGCTCAGGCCGATGAGGGGCAGCCGCAGCGGTCCGGCGGGCAGCCCCTGGAGGCTCAGGGCGGCCTTGGTGGTCATCACGCCCTGGGTGCGGAACATGCCGGTGAAGACCGGGAGCAGCTTCTGGTGGATCTCGGTGGCCTTCTGGACGTCACCGCTGAGGTGGGCGTCCAGCATGCTGCGGAGGTCGCCGCTGACCAGGTGGCCGACGACCGAGACGAAGCCGACGGCTCCGACGGAGAGCAGCGGGAGGTTCAGCATGTCGTCGCCGGAGTACCAGGCGAGACCGCTGCGGGCGATGGCCCAGCTGGCACGGCCGAGGTCGCCCTTGGCGTCCTTGTTGGCGACGATCCGCGGGTGCTCGGCGAGGCGGACGAGCGTCTCGGTCTCGATCGGGACGCCGGTGCGGCCGGGGATGTCGTAGAGCATGACCGGCAGGCCGGTCGCGTCGGCGACGGCGGTGAAGTGGCGGTACAGGGCTTCCTGCGGGGGCTTGCTGTAGTAGGGCGTCACGGCCAGGAGGCCGTGCGCGCCGGTCCGCTCGGCCTCGCGGGCGAGCTCGAGCGTGTGGCGGGTGTCGTTGGTGCCGATGCCGGCGACGACGTGGGCGCGGTCTCCGACCGCTTCGAGTACGGCTCGTACGAGGTCGTTTTTCTCCGCGTCGCTGGTGGTGGGGGACTCGCCGGTGGTCCCGTTGACGATCAGGCCGTCGTTGCCTGCGTCCACCAGATGGGCAGCGAGTCGCTGCGCGCCGTCAAGGTCGAGTGCGCCGTCCGCCGTGAAAGGCGTGATCATGGCGGTGAGGACCCGCCCGAAGGGGGTCTGCGGAGTGGAGATCGGAGCCATGGGTAACACGCTACTCGCTGCTCTGCTCGCGGTGTCCCCTCGGGGGATGTGAAGACGGTGTTGGAGCCCGGCACTGCCTGCTCGGGGGTTCAAGCAGTGCCGGGTCCGTTTGATCAGCCTAGATGAACTTTACGAAACGCCGCAATACGGACACTTCGGCTGATGTCGCCGTACACGCGTGCGCTACGGCGCGACGCGGCCGTTCGCGTTGTACGCGGCGTACGTGAGCGGCATCAAGCCGGCCCAGTGCTGCTCCATCTTCTCGCCCACCATTTCGATCTCCCGCTGTGGGAACGACGGCACCTTCGCCAGCTCGTGCTGGGTGCGCAGGCCGAGGAAATGCATCAGCGAGCGGGCGTTGCAGGTGGCGTACATCGAGGAGAACAGGCCGACGGGGAGCACCGAACGGGCGACCTCGCGGGCCACGCCCGCCGCCAGCATCTCCTGGTAGGCGTCGTACGCCTGGCGGTACGAGTCCTCCATGACGCGGCCGGTCAGCTCCTGCTGCGCCTGGGTGCCCTCGACGAAGACGTACTTGCCCGGGCGGCCCTCCTGGACGAGCTTTCGCTCGGCGTCCGGAACGTAGAACACCGGCTCCAGCTCGCGGTAGCGACCGGATTCCTCGTTGTAGGACCAGCCCACGCGGTGCCGCATGAACTCGCGGAACACGAAGATCGGGGCGCTGATGAAGAACGTCATCGAGTTGTGCTCGAAGGGGCTGCCGTGGCGGTCCCGCATCAGGTAGTTGATGAGGCCCTTGGAGCGCTCGGGGTCCTTCTGGAGCTCCTCCAGGGACTGCTCGCCGGCCGTCGACACACGGGCCGCCCACAGCACGTCCGAGTCGGCGGCCGAGTGCTTCACCAGCTCGACGGTGACATCGCTGCGGAAGCTGGGTTTCAGGTCGGGTGCGGGGGTCTCGCTCACCGGCGGGGGTCCTTCCATTCGCGTCGCACGTGCGGCGCTCACTCTACGTCGCCCCCATGACATCGCCGCACAGCAGACTCAAGGCACGAACTTTGGCTAATCTGCCGAAATCCGGCACCGATTGGGCCTTCCGTGCGTCTGACCCAGTAGCAACGCGATGCACATCCGCACCCGTCCCCTCCGGGGGCGCAGTCATGAGGAGGGTTCCCTTCATGTTCCGCCGGCGCGAGCCTGTCCCGTTCGCCTTCGTCGCCGAGGCCGACCGTTTCCGCAGTAACGTCACTCCCCCGCCGCGCGAGCGTCTGAGCAAGACTCAGATCGCCGCCCGTAGTCTGGTCGGGCTCACAGTGGTGTCCGGCCTCGTCGGCGCCTTGCTCTTCGGGATGCCCGCCCTCCAGCCGCACCAGGCGGCCGGGAAGGCCCAGCAGTCCGAGGCGACGGACGGTCGCTGACCCGTCCGGGCCCCTGGGGTGGAAGGCCGTCACCGGGCTGGATAGCCTCACGTGGCACACAGCCCGACCGAATGTGCATGTGAGTGAGGATCAGCCGTGCCCCTGCCCTTTCTGACGGCGGACAGCGCATTCGACGCGCAAGACGACGACTCCGCGCTGCCGTACCACGACCACGAGCGCTGGCGGCGCCCCTACCGG
This sequence comes from Streptomyces sp. NPDC037401, assembly GCF_055602345.1. Taxonomy (NCBI): domain Bacteria; kingdom Bacillati; phylum Actinomycetota; class Actinomycetes; order Kitasatosporales; family Streptomycetaceae; genus Streptomyces; species Streptomyces sp. NPDC037401. Next base: position 4,752 of record NZ_JBVJWO010000002.1, read on the forward strand.
CCCGGCCCCTGGCGGGTCGCCGCGAGCGCGCTGCTGCTGCTCCTGGCGTCGTTCATGCTGCTGGCCGTCATGATCATCGCGTTCGCCGGGGAGATCCTCGGCGCCGGACTCTGCCTGGCCGCGTCCGCCCTCGTGGTCGGCGGCGCGCTGCGGCTGCTGCGGATGGGCGTCTGGGTGAGCCCCCGGGGGCTGCGCCGGGTCGCCTTCTTCAGGACGCGGACGTACGCCTGGGGCGAGGTCGCCGAGGTGCGTACGGTCCAGCAGCCGGTGCGCTGGCTGGGCCTGCCGCGGACGGTGCAGGGCCAGGCCCTGACGATGACCGCGCGCGGTCGTGAGCAGCGGGAGCCGCTGCTCACCGACCACAACGCGGACTTCCTGTCCCGGACCGAGGCCTTCGACCGGGCCGCCGACGTGCTGGCTGCCTGGGCCGCCGAGCGCGGTCCGGCACACGTCGGCTGACCCCCGGGGCGCGCCGAGCCCCCGCAGAGCCCCTGAGCGCCTCCGGAAGCCCGTACGGATCAGATCCGTACGGGCTTCTGCGCGTGCGCATGAAGGGCGATGGCGCGCTGCATGGCCTTGCGGGCCCGGGGGGTGTCCCGGGCGTCGTGGTAGGCGACGGCGAGCCGGAACCAGGTGCGCCAGTCGTTCGGCGCGTCCTCGGTCTCGGCCTTGCGGCGCGCGAAGACCTCGTCGGCGGAGTCGCGGACGATGCGTCCGTACTCGTCGCGGGCGAGCTCGTCGACGGGCAGTCCGCCCTCGGCCTCCAGCTCGGTCGCGAGCTGGTTGGCCCGGGTGACGAAGCGGGTGTTCTGCCACAGGAACCAGATGCCGACGACCGGCAGGATCAGCACGGCCACACCGAAGGTGACGGTGAGCCAGGTGCCCTGGCGGATCAGCAGCAGGCCCCGGCTGCCGGCCAGGACGAAGTAGACGACCAGGACGGCGGCCGTGAGGAAGTACGTGATCTTCGCGCGCATGGGGGTGTTACTGCCTGCTCAGCCGAGGTCGAGGAAGTGTTCCAGGCCGAAGGTGAGGCCCGGGGTCTGCACCACGCGGCGCGCACCGAGCAGGACGCCCGGCATGAAGCTGCGGTGGTGCAGGGAGTCGTGACGGATGGTCAGGGTCTCCCCCTCGCCGCCGAGCAGCACCTCCTGGTGGGCCAGCAGGCCCGCCAGGCGGATGGCGTGCACGCGCACGCCGTCCACGTCCGCGCCGCGCGCGCCGTCGAGGGCGGTGGCCGTGGCGTCGGGCTGCGGGGCGCAGCCTGCCTTCGACCGGGCCTCGGCGATCAGCTGGGCGGTGCGGGTGGCCGTGCCGGACGGGGCGTCGACCTTGTGGGGGTGGTGCAGCTCGACGACCTCGACGGACTCGAAGTAGCGCGCGGCCTGGGCCGCGAACTTCATCGTGAGCACGGCGCCGATGGAGAAGTTCGGAGCGATGAGCACACCGGTCGCGGGCGAGCCCGCGAGCCAGGTGTTCAGCTGCGCGAGGCGGTCCTCGGTCCAGCCGGTGGTGCCGACGACGGCGTGGATGCCGTGGCGGACGCAGAAGTCGAGGTTCCCCATCACGGAGGCGGGGGTGGTCAGCTCGACCGCGACCTGGGCGCCGGTCTCGACCAGCGCCTCCAGGCGGTCGCCGCGGCCGAGAGCCGCGACCAGTTCCATGTCCTCGGCGGCCTCGACGGCCTTGACGGCCTCGGAGCCGATCCGGCCCTGGGCGCCGAGGACGGCCACGCGCAGCTTGCTCATGTCTTCGCTTCCTTAGGTGCGTACGGAACTAGGCGACCGCTTCGTCCAGGCGGGCGACCTGCTTCTCCTTGAGCGGGCCGATGACCGAGAGCGAGGGACGCTGGGCCAGTACATCCTGTGCGACGGCGCGGACGTCGTCCGGGGTCACCGCCGCGATGCTGGTCAGCATGTCGTCGACGGACATCTGGGTGCCCCAGCACAGCTCGCTCTTGCCGATGCGGTTCATCAGGGCGCCGGTGTCCTCGAGGCCGAGGACGGTGGAGCCGGAGAGCTGGCCGATGGCGCGGCTGATCTCCTCGTCGGTCAGACCGTCCGAGGCGACCTTGTCGAGCTCGTCGCGGCAGATCTTCAGGACGTCGTGCACCTGGTTCGGGCGGCAGCCCGCGTACACGCCGAAGAGGCCGCAGTCGGCGAAGCCCGAGGTGTACGAGTACACGCTGTAGGCGAGGCCGCGCTTCTCCCGGACCTCCTGGAAGAGGCGGGAGGACATGCCGCCGCCGAGGGCGGTGTTCAGCACCCCCAGGGCCCAGCGGCGCTCGTCGGTGCGGGCGAGGCCGGGCATGCCGAGGACCACGTGGGCCTGCTCGGTCTTGCGGCCCAGCATCTCGACGCGGCCGGCGGTGCGCAGGGTGCGGGTGCCGGTGCGCGGCTCGACGGGGACGGCGTCCGTGCGGGTCAGGGCGCCGGCCTTCTCGAAGGCGGCGCGGACCTGGCGGACGACCTTGGCGTGGTCGACGTTGCCTGCGGCGGCGACGACCAGGTGGGTCGGGTCGTAGTGCTTCTTGTAGAAGCGCGCGATCTGGTCGCGGCTGAGCGCGTTGATCGTGTCGACCGTGCCGAGGACCGGGCGGCCCAGGGGGGTGTCGCCGAGCATCGTGTGCGCGAACAGGTCGTGCACGCAGTCGCCCGGGTCGTCCTCGGTCATCGCGATCTCTTCGAGGATGACGCCGCGCTCGGCGTCGACGTCGGATTCGAGGATCAGCGAGCCGGTGAGCATGTCACAGACGACGTCGATGGCCAGCGGCAGGTCGGTGTCGAGGACCCGCGCGTAGTAGCACGTGTACTCCTTCGCCGTGAAGGCGTTCATCTCGCCGCCGACCGCGTCGATCGCGGACGAGATGTCGAGGGCGCTGCGCTTCTTCGTGCCCTTGAAGAGGAGGTGCTCCAGGTAGTGCGTGGCGCCGTTGAGCGTCGGGGTCTCGTCGCGGGACCCGACGTGGGCCCAGATGCCGAAGGTCGCGGACCGGACGGAGGGCAGCGTCTCGGTGACGATGCGCAGGCCGCCGGGGAGGGTCGTACGGCGGACCGTGCCGATGCCGTCACGGCCCTGGAGGAGGGTTTGGGTACGGGCGACGGCCCGCCCCTCCGAAGAGGGGCGGGCCGTCACACGGGAACTACGCGACGTCACTTGTCGGAGTCGTCCTTGTTCTCGTCGGCGTCGGCGTCGGTCTCGCCCTCGACCACGGGGATCAGGGAGAGCTTGCCGCGCTGGTCGATCTCGGCGATCTCGACCTGGACCTTGGAGCCGACCGCGAGCACGTCTTCGACGTTCTCCACGCGCTTGCCACCGGCGAGCTTGCGGATCTGCGAGATGTGCAGCAGGCCGTCCTTGCCCGGGAGCAGGGAGACGAAGGCACCGAAGGTGGTGGTCTTGACGACCGTGCCCAGGTAGCGCTCGCCGACCTCCGGCATGGTCGGGTTGGCGATGCCGTTGATCGTGGCGCGGGCGGCCTCGGCGGCCGGGCCGTCGGCGGCACCGATGTAGATGGTGCCGTCGTCCTCGATCGTGATCTCGGCGCCGGTGTCCTCCTGGATCTGGTTGATCATCTTGCCCTTGGGGCCGATGACCTCGCCGATCTTGTCCACGGGGATCTTGACGGTGATGATCCGCGGGGCGTTCGGGGACATCTCGTCCGGCGTGTCGATCGCTTCCATCATCACGTCGAGGATGTGGAGGCGGGCGTCGCGGGCCTGGGTGAGGGCCGCGGCCAGCACGGAGGCCGGGATGCCGTCCAGCTTGGTGTCGAGCTGGAGGGCGGTCACGAACTCCTTGGTGCCGGCGACCTTGAAGTCCATGTCGCCGAAGGCGTCCTCCGCACCGAGGATGTCGGTGAGGGCGACGTAGTGGGTCTTGCCGTCGATCTCCTGGGAGATCAGGCCCATGGCGATGCCGGCGACGGGGGCCTTGAGGGGCACACCGGCGTTCAGCAGCGACATGGTCGAGGCGCAGACCGAACCCATGGACGTCGAGCCGTTGGAGCCGAGGGCCTCGGACACCTGGCGGATCGCGTAGGGGAACTCCTCGCGCGTCGGCAGGACCGGCACGATCGCGCGCTCGGCGAGCGCGCCGTGGCCGATCTCGCGGCGCTTCGGGGAGCCGACGCGGCCGGTCTCGCCGACGGAGTACGGCGGGAAGTTGTAGTTGTGCATGTAGCGCTTGCGGGTCACCGGCGAGAGGGTGTCCAGCTGCTGCTCCATGCGGAGCATGTTGAGGGTGGTGACGCCCAGGATCTGGGTCTCGCCACGCTCGAACAGCGCCGAGCCGTGCACGCGCGGGATGGCCTCGACCTCGGCGGCGAGGGTACGGATGTCCGTGAGCCCGCGGCCGTCGATGCGGACCTTGTCCTTGATGACGCGCTCGCGCACCAGGGCCTTGGTCAGGCTGCGGTAGGCGGCGGAGATCTCCTTCTCCCGGCCTTCGAAGGCCGGGAGGAGCTTCTCGGCGGCGAGCTCCTTGACGCGGTCGAGCTCGGCCTCGCGGTCCTGCTTGCCCGGGACGGTCAGCGCCTGGGACAGCTCGCCCTTGACGGCGGCCGCGAGGGCCTCGTACACGTCGTCCTGGTAGTCCAGGAAGACCGGGAACTCGCCCTCGGGCTTGGCGGCCTTGGCGGCCAGGTCGGCCTGGGCCTTGCAGAGGACCTTGATGAACGGCTTCGCGGCGTCGAGGCCCGCGGCGACGATCTCCTCGGTCGGCGCCTCGGCGCCGCCCTTGACGAGGGCGATGGTCTTCTCGGTGGCCTCGGCCTCGACCATCATGATCGCGACGTCGCCGTCCTCCAGGACGCGGCCCGCGACCACCATGTCGAAGACGGCGTCCTCGAGCTCGGTGTGCGTCGGGAAGGCGACCCACTGGCCGCGGATCAGCGCGACGCGGACGCCGCCGATCGGGCCGGAGAAGGGCAGGCCGGCCAGCTGGGTGGACGCGGACGCGGCGTTGATCGCGACGACGTCGTACAGGTGGTCGGGGTTGAGGGCCATGATCGTCGCGACGACCTGGATCTCGTTGCGCAGGCCCTTCTTGAAGGACGGGCGCAGCGGGCGGTCGATCAGGCGGCAGGTGAGGATCGCGTCCTCGGAGGGGCGGCCTTCGCGACGGAAGAAGGAGCCGGGGATCTTGCCGGCTGCGTACTGCCGCTCCTCGACGTCCACCGTGAGGGGGAAGAAGTCGAGCTGGTCCTTGGGCTTCTTCGACGCGGTGGTGGCGGACAGCACCATCGTGTCGTCGTCCAGGTAGGCAACGGCGGAGCCGGCGGCCTGGCGGGCCAGACGGCCCGTCTCGAAGCGGATGGTGCGGGTGCCGAAGGAGCCGTTGTCAATGACGGCCTCGGCGTAGTGGGTCTCGTTCTCCACTAGCGTTTTCTCCATTTTCGTCGTCTCCGTCCTCCACCCGTGTGGCGGGGGACGGTTTCGGAGAAGCGCCGCGTGCTGGCCGGTCTTCGATCGAAGCACCCGGTGCGGGGCCCGGAACGGGCTCTCCGGGTGCCACTACCGAGGACCGGCGGCGTAACGGAGGGCGCTCCTCCTCTTCAGTTGTGCACGTGAGACCAGACTACAAAGCGTCCGGTACGTCCCGCACGTACAGCAAAGGGAGCGGCCCCCTGGATGTGGGAACCGCTCCCTTCACAGCGTCTTACTTGGCGCCGGCAGCACCGCGGCGGATGCCCAGGCGCTCGACCAGGATGCGGAAGCGCGCGATGTCCTTCTTGGCCAGGTACTGGAGCAGGCGGCGACGCTGACCGACCAGGATCAGCAGACCACGACGGGAGTGGTGGTCGTGCTTGTGGGCCTTGAGGTGCTCGGTGAGGTCCGAGATCCGGCGGGAGAGCATCGCGACCTGGACCTCGGGGGAGCCGGTGTCGCCCTCCTTGGTACCGAACTCGGCGATGATCTGCTTCTTCGTGGCGGTGTCAAGCGGCACGTGCACTCCTCGTGAGGTATTCGTGGCCACCGAGTGCCTCAGGTCTACGTCTCTGAGGAGCTTCTGTTACTCGGGAGGCGGGTCCGCTGGGCGCAGCTCCCGGGGAATCCGGGAACGCGTACACAAACGGCCGTCACACAGCGTACCAGCCCCCGGGACGGGCCCGCCGCCGGTTTCTCAGCCGGTGAGCGAGCGGGCCGCGGAATAGACGTCGAGCACGGCCAGGCACAGGGGGACCAGGCTGAGCAGCACGGCGGCCTCGGTGAGGTCGAGCAGGCGGCCCCAGAAGGGTGACAGACCCTTGCGGGGGATGACCAGCCCGATGGTGGTGAGCAGGGCCGCACCGAGGGCGACGGCGGCGGTGAGCCAGATCGTACGGATGTCCAGGCCGGCCCGGTCGCCGTGGAGCAGGAGGTCCCGCAGCAGGTCGGCGGGCGGGTTCAGGGAGAGGCCGAGGATCAGCAGGCCCACCGAGGCGAGGCCCGCGGTCAGGGCGCAGGCGACCTGGGAGGTGTACCGGAAGAGCCGGGCGCGCAGCAGCATGGCCAGGCCGGCGGCGAGGGCGAGGAGCTTGCCCCAGGTGTTGTCGGAGAAGCCGAGGACGGCGGCGGAGCCGACGACGACGGCGCAGCTGCCGCCGACGAGGCCGAGGAGCATCTCGTGGCCGCGTCGGGCCTGGGCGGCGATCAGCTCCGAGTCGACGGGGGCGGCCGCTGCCTCTGCGTGCCCGGTGCGCTGCTCGCCGTAGGGCTCGGGCTCGGCGGTGTCGTAGACCTCGGCGGCGCTGTGCGGGGCGGCGTAGCCGATGGGCAGCCGGGCGAAGCGGACGGAGAGGCCGGGGAGGAAGGCGACGAGCCCGATGGCGGCGGGGGCGCAGACCGCGGCGGCCGCGGTGGCGGAGGCCTCGGTGACGATCGCCAGGAACGTGGCGAGGGCGCCGACGGCGGAGAGGAAGGTCGCCGCGACGAAGGGGGCGTCGCCGCTGGGCGTGAGGGCGGTCAGGGCGACGGACGCCGTCAGCACGCAGACGCAGCCGAGGAGGAACTGCAGGCGGCCGGGTCCCTCCCCGGCGCCCGCGGCGACGATCCCGGAGCCGGCGATCAGCAGGTGCGGGAGGGCGCCGAGGCCGAGGGCCACGGCGGAGGCACGGTCCTTGTAGACGCGGGCGCGGACTCCGGCCCAGGCGGTGAGCAGGAGGCCGGCGGCTCCGGCGATGACGCCGGGCAGCCCGTGCATGTCGTGGTGCACGGGGTCGGCGTACCAGAGGACGAAGCCCATCAGGACGAGCAGCAGGACGGCTCCGCTGAGGCCGGCGCCGCGGAGCATCTCGTCGCTCCAGCGGTGCCGGTCGCGGACGACTGCGGAGGCGACGGCGTCGGAGACGTCGTCGAAGACCGCGGGCGGCAGCGATTCGGCGAAGGGGCGCAGGCTGAGCACCTCGCCGTCGAGGACCTGCTGGGCGGCGAGGGTGCGGGCGCCGTCGAGGACGCGGCCGTCGCGGCGGACCAGGTGGTAGCCGGTCGGTGCGCCGACGGGCTGGGTCTGGCCGGTGAGGCGCAGGAGTTCGGGGTGGACGTCGGCCACGGCGATGTCCTCGGGGAGGGCGACGTCGATGCGGCTGTCCGGAGCCACGACGGTGACTCTGCAGAAACCGGTGGCTGCGGCCGTACTCACCTTTGGTGACCCCCTCGTTCGCGGTTGCGCATGGTGCGTGCGCGGTTGGTGCGCGCGCCACCCTACCGGGCGGCCGTACGACGGTCGGCAAGTAGGATCTCCAGCGCGCGGAGGGGAGACCGCCACCGCGGGGGCGCCGGCCCGGTCGTCCCGTCCGTTTTCGAGGGATTGATGCTCCGGTGAGCCAGATCGTCGTCAAGCGCCCGCCGCGGTCGCTGCCGCCCGAAGTACCTTCGGACGACCTGAGACTTGAGGCTCCGCCAGAGCTTCCGCGCGGGCAGCAGGAGGGGATGCTCCTCCAGCTCCTGCCCATGCTGGGCATGGGGTCGTCGGTCGTCTTCTTCTTCATCTCGCCGGCGCCGTTCATGCGCATCATGGGCGCGATCATGCTGCTCTCCACGGTGGCGATGGTGATCGCGCAGATCATGCGCTTCCGCCGCGGTACGCAGGGGCAAATGGCCGATGTGCGGCGGGACTACCTCAAGTACCTGGCGCAGACGCGGCGTCAGGTGCGGCGGACGGCGCGGGCGCAGCGGGACGCGCAGCTGTATCTGCACCCGGCACCTGAGCAGTTGTGGTCGGTGGTCGCCGAGGGTTCGCGGGTGTGGGAGCGGCGGGTCGGCGACGCCGACTTCGGGCAGGCCCGGCTGGGGCTGGGCGCGCAGCGGCTGGCCACGCCGCTGGTGGCGCCGGACACGGCGCCGGTCGACGAGCTGGAGCCGCTGACCGCGGGGGCGATGCAGCGGTTCCTGGCGGTGCACTCGTACCTCGACGGCCTGCCGGTGGCGGTGTCGATGCGGGCGTTCTACCACGTGATGGTGGCGGGCGACGGCCGTGATGCGGAGGCCGCGCGGGGGACGGCGCGGGCGCTGGTGGCGCAGCTGGTGACGCTGCACTCCCCCGAGGACCTGGTGGTGGCCGTGGTGGCCGCGCCGGGTGCGGCCCCCTCCTGGGACTGGACGAAGTGGCTGCCCCACGCGCAGGTGCCGGGACAGGTCGACGGGGCGGGCTCCAGGCGGCTGTTCGGCGACGACCTCGGGGAGCTTGAGGCGCTGCTCGGCGGACGCCTGGACGGCCGGCCGCGGTTCAGCCGGGACGTGCAGCCGGTGCTGGACCAGCCGCACGTGGTGGTGGTCCTCGACGGCGGGAGCGTGCCGCCGGATTCGGTGTTCGCCGCGGCCGAGGGGCTGCAGGGCGTGACGATCGTCGAGGTGGTGCCGGGCGAGCCGGAGGACGCCCAGCGCCACACCGGCGAGCTGCCGGGGCGCGGCGGGCTGTCGGTCGTGGTGCGGCCCGGCCGGCTGCTGCTGGCGTCGGGCGGCGGTGTCGCGTACGAGGGACGGCCGGACTTCCTGTCGCTGCCGGCGGCGGAGGCGCTGGCCCGGCAGCTGGCGCCGCTGCGCACGGGCGGCGGCGACGAGGAGGAACCGCTGCTGGCGAACCTGGACTTCACGGATCTGCTGAACCTCGGCGACGCGGCTTCGGTGGACGTGGCGCGCACCTGGCGGCCGCGGTCGGCCGGCGAGCGGCTGCGGGTGCCGATCGGCGTGGGCGAGGACGGCGCGCCGGTGATGCTGGACCTCAAGGAGGCGGCGCAGGAGGGCATGGGGCCGCACGGGCTGTGCGTGGGTGCGACGGGTTCCGGCAAGTCGGAGCTGCTGCGCACGCTGGTCCTGGGTCTCGCGGTCACGCACACGTCGGAGACGCTGAACTTCGTCCTCGCGGACTTCAAGGGCGGTGCGACGTTCACGGGGATGTCGCAGATGCCGCACGTGGCCGCGGTCATCACGAACCTGGCCGACGACCTGACGCTCGTGGACCGCATGGGCGACTCGATCCGCGGCGAGCTCCAGCGCCGTCAGGAGCTGCTGCGGTCGGCGGGCAACTACGCCAACATCCACGACTACGAGAAGGCCCGGGCGGCCGGTGCGCCGCTGGAGCCGCTGGCTTCGCTGGTGCTGGTCATCGACGAGTTCAGCGAGCTGCTGACGGCGAAGCCCGACTTCATCGACATGTTCATCCAGATCGGCCGGATCGGCCGTTCGCTGGGCGTGCACCTGTTGCTGGCGTCGCAGCGCCTGGAGGAGGGCAAGCTCCGCGGCCTGGACACGTACCTGTCGTACCGGATCGGTCTGCGGACCTTCTCGGCGGCGGAGTCGCGCACGGCGATCGGGGTGCCGGACGCCTACCACCTGCCGTCGGTGCCGGGTTCGGGCTATCTCAAGTTCGGCACGGACGAGATGACCCGCTTCAAGGCGGCGTACGTCTCGGGTGCGTACCGCTCGGGCGGGCCCGACCTGTCGGTGGGGCAGTTCCCGGTGGAGCGGCGGCCCGCGCTGTTCACGGCGGCCCCGGTGCCGGTGGTGTACGCGGCTCCCGACCCGGCGTACCTGGCGGCGCAGTCGGTGCGCGAGGACGACGCGCTGGCCGACACGGTGCTCGACGTGATCGTGCAGCGGCTGGAGGGGCAGGGCGTGCCCGCGCACCAGGTGTGGCTGCCGCCGCTGGACGAGGCGCCGCCGCTGGACCAGCTGCTGCCTGCGCTGGCGCCGTCGGCGGAGCGCGGGCTGCACGCGGACGGGTACACCCGGCCCGGCGGCCTGGTCGTGCCGCTGGGGCTCATCGACAAACCGTTCGAACAGCGCCGGGAGGTGCTGTACCGGGACTTCTCCGGGGCGGCGGGCCATCTGCTGGTGGTGGGCGGCCCGCAGTCCGGCAAGTCCACGCTGCTGCGGACGCTGGTGTCGGCGTTCGCGCTCACGCACACCCCGCGCGAGGTTCAGTTCTACGGCCTGGACTTCGGCGGTGGCGGGCTGGCGGCCGTGCAGGACCTGCCGCACGTGGGCGGGGTGGCCTCGCGGCTGGATCCGGAGCGGGTGCGCCGTACGGTCGCGGAGGTCGCCGGGGTGCTCAACCGGCGCGAGGAGTTCTTCCGCGCGCACGGCATCGACTCGATGGCGACGTACCGGCGGCGGCGAGCTTCCGGCGAGCTTCCGGGAGAGGTATTCGGCGACGTCTTCCTGCTGGTCGACGGCTGGGGGGCGTTCCGGACCGACTACGACCACCTGGAGCCGGTCGTCGCGGACATCGCGGCGCGCGGGCTCGGCTACGGCATCCACGTGGTGCTGACCGCCTCCCGCTACATGGAGGTCCGGGCGGCCCTGAAGGACCAGATCCTGGGGCGGCTGGAGCTGCGGCTCGGCGACGTCATGGACAGCGAGTTCGACCGCAAGGTGGCGGCGAACGTCCCGCAGGGCGCACCGGGCCGCGGTCAGGTGCCGGAGAAGCTGCACTTCATGGCGGCGCTGCCGCGGGTGGACGCCCGCCCGGGCGCGGAGGACCTGTCCCAGGCCACGGCGGCGTTCGTGGAGTCCGTACGGGCGAACTGGGCCGGTCCGGGCGCGCCCGCGGTGCGGCTGCTGCCGCGCAAGCTGCCGGCCGACCAGCTGCCGAAGGGCTTCGAGTACCCGCAGTACGGCATCGCGATCGGCATCGACGAGACGAACCTGGAGCCGGTGTTCGTCGACTTCGAGACGGATCCGTTCTTCCTCGTCTTCGGCGAGAGCGAGTCGGGCAAGACGGCGCTGCTGCGGCTGATCGCCAAGCAGCTGACCGAGCGGTACACCCCGGACCAGGCGCGGATCGTGGTGGGCGACTACCGACGGACCATGCTGGAGGCGGTGGCGCCCTCGCACCTGCTGGAGTACGCGCCGATGGCCTCGGCCATGGAGATGCACATGGAGGCGGTGGGCACGGTCATGGGGCGGCGGGCGCCGAAGGCGGACGTCACCCCGCAGCAGCTGCGCGACCGCAGCTGGTGGACGGGCCCGCAGCTGTTCGTGATCGTCGACGACTACGAACTGGTCGCGGCCGGTGCCGGCAATCCGCTGGCCGCGCTGGTGGAGCAGCTGCCGTTCGCGCGGGACGTGGGCATCCGCTTCATCATCGCGCGCAGTTCGGCGGGAGCCTCGCGGGCCGCGTACGAGCCGTTCATGCAGCGGCTCAAGGAGCTGGGCGCGCAGGGCGTGGTGCTCTCCGGCGACCGCAACGAGGGCGACATCCTGGGCAGTGTCCGGGCCCGTCCGATGCCGCCGGGCCGCGGCACGTTCGTCTCGCGCAAGCGGGGTACGCCGCTGGTCCAGCTGGGCTGGCTCCCGGACCGGTAGGTGGCGCGGCGGGCGGGGAAGTACGATGCCGGACAAGGCTGTTCGTACTGCCCGCACCGCCGAAGGGAAACGCGCTGATGGCTGACGCACGCGAGAAGGACGAGCTGTACGCCCTCGACATCTCCGGGGTCGAGTGGCTCAGCGCGCCCGGCACGGAGGACCACGAGGAGCGGGTCGAGATCGCCCACCTGCCGGGCGGGGCCGTGGCCATGCGGTCCTCGCTGGACCCGGACACCGTGCTGCGCTACACGGAGGCGGAGTGGACGGCGTTCGTGCTCGGCGCGCGGGACGGGGAGTTCGACCTCACGTAGCCCGCGGCGGAAGACGGAGAAGACGGAGGGGCCCGGCACACGGTGCGTGTGCCGGGCCCCTCTGCCGTGCCCGTACGGGCGGCCGTGCTCAGACCATGCGGAAGCGGGCGGCGTTGCCCTTGTCCGTGTCCTGGTAGCCCACCAGGGAGCTGTCGAGCAGGTTGGCGATGTTGCCGAGCTTGGTGTTCATGCCGGCCATCTCCGTGGAGACCGTCTGCTGGATGTCGAGGTAGGCGGTCTTCGCCTCACCCTCCCAGGACTCGGCGACCTCCTTGACCTGCGCCATCAGCTGGTCGAGCTCCTGCGTGAGCTTCTGGGCGGTGCGGCGCACGTCGCCGGCCGCGGTTGCCACGGTGTCGTAGTTGACTGCGAGTGACATGTCGGTCTTCTCCCGTTGTTCGAGCGGCTGAGGGGGGCGTGGTCACATGTTGAGGATGGCGCTGCTGTTGCCGCCGCCCTCACCGCCGGCACTGACCTTGCGGATCTCGGCGATGCGGTCCTGCTCCTCGGCGTTGAAGCCCTTGACGCTCTGGCGCATGGCCTCTTCGAGCTCGATGAGCTTGCCCTTGATCTTCGCGAGGTGTTCGTTCACGCCGCGCTGCAGCTGGTCGTACTCCTGGCTCGCAGCGCCCTTCCAGCCCGCCTGGATCCGGTCGACCACGTCGTTCAGCGAATTGATCCGCGTCGAGAGCTCCGTGTGGTACGCGTTGATCTCCCCCGCGAGCTTTTGCTTCCTGACATCGTCGACTTGGAGGTTCATCGCCATGGTCGGTATCTCTCCCGTCATCACACTTGTGAAGTCCCCCGACACTTTAGCCACTTCATACGACAGGCCCAACAAGTACCCCGGGTAGGCGCGGCCTTCAACGACTGCAAAGCTCAGCGGCGCCTGCGTCGGGCGTCGCGCACGACGGTCGCCGTCCCGGCGATGACGGCGATCAGCACGGCCCCGATGCCCAGTGCGTAGGTGGCGTAGCGCTCGTCCCGCTCCTGTGCGGTTTCGGCCATGGCCAGCGCTGCGGGCTCCGGGGCGGCGGCCGCGGGCGGGCCGGGGTCCGCCGTCGGGGCCTCCTTGGGCGTCTGGTCCTCGGTGAGGGCCCGTACGGGGTCCACGATGCCCCAGCCGACGAAGCGGTCGTGACCGTTGACCGAGCGCTCGGCGGTCTGCTGGATCTGCGTGACGATCTGGCGCGGCGTCCAGTCCGGGTGCTTGGCCCTCAGGAGGGCGGCGACTCCGGCTACGTACGGCGCGGAGAAGCTGGTGCCGTTGTCGACGCACTGGCCGTTGCCGGGGACGGTGGAGACGATGTCGACGCCCGGGGCGGCCACGCCGACGAAGCCGCCGGACTGGGAGAACTCGGCGCGTTCGTTGTTGCGGTCCGAGGAGGCCACGGCCAGCACGCCGTCGAAGGCGGCCGGGTAGGTCTTCTTCTGCTCGCCGTCGAGGCCGTCGTTGCCGGCCGAGGCGACGATCACGATGCCCTGGCCGATGGCGCGCCGGACGGCCTCGGCGAGCGGGCCACTGGGCGAGAGCGGCTTGGCGGTGTCCTGCGAGATGTTGATGACGTGGGCCTTCTTGGCGACCGCGTGGTCGATGGCGTCGGCCATCGTCTTCGCGTTCCCGCTGTTGCGCTCGTCGTTCTGGCGGATCGGGATGACGGTGGCCTCGGGGGCGAGGCCCACGAATCCGGTGCCCGCGCGGGGACGGGCGGCGATCACGCCGGCGACCTTGGTGCCGTGGCCGACCCGGTCCTCCGTACCGTCCTTGGCCGGCTCCAGGAAGTCGCGGCCGGCGGAGGCGTCCACGGCGTCGCGCAGCTGCGGGTTGACCCGGTCGACACCGGTGTCGATGACGGCGACGCGGACGCCCTTGCCCTTGGTGTCCTGCCAGAGTTCGTCGAGCAGGACCCGCTGGAGCGCCCAGGGGCGGCCGGCGATCTGCTTCTTCATCGGGAAGGTGCAGGCGCCGGAGCCGTCGAGGGCGAGCGGCCCGCCGTCCGCTGCGGCGGGGGCGGCGGACGCGGCGGCGGGGGCGGCGGACGCGGCGGCGAGCAGGGCGGCGAGCAGGGCGGCTGCGGGCCGGGCCAGGGGCCCGGGCGTGCGCTGGGGCGCCGGACGGGGCATCGCAGTGGGCATGGCGGCGGCGGTCCTCACGAGCCCTGCGGCTGGCGCGCGCTGTTGGTGTCCAGGCGGGGGCCCTTCGAGAGGAACTCCGACCAGGCGATGGGCACGGGGACGGGGACGACCTTGCCGTAGCCGAGCCGGATCTGCGCCTGGCTGGCCTCCGGGCGCGGGTCGTCACCGGTGCCGGGGGCGTCGGCGCCGATCTTCGAACGGTCCGCGTCGCTGTCGCCGTTGGCCTGGACGGCGTACCGCAGTCCGGTGTCGGTCAGCAGGAACAGCGAGCCGTCCGGGCTGGTGCCCTGGACCTGGGTGTACAGCAGGCCGGTGCCGGGCGTGACGTACGTGCTGCTTCCGCTGGCGGTGATGTCGACGGGGAATCCGGTGCCCGCCCAGGTGCTGAGGGTGGCGCGGCCGCGGCCGTCGACCTGGCGCAGCACGGTGCAGACGGTGTCGCGGGCCGCGGGGTCCGCGGCTCCGGTCCCGGCGGCCGCGGACCGGTTGACCTGCTCGGCCTTGCGCTGCGGCCAGCGGGCGTTGCCGGCGAAGGCGGCGCGGGCCGGGTCGAGGGACTGCAGGTCGACGTCGCGGGCCTGGCCGTTCATGTCGAGCCGGTCGGTCGCCGGGGAGTGGATGAGCAGCCAGGCGGTGAACTCGGAGACCGGGCGGACCTTGCCGGGCAGGACCACGTAGTGCTGGGGGCCGGAGCCGGTGGTGGCGCGGAGCACCATGCCCACGCGGTTGTTGGCGGTGGCGAGCCCGGGGACGCGGGCGTCCGATCCGGGGGCGTCGGGCAGTTCGGGGAAGGCGAGCGGGGTGCCCGCGTGCAGGGTGTCGAGCCATTCGGCCGTGACGGGCTGCGGGGGCACGTCGCCGACGAGGGCGCGGATGAGGGTCCTGCGGTCCTCCTTCGCCCCCGCGACGGGGTACTTGCTCCCGGCCGCGTCGACGAGGTAGCGGACCTTGTCCGGCCCCTGGACGTACAGCACTTCGGCGTCGCCGAGGCGGCGGGCGTCGTCGGTCAGCGCGGCCTCGCGGCTGGCGAGGACGAACGTCGCGCTCTGCACGCCCCTGCCGTTGCCGCCGGGCTGCTGGCACACGGCCCAGCGCTTGGCGGTGCCGGCGTCGCTCTCGGACGGCAGCCGGTCGGGGGCGTACGGGATGCCGAGGATCGGGCCGCGCGGGGGCTTGCCCGCGTCGAGGACTTCGTCGCTGACCTGGATGACGTCGAACTTGCTCGGATCCAGGACGAGTCGGGCCGAGGACAGGTTGAGCACCGGGTGCAGCCGGCGCTTCCCGTCCGTCTCCAGGACGACGTAGCGGGTGGTGGACTCCTTGCCCACGATGACCTTGGCCCCCGCCTCGTCCCAGCCCTTGGGGGCCTTGGGGCTGAACATGCCCCAGGCGCCGAAGCCCGCGAGCACGAGGGCCGCCACGACCAGGCCGGGGACGACCGCGCGCAGCGGCCGCGGAGCGCCTTCCTCGGTGCCGGTGGCGGAGGGCTGGAGGAACGCGGCCACCGTCCGCTTCTTCGCAAAGGTGTACGCGTTGAGCTCGTCGCGCCGTGATGCCATGACCGCCTGCTTCTCCCCCGCACGGCCCGGTCGGTGGGTACGGTCCCCGGGCCTCGATTTCCAGACCGGGGACCTACTATGCCCGTTGACCGACGGTGCCGGTGGGGCGGGTAGGGTGAGGGCGCGGCCCAGTGCCTCCCGTACCGGGGTATTCAGGGTTCTCAGGGTTCATTGGGGCGGAATGGGGAGATTCCGGGGATGCGCGGGGCCCGTACGGGCAGCCGCGCCGTCGCCGACGTTCTCCCGTGTCCCGTCCGGGGAAGGGGAGGTGCGCGGGTGATGGCCACCGCGACAGAGCCGCGGTCCGTCGGGACCGCACCGCCGCGTGACGGGGTGTCGCCGCATCCGAAGTCGGCTCCCGGCCGGTTCGGGCCGTTCCGATTGCAACAGGTCGTGCTGCTCGAACTGGCCGCCGCGCTGCTGCTGACGGCCGCCGCGGTCGACCCGCTGCTCCTCGTGCCGGCGGGCGTGCTGGCCGCCGTACTGCTGCTGCTCGCCGTCGTGCGCCGGCACCAGCGGTCGCTGCCCGAATGGATCGGCTCCGCCCTGGCGTTGCGGGCGCGCCGCCGCCGGGCGGCCGCCTTCTCCGTGCCCGCGGGCACCGAACCGGGGCTGGCGCCCGTGGTGGAGTGCGACCCGGCGCTGCGTACGTACACCTTCAGCGACCGGGAGCGGCGGCCGGTCGGGATGATCGGCGACGGCACCTTCCTGACGGTGCTGCTCCAGGTCGACACCGACGCGACCGCACTGCGGCCGGACCGTGCGGCGCGGCCGCTGCCGCTGGCGCTGGTGCGCGAGGTGCTGGAGACGGACGGGATCCGCCTGGAGTCCGCGCAGCTCGTGCAGCACACGCAGCCGGCGCCGGCCCCGCACCTGCCCCAGCAGGCGATGGCCGCCCGCAACTACGCCCCGCTGCAGGCCAGTACGGGCACGCCCGCGGTGCGGCTGACGTGGATCGCGCTGAAGCTCGACCCGGAGCTGTGCCCGGAGGCCGTGGCCGCGCGCGGCGGCGGGCTGGCGGGCGCGCAGCGGTGTGTGGTGCGGGCGGCGGACCAGCTGGCGAGCCGGCTGGCGGGGGCCGGGTTCCGGGCGACCGTGCTGACCGAGCAGGAGCTGACGGCGGCGCTGGCGACGTCCTCGTGCGCGAACCCGATGGCGATCACGCAGGCGGGCCGCTCGGGCACGCCGGGGCGGCGCACGGACGAGACGGCGCGCACGTGGCGGTGCGACGACCGCCGGCACACGACGTACTGGGTGGCCCGCTGGCCCCAGTTGGGCGGGGCGGCCGCCCCGCTGCCGCAGTTCGTCGCGCTGCTGACGTCGATCCCGGCGCTGGCGACGAACTTCAGCCTGACGCTGGCGGCGGGCGAGCGGCAGGAGGTGACGGTGACGGGACACGTGCGGATCACCGGGCGCAGTGACGAGGAGCTCGTCGCGGCCCGGCGCGAACTGGAACGGACGGCGCGGGGCGTGAAGACGGGTCTGGTCCGGCTGGACCGCGAACAGCTGCCGGGCGTACTGGCCTCGCTGCCGCTGGGAGGTGCGCGCTGATGGCCGTACGACGGAGCGTGGGGTACGGCCTGGTCGGCCCGCGCCGGGACCGGCACGCGGTGGGCGCTGCTGAACTGGACGCGCTGGCACTGCCCGTGGGCGACGACGGCGTGGTGATCGGCGTGGACGCGGAGGGCCGCCCCGCGGTGCTCGGCATCAACCGCCCGACGCCGTACGACGTCACGCTCGTCGGCGGGCTCTGGACGGCGCAGGTGCTCGCGCTGCGGGCGGCCGCGACGGGCGCCCGGGTGGCGGTGGAGACGGGCCGCGCCCAGGTGTGGAACGCGCTGGCGCAGGCGGCGGGCGGCGGGCAGCAGTGCGTGACCCTGCACGACGTGGGCCGGGTCCCGCCGCAGGGCGCGTCGGCGGGCAGTCCGGTGCTGGTGGTCCGGGACTGCGGGATGCGGCCGCCGCGCGGCCGGGTGGTGGCCGGGCCCTGGCAGTCGGTCGTGACCCTGCTGCCCTTCCTGAGCCCGGCGGCACCGAGGCTGCTGGAGCAGTCGGCGCTGGTGGGCGTGCAGCGGGTGTCGCCGGACGAGGCGGAACAGGTCGGCCGCCTGATGAACCTCCCGAGGGGGGCGGTGGATTCACTGCCGACCCTGGGCGACGGGGTCACCCTGTGGTGCACGGCGCGGGACCGGCAGTTCGTGATGACGCAGGGGACGGAGGCCGAGACGGGCCTGCTGGGAGCGGCCCGGCGGATCGACTAGCGGACGCGCCCCGGGGTCCTCGGCCAGGCCGAGCGGGACCGGCGCGACCGGGGGCCCGATTAGGCTGACCGTGGGCGCGCCGCCCGGGTGCGGGGCGCCGGTACGCGAAGAGACCAGGAGGAGCAGTGGACGGCGATCGGAACGAGAGCCGCGGCGGGGCGTGGGACGTCCCGACGGACGATCAGTCCGACGCGGAGCCCGAGCTGACGGGCGAGTTCACCATCGACTACACGCCGCCGGCCTGGTACACGCAGGGTGCCCCGGCGGTGCCGCCGGCGCCGTCGTCGGCGGTTCCCGGCCTCCCGCCGGGCAGCGGCTTCGAGCACTGGACCACGCCTCCCCCGGGCTCCCAGACCCCGGGCCCGCCGCCGTACCCGACCCGCGCGGAGGCGCCCACGGCGCAACCGGCCCGTGTGGACACGCCGGAGGCGCCCGGCACGCCCGTGGCGTACCCGGCCCACATGGACACGCCGGACACGCCGGACACGCCGAACACGCCGGTGGCGTATCCGGACCGGGTGGAGACGCCGGAAACCCCCGTCGCGCCTGCGGCCTACCCGGCCCGCCCGGAGACGCCCGGCGCACCGCAGGCACCCGCGGGGTACCCGGACCGGGTGGCAGCGCCGGAGGCGCCGCACGCGCCCGTGGCACACCCGGCCGGCGCACAGACGCCCGAGGCACCCCTCCCGCCTGCGGCCTACCCGGCCCACATGGACACGCCGGAGGCGCCGAACACGCCGGTGGCGTACCCCGATCGGGCGGAGACGTCTGGCGCACCCTTCCCGCCTGCGGCTTACCCGGCCCATGCGGAGACGCCGGACGTGCCGAACACGCCGATGGCGTACCCGGATCGGTTGGAGAACCCTGGCGCACCCGTCCCGCCCGCGGCCTACCCGGCGCCGGAGGCGCCCGGCACGCCCGTCGCGTCGCCGGTCCGCCCGGAGGTGCCTGAGGCGCCCGCAGCGCCGCTGTCCGTGGCCAAGGCCGCTCCGGCGCCCGACCCGGGACCGGCCGCTGCTGCCGCACCGGAGCCGGCGCCCTCGCCGTACGCACCCGGTCCCGGCCTCGAGCCCGTACCTGCGCCTGCACCTGCCGTTGCCGCATCGGCGCCGCACGCGCCGGACGCCGAGCCCGTTCCCGCGCCGGTCGAGCACGTGGCGCCCGCAGCAGCTCCGTACGCGCCGGGTCCCGAGCCCGTACCGACTCCGTACCCGGCGGCGCCCGCGTCCGAGTCCGGGCGCGGCGACACGGGGGATCCGGCCTCTCCGCCGACCATGCGGATCCCTCCGGTGACCGCCACGGGTGAACGCGCCGCCGCCGGTGACACCGGTACGGGTGAACTCCCCCCGCCCCCGCCCGTCCACCCCTCGGCCCCGGCGGCGCCCGCGGGCTACGGGTTCCCGCCGGCGCCCGAAGCGCCGGTTGCCGGAACCCCCTGGCCCCAGCAGGGCGCCCCGCACGCTCCGGGACCGGTCCCGCCCGGCGTCGACCCGCGCAGCACCGACCCGCGGACCGGCGCCCAGTGGCCCCACTCCTCCGCGCCCGGCCCCGTCGCACCCGGCCCCGTCGCGCCCGACGCCCGGCAGCGGTCCGGCCCGGGAACGCCGCTCGGCTACACCGCGGCGGTCGAGCTGTCCTCGGACCGGCTGCTGCGCAACAAGCAGAAGCCCAAGAGCACCCGCGGCGGCGCAGGCCTGTTCCGGTTCGGCGGCAAGGCGGCGGAGGCCGAGCGCCAGCGCAAGCTGGAGCTGATCCGCACCCCCGTCATGTCCTGCTACCGGATCGCCGTCATCAGCCTCAAGGGCGGCGTCGGCAAGACCACGACCACCACCGCACTGGGCGCCACGCTCGCCACCGAACGCCAGGACAAGATCCTCGCGATCGACGCGAACCCGGACGCCGGCACCCTCGGTCGCCGGGTGCGCCGCGAGACCGGCGCCACCATCCGCGACCTGGTCCAGGCGATCCCGTACCTGAACTCGTACATGGACATCAGGCGGTTCACCTCCCAGGCCCCCTCCGGCCTGGAGATCATCGCCAACGACGTCGACCCGGCCGTCTCGACGACCTTCAACGACGAGGACTACCGCCGCGCGATCGACACCCTCGGCAAGCAGTACCCGATCATCCTCACCGACTCGGGCACCGGGCTCCTCTACTCCGCCATGCGCGGAGTGCTCGACCTCGCCGATCAGCTGATCATCATCTCCACGCCCTCCGTGGACGGCGCCAGCAGCGCCAGCACCACGCTCGACTGGCTCTCCGCCCACGGGTACGCCGACCTGGTCTCCCGCTCGCTCACGGTCATCTCCGGTGTGCGCGAGACCGGCAAGATGATCAAGGTCGACGACATCGTGCAGCACTTCGAGACCCGCTGCCGCGGGGTCGTCGTCGTGCCGTTCGACGAACACCTCGCCGCGGGCGCGGAGGTCGACCTCGACATGATGCGGCCCAAGACGCGCGAGGCGTACTTCCACCTCGCCACGCTGGTGGCCGAGGACTTCGTACGGGCGCAGCAGGCCAACGGCCAGGGGATGTGGGGGCATCCGCAGCAAGGGCTGCCCCGGCAGGGGCACGCTCCACAAGGGCATCCGCAGCAGGGACGGCCCCACCCCGGCGTGCCGGCTCAGCAGGGCGGCCCCGCCCATCCGTACCCGCCGCAGCCGTACACCTCACAGCCCCCGGCCCAGCAGCCGCAGACACAGCCCCAGCCACACAGCCCGTACGGCCCGCCCCCGCAGGGCTACGGCTGGCCCCAGCAGCCGCCGCCCGCGCAGCAGTGAGCAGTGCAACGGCAGAGGGCCCGTACCGTCCGGATGGACGGTACGGGCCCTCTGCCCGACGCCTCTGCCCTGCGGGTCAGCTCCGCGCGTCGTACGCGTCCGTCAGGGTCCGTGCCCGCTTCACGTCGTCCGCGATCGCCTCGAGCAGGCCTTCCAGCGACTCGAACTTGGCCATCCCGCGCACGTACGCGAGGAAGTCCACGGTCACGTGCAGCCCGTACAGGTCCAGCCCGACCCGGTCGATGGCGTACGCCTCCACGGTCCGCTCGGTCCCGTCGAACTGCGGGTTCGTGCCCACCGAGATCGCCGCGGGCATCCGCTCGCCGTCCGCCGTCAGCCACCCCGCGTACACGCCGTCCGCCGGGATCGCCGTGTGCGGCAGGGTCTCGACGTTCGCCGTCGGGTAGCCCAGCTCGCGACCGCGCTGCGCGCCGCGCACCACGACGCCCTCGACGCGGTGCGGCCGCCCGAGGATCTCGGCCGCGCCGTCCATGTCGCCCTCGGCGACCAGCCGGCGGGTCAGCGTGGACGAGAACGGCACGCCGCCGCCCGCCTCGCCGCGCACGAACAGGTCCACGACCTCGACCTCGTAGTCGTACGTCGCGCCCAGCTCGGCCAGGTACGCGGTGTTGCCCGCCGCCTTGTGGCCGAAGCGGAAGTTCGGGCCCTCGATGACGACCCTCGCGTGCAGGGCCTCGACGAGCACCTTCACGATGAAGTCGGCCGGGGACAGCTGCGAGAACTCCGCCGTGAACGGCAGGATCAGCAGCGCGTCCACGCCCAGGCCCGCCATCAGCTCGGCCCGGCGGTGGTGCGGCGCGAGCAGCGGCGGGTGGCTGCCCGGCCGGACGACCTCGCTGGGGTGCGGGTCGAAGGTGACGACGACGGACGGCACGCCGAGCTCGCGCGCGCGGGCCACGGCCCGCCCGATGATCAGCTGGTGGCCCCGGTGCACGCCGTCGTACGAGCCGATGGTGACGACGCTGCGTCCCCAGTCCTGGGGGATGTCCTCCAAGCCACGCCAGCGCTGCACTGTGACCGCTCCTCGCCCGAACCCTGTAGTGAATCCTGATTTCCGCACTCGCGCATGGCGCGATTACGCAGGACTAAGACTGCCATGCCCATGGTCCTCGGCCCTCATCGGCATCGGCCCGAGCTCGCCGCCGTCCGCTCCCGCCAGGGTCTCCACCATCCGCCGGGCGCTCGGGCCGAGCATCGCGGCCCATTCCTGCGGCTGCGCGGCCAGCCACTGGGCCAGCAGCCCGGCGAAGCCGGGTACCTCCCGGGCCAGGTCCACGAGCCTGCGGTCCAGCACGGCGGCCCCTTCGGGCGTCCGTACGAGCAGCCTGCCGGTACGGCGGACCAGCTCCCGGGTCGCGTCCGGGCTCCGGGCCCCCGCGCCCCGCGCCGCCGCGCACAGCACGGCGTCCAGGACCTCCTGCTGCTCCTCGCCCTCCAGCAGCAGGCCGAGCAGTTCGTCGCGCAGCGGCCGGGAGGCCTCGGTGCCCGGCGCCGCGAGGACCGGCGCCAGGGCGCGGCGCACGGCTGCCCGCCTGCGCAGCAGGCCGACGACCAGGGGGAAGAGCTCGGGGCGGGCGGCCGGTCCGTGCTCCAGCCGCCGGTCGACGAAGGCGGCGGTGTGCGCAGCGCCCTCGGGGCGCAGGTCCAGGTACTCCCGTACGAGGGCCGCGGCGCGCCGGGCCGGGCCCGGGTCGGTCACCTCGGCCAGCGCCCGGACCACCTGCCCGGCCGCCCCGCCCGGTGCGCGCAGCCGGTCGCGGAAGGCGGTGAACACGGGCTCGGGGTGGGTGGGCAGGGCCGCGACGAGCGCGTCGGCGGGCAGCGTGCGGTCGCCGGCCGCGAACCGCTCCAGGGCTCCCGGGAGGTGGTCGGAGCGGGTGTCGGGGTCGCGGACGAGCACGGCGAGCGCGGCTCCGTGCAGGGTGGCGTCGTCGGGGCGGCCCAGCAGGGCGAGCGCGGCGTGGCGAAGCAGCTCGCGGTCGGCTCCGGTGACGACGTGCGGGGCGGTCGCCAGGCCGTACGCGGCGGCGGCGACGCGGCGCTCGGGGCGGGGGTCGCGGGACCAGCGGTCCACCGCCCGGCACAGTGCGGAGGGCTCCTCCTCGGCGAGGGCGGCGAGGAGTTCGTCGGCGCGCGGGTGGGCGCAGTCGACGAGGGTTTCGGCGAGGTCGTCGACGGCGAGCCGGCGGTGGGTGTGCAGGAGGGCCTGGGCGGCGGTGGCGACGGTCGCGCCGGGGCGGCCGCGGAGCGTGCGCTCGTCGTCGAACCACCGGCACAGCAGCGGCTGCACGGTACGCGGGTCGCGTGCGAGGCGACGCCCGGCGGCGTCGATGAACCGGTCCGGTGCTTCGGGGGCGCCGGGCGGCTCCGGCAGCGGGTCCGAGGGCAGGAGCCGGCGCAGCAGGTCCAGGCGTACGGGCTCCGCGACGGGGAGGCGGTTCCAGAACCAGCCGCCGAACTCGCCGGGGCCGCAGTGCGCGACGTACTCGGCCAGCGCGTGGAGCACCGGCAGGTACGGTTCGGCGTCGGCGCAGCGCAGCAGCACCTCCTGGAGCAGCCGCGACGCCCACCACGCGGCGTCCTCGCCGGGGTCGCCGCCCAGGGCCCCGACCAGGCCGGTCAGGTGCGGGGCCAGGGTCCCGGCGGCGCACTGGCGCAGGGCCTCCAGGACCGGGCCGATCCGGTGCCGGGGCACCGGCAGCGAGCCGCCCGCGCCGCCGCCCGCCCCGTGGACCAGTGCACCGAGGGCCGTCGGCACGTCCAGGTGGCCGCCCTGGAGCCAGTCGCCGAGCTCCTCGTGGGCGAATCGGTAGCCCGGCCCTGCCGGGACCAGCAGCCCTTCGGTGAGCACGGCCGGGGCCCAGCCCGACCGCCAGGGGAAGAGGTCCTCGAAGGCTTCGCGGTCCAGTTCGCCCTGGCCGGGGCCCAGGCAGCGGCGGGCGGCCTCGTGGACGTGCCCGGACACCCGGGCGGCGAGTCTGCGCACGGCGGAGCCGCGCAGCGGCGGGGACTCCCCCGAGGCCAGGCGGACCGCGATCCGCAGGCACATCAGGTCGAGGTGGGCCGTGAAGATCCCGTCGCGGTCCGGCCGGCCGTCGGTGACCCCGGCGGCCCTGATCTCTGCCAGCAGCCTCAGCGTGAGCGGGTGGGCGGCGTCCGCGCCGGACAGGGCTCCGTCGGGGATGCCGAAGCGGGCGCGGGCCCGGGCGGCCTGGGGCGGGGTCAGGTCCCCGAGCCGCAGCGCAGGCGGC
The DNA here is from genome assembly GCF_055602345.1 of Streptomyces sp. NPDC037401. Lineage (NCBI taxonomy): Bacteria > Bacillati > Actinomycetota > Actinomycetes > Kitasatosporales > Streptomycetaceae > Streptomyces > Streptomyces sp. NPDC037401. The sequence continues at coordinate 28,860 of NZ_JBVJWO010000002.1, forward strand.
AGCCGGCGGGCGGGCCGCGCCGGGCGGTGCAGGGCGTCGGCGGGGTAGAGGGCACCGGCCCGCTCCCAGTGCTCGGGCCGGCAGGCCACGACCAGGCGCACGCCGGTGCCCCGCAGCCACTCGACCGTGCCGGCCGTCCACTGCGGAAGCCGGTGGGCCAGGACCGGGGGCATCTCCTCGGGGCCGTCGAGCAGGACGAGCAGGGGCCGTCCGGCGGCCCGCGCGAGTGCGGCGATCCGGGCGGGGGTGGCGGCGGCCATGTCGCCCTCGGCTCCGGAGGCGGCGAGGATCCGGCCCGCCTCGGCGAGGGCGCGGGCCACGGCGTCGGCGGCCGAGCCGTCCGTGCCGCGCAGATCGGCGCCGCGCAGCCACAGGGTGGGGGCCGGTTCGGCGCCGCTGGCGCGCCGGCCGGCGAGGGCGGCCAGCTCGGTGGTCCGGCCGGTTCCGGGATCCCCGGCGAGCCCGAAGACGTGGGCGGCTCCGGTTTCGAAGGCCGTGAACTCCCTGACGACGTCGGGGCGTTCGACCGGTTCGCGCCAGGCCCGCGGGCTGCCGACGGATCCGACGGAGGTCGCGGTGAGCTGCAGGGCCCCGGCGAGGTTGAGATCGTCGCCGTATCCGGGCACGGTGGCGGCGTTGCGGTCCAGCAGCAGGGCGAGCGGCCCTTCGGGGTCGGCGGCCGCGGCGGCCCGCAGCGGTACGGCGAACCCGGCCGAGCGGTGTTCCGTGTGCAGGGCGGTGCCCAGGACCGCGATCACCGCTCCGGTCCCGGCGTCGAGCACGGGTCCCCCGCAGGCCTCGCCGCCCAGCCGCAGGGCGTCGCTGCCGTCGGTGCCGATGGCCAGCTCCAGGGCCGTGCCGAGCAGGTGGTAGCGGTCGGTCGCGGTGTAGGTGACCGCCGACTCGCCCAGGACCCGGGCCTGCCGCCAGCCGCGGGCGGCCAGGCGCACGTACGTGCCGGGCTGGATGCGCTCGCGCGGGCTGACCGGCAGCGGCCGCAGTCCCAGCCCGTCGGTGCGGACCAGTGCGAGGCCCGACTCCGGCAGCGGGACGATCGCCTCCGCCTCGGCCAGCCAGGTGCGCTCGCCGCGGCCGTGCAGCACCAGGCGGACGAGCCCGTCCACGGCCTCGTGGCTGGTGACCACGGTCCCGCGGTCGTCGGCGACGAATCCGCTGCCGCGCGCCCTCCCGGCGAGATCACAGATCCTGACCAGCGTCTCCATCGCCGAACCTCTCCGCCGTACCACGTAGGGCAGAAGGCTGCTCGGCAAAGATCAGCGGAAAGCACCGGAGACAAAAGCGCCCCCTTGCGCTCCCTCCATTCACTCCGAGCGCCTGCTCGGTCGGGTGAATAACGGGTGCCGGATGGATAGACACCGTGACGGGGGTGCGAGGGGGATCGTGGAGCGGTGAGCGTCACAGGGGGGTGCGCTCACCGCTCCACGGCTGTCCGGGACCCGCGGCCGGGCCGGGCCGGGCCGACCTGATCGAGTCAGGTCGGGTCAGGTCAGGTCAGGTCGGGTCAGACGAAGACCGCGAGGGACTTCGCCTTGCCGCCCTTGTTCTCGACGAGGGCCAGCAGGCGTCCGTCCGGCGCGAAGACCGCGACGGTGCTGCCCGCGGCGTACACGTCCGGCATCTCCAGCCGTACGCCGTTGCCCAGCAGCCGGGCCCGCTTCTCGTCGAGGTCCCAGCGCGGGTAGGCCGCGCCGGCCGCCTCGGCGATCGGCATGACCGTCAGCTCCTCCTGGAGCTGGTCGAGCGTGCGGGCCTTGTCGAGCTTGTACGGGCCGACCCGGGTGCGCCGCAGCGCGGTCAGGTGGCCGCCCACACCGAGGTCCGCACCGAGGTCGCGGGCGATGGCGCGGATGTACGTACCGCTGGAGCAGACCACGGAGACGACGAGGTCGACGACCTTCGTGCCGTCCTCGGCCTCCGCGTCGCGCATGTCGTACACCTGGAACGAGGAGATCGTGACCGGCCGGGCCGGGATCTCGAAGTCCTCGCCGTCACGGGCCCGCTTGTAGGAACGGACGCCGTCGATCTTGATGGCGCTGACCTTGGACGGGACCTGCATGATCTCGCCGGTCAGCTTGGCGATGCCGGCGTCGACGGCCTCGCGGGTGACCCCGGAGGCGTCGGCGGAGGACGTGATGTCGCCTTCGGCGTCGTCCGTCAGCGTGGTCTGGCCGAGGCGGATCGTACCGAGGTACTCCTTCTCGGTCAGCGCCAGGTGGCCGAGGAGCTTGGTGGCCTTCTCGACCCCGAGCACGAGCACGCCCGTGGCCATGGGGTCGAGGGTGCCCGCGTGCCCGACGCGGCGGGTCCTGGCGATCCCGCGCATCTTGGCCACGACGTCGTGCGAGGTGAAGCCGGACGGCTTGTCGACGATGACAAGGCCGTCCGGCGTCCGCTGTACGTTGCTCATTCGGCGGCTTCGTCCTCGCCCGGCTTCTTGTACGGGTCGGCGTCGCCGGCGTACGTCGCACCCGACGAGGCCTGCCGCACCTCGGCGTCGGAGGCACGTGCCTGGTCGAGGAGGTCCTCGATGGTCTTCGCGGTCTCCGGGAGGGCGTCCGCCACGAAGGTCAGGGTCGGCGTGAACTTGATGCCCGCCGCCTGGCCGACCGCGGAGCGCAGGATGCCCTTGGCGCTCTCCAGCCCCTTGGCCGCGGCCTCCCGCTCCTCGTCGTCGCCGTAGACCGTGTAGAAGACCGTGGCCTCCCGCAGGTCACCGGTGACCCGGGTGTCGGTGATCGTCACGTGCGTACCGAGGCGCGGGTCCTTGATACCGCGCTGCAGCTTCTGGGCGACCACCTCCCGGATGAGGTCCGCCAGCTTCTTCGCCCGCGCGTTGTCGGCCACTGGTCCGTCTCCTTCTTTCCTTGCATTCAGTCTTCATCACCGTGGAAGCGCCGTCGCACCGACAGCAGCTCCACCTCCGGACGCGCCGCGACCAGCCGCTCGCAGCGGTCGAGCACGTCCGACAGGAACCCCGCGTCCCCGGACACCAAGGCGACCCCTATCCGGGCCCTGCGGTGGAGGTCCTGGTCGCCCACCTCGGCCGCGCTCACAGAGAACTTGCGCTGGAGCTCGGCGACGATGGGCCGGACGACGGAGCGTTTCTCCTTCAGCGAGTGAACGTCGCCGAGGAGCAGATCGAAGGACAGAGTCCCCACGTACATGCAGTTCCGGATGTCCCGCCGGTTCGGGTTCGGTGGCCTGCCAGGCCGTCGCTTGGCAGGGACACAAGAACCGTACACGCAACGGCCGGGGCCGATCGACGGAAATTCCGCCGACCGGCCCCGGTCACGACACGGTACGAACAGCCGGGCGTCAGCCGCGCGGCTTCTCGCGCATCTCGTACGTCGCGATGACGTCGTCGATCTTGATGTCGTTGAAGTTTCCGAGGTTGATACCGCCCTCGAAGCCTTCGCGGATCTCGGTGACGTCGTCCTTGAAGCGGCGCAGACCGGAGATGGTGAGGCTCTCGGCGATGACCTTGCCGTCGCGGAGCAGGCGCGCCTTGGTGTTGCGCTTGACCTCTCCGGAGCGGACCAGGACACCGGCGATGTTGCCCAGCTTGGACGAGCGGAAGACCTCGCGGATCTCCGCCGTACCGAGCTCGACCTCTTCGTACTCCGGCTTGAGCATGCCCTTGAGGGCCGCCTCGATCTCCTCGATGGCCTGGTAGATCACCGAGTAGTAGCGGACGTCGACGCCCTCGCGCTCCGCCATCTGCGCGGCACGGCCGGCCGCACGGACGTTGTAGCCGATGACGATGGCGTCGGAGCCCATCGCCAGGTCGATGTCGGACTCGGTGACCGCACCCACACCGCGGTGCAGGACCCGGATGTCGACCTCTTCACCGACGTCGAGCTGGAGCAGCGAGGACTCGAGAGCCTCGACCGCACCGGACGCGTCGCCCTTGATGATGAGGTTGAGTTCCTGGACCAGACCGGCCTTGAGCACGGAGTCGAGGTCCTCGAGGGACACCCGGCGGGTGCGCTTGGCGAAGTTGGCGTTGCGCTCACGCGCAGCACGCTTCTCGGCGATCTGGCGGGCCGTGCGGTCCTCGTCCACGACGAGGAAGTTGTCGCCGGCGCCGGGGACGTTGGTGAGACCCAGGACCAGGACGGGGGTCGACGGACCCGCTTCCTCGACGTTGTTGCCCTTGTCGTCGAGCATCGCGCGGACTCGGCCGTACGCGTCGCCGACGACCATGGTGTCGCCGATGCGGAGGGTACCGCGCTGCACCAGGACGGTGGAGACGGCACCGCGGCCGCGGTCGAGGTGGGACTCGATCGCAATACCCTGAGCGTCCTGCTCCGGGTTGGCCCGCAGGTCGAGCGAGGCGTCGGCGGTGAGGACGACGGCCTCCAGCAGGGAGTCGATGTGCAGACCCTGCTTCGCGGAGATGTCGACGAACATGGTGTCGCCGCCGTACTCCTCGGCCACCAGGCCGTACTCGGTCAGCTGACCGCGCACCTTGACCGGGTCGGCACCCTCGACGTCGATCTTGTTGACCGCGACCACGATCGGCACGTTGGCCGCCTTGGCGTGGTTCAGCGCCTCGATCGTCTGCGGCATGACACCGTCGTTGGCCGCCACCACGAGGATCGCGATGTCGGTCGACTTCGCACCACGGGCACGCATGGCGGTGAACGCCTCGTGACCCGGGGTGTCGATGAAGGTGATCCGGCGCTCTTCCTCGTTGACCTCGGTCGAGACCTGGTACGCACCGATGTGCTGCGTGATGCCGCCGGCCTCGCCCGCAATGACGTTCGTCTTGCGGATGGCGTCGAGCAGTCGGGTCTTACCGTGGTCGACGTGACCCATGACGGTCACGACCGGCGGACGCGGCATGAGGAATTCCTCGCCGCCCTCGTCCTCGCCGAACTCGATGTCGAAGGTCTCGAGGAGCTCGCGGTCCTCCTCCTCCGGGCTGACGATCTGAACGGTGTAGTTCATCTCGTCGGCGAGGAGCTGGAGGGTGGCGTCGGAGACGGACTGCGTGGCAGTGACCATCTCGCCGAGGTTCATCATGACCGCGACCAGCGACGCCGGGTTGGCGTTGATCTTCTCCGCGAAGTCGGTCAGCGACGCACCGCGCGACAGGCGAACGGTCTCGCCGTTGCCGCGGGGCAGCATCACGCCGCCCACGGACGGGGCCTGCATGGCCTCGTACTCCTGGCGCCTCTGACGCTTCGACTTGCGGCCACGACGGGCCGGACCGCCGGGACGGCCGAAGGCACCCTGCGTGCCACCACGGGCACCGGGACCGCCGGGACGGCCACCGAAGCCGGGACGACCGCCGCCACCCGCACCGGGAGCGCCGCCGAAGCCGCCGCCACCACCGGGACGCGGGCCGCCGAAGCCGCCGCCGCCACCGGGACGACCGCCGCCGCCCGGACCGGCCGGACGACCTGCGAAGCCGCCGCTGGGACGACCGGCACCGCCGGTGCCCGGACCACGGCCGCCGGCACCGGGGCCGCGACCGCCGCCGCCGGGACCGGGGCGCGGGCCGGCAGCGGGACGCTGCGGCATCATGCCCGGGTTCGGACGGTTACCGCCGGGGGCGCCACCGGGACGCGGGGCACCGCCCTGCGGACGCGGCATGCCGGCCGGCGAGGGCCGCCCACCGGGCTGACCGCCCTGGCCGGGACCCTGCGGACGGGGACCACCCTGGCCGGCGCCCTGCGGACGCGGGCCGCCCTGGCCGGCGCCGGGGGCACCGGGACGCGGCGCGCCGCCCGGACGGGGCGCCTGCGGGCGCGCCATGCCGGTGGAGCCACCAGAGGTGAAGGGGTTGTTGCCCGGACGCGGACCCGCGGGACGGGCACCACCCGGACGGGGAGCCTGGGCGCCGCCCTGGCCGGGACGCTGCGCCGGGGAGCCGGGAGCGGCCGCCGGACGCGGGGCGCCGGGACGGGCACCGCCCTGGGCCGGACCGGCCGGACGCTGGGCCGCGGGACGCGGGCCGGGGGTCGCCGCGGCGGGCCGCGACGGGGCGGCCGGAGCCGCCGGGGGCGCCTGGAACTCGGCGGCGACCGGAGCCGGAGCCGCCGGAGCGGGCTTCGGGGCCGGAGCCTTGGGGCCGGGACGCGGGCCGGAGGCGGCCGGGGTCACCGGGGCGCTCACGGCCGGAGCCTCGGCTGCGGCCGGCTTCGGCGCCGGGGCGCCGGGCTTCGGCGCAGCGGGACGTGCCGCGGCGGCCGGAGACGGCGCCGCGGGCTTGGCCGGCGCGGCCTTGCGGGGCGCGCCGGGCTTTGCAGCGGGCTTGCCGGCGCTGCCGCCGGGCCCCTGCAGTGCATCAGTCAACTTGCGTACAACCGGCGCCTCGATCGTCGAGGACGCCGAACGGACGAATTCACCGAGTTCTTGGAGCTTGGCCATGACGACCTTGCTCTCTACCCCGAACTCCTTGGCGAGTTCGTATACCCGGACCTTAGCCACTTCGCTCCTTTTAGGTCCGGGTTACGCCGGACCGTCGCTACTTCATGGGCGTACTCATCGCGTACTCATCGAGTGCTCATCGCAATCTCGACCTACTTCCAACTCGCGAGGTACCTGACCGCACGGTTTCTCCCGTGCCGTACTTCTTCTTACTGTGTCGCCTCGACGACCCTGCGCAGTTCCGCGGTGTCGAGCGCTCCCTGGCTCCGAAGGGCCCGGGGGAACGCCCGGCGGCGGACCGCCAGGTCGAGGCAGACCAGGGCGGGGTGCACGTACGCACCCCGGCCGGGCAGCGTACCGCGGGGATCCGGGACGCATTCGTCCTCGATCGCCACGATGCGCAGCAGGCCGCTCTTGGCCGCTCGCTCCCGGCACCCCACGCAGGTGCGCTCAGGGCATGCGCGGGCATGCGTCCGGCCAGACACGCTTCAGTCTACCTCCCCGCGCCGACCTCACCCGTTCAGGCGAGAAATCGCACGGCTGTCGTTGTGGTACCTGTCTACCGGCCGGTCAACCCGGCCGGTAGCGGTTTTATTCCCCGGCCTGCTCGGTGTCAGGACGGATGTCGATGCGCCAGCCGGTCAGCCGCGCGGCGAGGCGGGCGTTCTGGCCTTCCTTGCCGATGGCGAGCGACAGCTGGTAGTCGGGGACGGTCACCCGCGCGGAGCGGGAGTCCCAGTCGACGACCTCGACCTTGCTCACCCGGGCGGGGGACAGGGCGTTGGCCACCATCTCCGCCGGGTCGTCCGACCAGTCGACGATGTCGATCTTCTCGCCGTGCAGCTCGGCCATCACGTTGCGCACCCGGCCGCCCATCGGGCCGATGCAGGCGCCCTTCGGGTTGAGGCCCGAACGGGTGGAACGCACCGCGATCTTGGTGCGGTGGCCGGCCTCGCGGGCGATCGCCGCGATCTCGACGCTGCCGTCGGCGATCTCCGGAACCTCCAGCGCGAAGAGCTTCTTCACGAGGTTCGGGTGGGTGCGCGACAGGGTCACGGACGGACCGCGGACACCCTTCGCCACCCGGACGACGTACGTGCGCAGGCGCAGGCCGTGGGTGTACTCCTCGCCCGGGACCTGCTCCTGCACGGGCAGGATGGCCTCGAGCTTGCCGATGTCGACCAACACGTTCTTCGGGTCCTTGCCCTGCTGGACGACGCCCGTGATGACGTCGCCCTCACGCCCGGCGAACTCGCCGAACGTCAGGTCGTCCTCGGCGTCGCGCAGGCGCTGCAGGATGACCTGCTTGGCGGTGGTGGCGGCGATCCGGCCGAAGCCCGACGGGGTGTCGTCGAACTCCTTGGCCTCCTGCCCCTCCTCCAGGTCCTGCGGGTCTTCCTTCGCCCACACGGTCACGTGGCCGTTGGTGCGGTCCAGCTCGACGCGTGCGCGCCGGCGGCTTCCCTCGGTGCGGTGGTACGCGATGAGGAGGGCCGACTCGATCGCCTCGACCAGCAGGTCGAAGGAGATCTCCTTCTCCCGGACCAGACCCCGCAGGGCACTCATGTCGATGTCCACGGCTACGCCTCCTCTTCTTTCTCAATACCGCTCTTGCGGTTGAACTCGATCTCGACACGCGCCTTGGCGATGTCCGTGAAGGCGATGCGGCGGGCGGTGGGCTTGCGGCCCTTGAGGCCGGGCACTTCGAGGTCCAGGCCCTCGTCGTCCACGCCCAGGATGCGGGCGATCAGCTCGCCGGCACCCTTCTCGCTCTCGGCGGTGAGCTGGAACTTCACGAGGCGGCCGGTGGCGCGGACGTAGTGGCGGTGCTCGGACAGCGGGCGGTCCGCGCCCGGCGAGCTCACTTCGAGGACGTACTCGTCCTCGCCCATCACGTCGGTCTCGTCGAGCTTCTCGGAGATCTCACGGCTCAGCTCGGCACAGGCGTCGAGCTCGACGCCCTCATCGGAGTCCACGACGATCCGGAGCATCCGGCGCTTGCCCGCCCGGGACACCTCGATGTCCTCGAGGTCCAGGTCCTTCGCGGCGACCAGCGGTTCCAGCAGTCCGCGCAGCCTGTCGCTCTGGGTCGTGCTCATCCGGGTGACTCCTCGGCCGCGTGTGCTGTTGTGGTTTCCGTCGCGTGTCAGGTCAAAGGGTATCCGGTCCCAAGGGGTGTTGCCGTCCGCCCCGTGCACGGCGCCCCCGGGTACCGTGATCACCAGCCTCCCGCCCGTCACTCCCCGGATTCGAGGATTCCGCGTGTCCTTCACCCTGCCTTCGCGAAGAAGCCTGCTCACCGGCACCGCCGGCGCGGCCGGTGCCGCGCTGCTCACCGCGTGCTCCGGGGGCGACAGCACCACCCGTGAGGAGCAGCGGGCGGTATCGCTCGAACGGCGGATCAGGGAGGCGGCCGTGCGCGAGAGCGCCGGGCTGCTGGAACGTTACGACGCCACGGCCGCCGTCCACCCCGCCCTGGCCGGCCGCCTCGCCCCGCTGCGCGCCGCGGTGGCCGCGCACGCGGCGGCGCTGGCGCCGGGCGGCGCCGACGCCCCGGCCTCCCCTCCGCCCTCCGCCCCGGCAGCCGCGGCGGCTCCCCCGCCCGAACCGGTGCCGACCGCCCCGAAGGCCGCGCTCGCCGCGCTCGCCCGGGCGGAGCGCCGCCTCGCCGCGGCCCGCACCGCGGCCCTCGGGCAGGCTCCCGGCGAACTGGCCCGGCTGCTGGCGTCCGTCGCCGCCTGCGGCACCGTCCACGCGTACCTCCTGAAGTCGGAGAAGCCCGCATGAGCGACAAGTCCGAAGCCGCTGCCGCCTCCCTGACGGCGGCTCAGGCCGCGCTGGCCGCCGAGCACGCCGCCGTGTACGGGTACGGCGTCGTCGGCGCGCGCGTCGCCGAGGCCCGCCGCGCCGAGGCCCGGCAGGCGTACGCCGAGCACCACGCGCGGCGTGACGCACTCACCCGTACGGTGCGGAAACTGGGCGGCGTCCCGCGGCCCTCGGAAGCCGCGTACGCCCTGCCCGAGCCGGTCCGCACGCCCGCCGACGCCGAGCGGCTGGCCGCCGTGATCGAGGACCGGACCGCCGGTGCGTACTCCGATCTGGTGCGGGCCTCCGGCGGCTCGCTGCGCCGGGCCGCGGCCGACGCGCTCGGCGAGGCGGCCGTGCGCGCGGCACGCTGGCGCGGAGTCGGCGTAGCCTTCCCTGGGCTCGCGGAACGATCGGAACGAGCCGGGAAAAGCTGAAAGGGATCTTGCACGTATGGCTTTCGAACCGCCGGAGCGGCTTGTACGGGCGCTCGGCGAGATGCCCGGGGCGCCCGACGACGGAACCGCGCAGTGGCTCGGGCAGCTGCCCGAACTGACCGCCGGGGCCGTCGCCCGCCGCGGGCTCACGGCCCAGCGGGTGCAGGCCCCGGGCGGCCGCAGCAGCCTCGTGGTGCTGGTCCGGTACCCCGACGGCACCCCGGCCACCCTGAAACTCGCGCCGCCGGTCGCCGCTCCCGGCCGGGAGCTGGCCGCGCTCGCCCACTGGGGCGGCTTCGGGGCCGTACGGGTCCTGGACACCCGGCACGACGACGGGGCGATGCTGCTGGAGCGGCTCCAGCCCGAGGTGTCGCTGCGCTCGCTCCCCGAGGCGAAGGCGCTGCTGGAGGCTGCGGGCACGATCCGGCGGCTGTGGGTGGCCCCGGCCGCGGGGCATCCCTTCGAGAGCGTCGCCGAGCGGACCGGGCGGCAGGCACAGGAGCTGGGCCGGGCGCCGGAGGCGCTGCGACCGCTGGCGGACGCGGCCGTCGCGGCGCGCGATGAGCTGGTGGCGCTGCCCCTGCCCGCCGGCGAGGAGCTCCTGCTGCACGGGGCGTTCCGGCAGGGCAAGGTGCTGGCGGGCGAGCGGGCGCCGTGGCTGGCGGTGGGTCCGGACCCGCTGGTCGGCGAGCGGGCGTACGACCTGGCGCGGCTGGTCAGGGACCGGCTGGACGACCAGGTCGCCTCGACCACGGGGGCGGCGGGGGTCCGGCGGCGGATGAACCGGCTGGCCGACTCCCTCGACGTGGACGCCGACCGGCTGCGCGGCTGGACGCTCTTCCGCGCCGTGGAGTCGGGCGTGCGCGCCGTGGCGGCGGGGCGCCGCCGGGAAGCCGAGATGCTGCTGGAGTTCGCGGCCTGGCTGTAGGGCATACCGTAGGTAGGCAGGTATCCCTCCAGGGGGCCGTCATGGTCGAAGAACTCCTGACCGCCGCCGCGGTCGCGGGCACCGCTGTCGTGGCCTACGCCGCCATCGCCGCCCGGGTCGTCAAGCAGTACGAACGTGGTGTGGTCTTCCGTCTGGGGCGGTTGCGGGAGGGCATCAGGCCTCCCGGCTTCACCATGGTCGTCCCGGTCGTCGACCGGCTGCGCAAGGTGAACATGCAGATCGTGACGCTGCCGGTGCCTGCGCAGGAGGGCATCACGCGGGACAACGTCACCGTGCGGGTGGACGCCGTCGTGTACTTCAAGGTGATCGACGCGGCCAGCGCGATCATCGAGGTCGAGGACTACCGCTTCGCGGTCTCGCAGATGGCCCAGACCTCGCTGCGGTCGATCATCGGCAAGAGCGACCTCGACGACCTGCTCTCCAACCGCGAGAAGCTCAACCAGGGCCTGGAGCTGATGATCGACAGCCCCGCGATGGGCTGGGGCGTGCAGATCGACCGGGTCGAGATCAAGGACGTGTCGCTGCCGGAGACGATGAAGCGGTCGATGGCCCGGCAGGCCGAGGCCGACCGCGAGCGGCGGGCCCGGGTGATCAACGCCGACGCCGAGCTCCAGGCCTCGAAGAAGCTGGCGCAGGCCGCCGAGGTGATGAGCGAGCAGCCGGCCGCCCTCCAGCTGCGGCTGCTCCAGACCGTGGTCGCGGTGGCGGCGGAGAAGAACTCGACGCTGGTGCTGCCGTTCCCGGTGGAGCTGCTGCGGTTCCTGGAGCGGGCGGCGGAGGCCCAGCCGCGGCCCGCCGCGCCCCCTCCCCCCTCGGCCTCTCCCCCGGCGTCTGCTCCCCCGGCGGACACCGCGCCGGCGGAGGCTGCCGACCCGCCGGCTACGGACGGCGGTTCAGGGGCAGCGGAGCTCCCATGACGGCGTACGGCTGCGCGGCGCTGGGGAAGTGCACCCGCCGCGCCAGGTCCTGGTACCCGAGGGCGCGGTAGAGGCCGCGGGCCGGGCTCTCGGTGTCCACGGCGGAGAGGATCGAGCGCGTGAGCCCGGAGCCGTCGGTGATCTCGGTGATCAGGCTCCGGCCGACGCCGCGGCCCTGGTAGCCGGGGTGGACGTGCAGTTCGGTGATGACGAAGGAACCGTCGAGCCAGCCCTCGTGCCCGCCCTCGCGCAGGTACGGCTCGACGACGGTGGACCACCAGTGGGCGCGGTCGTTGGGCATGCCGTAGACGAAGCCGACCAGGGTGCCGTCCTCGAGCGTGGCGCCGAGGGCTCGGGCGCCCCGGTGGGTCATGTGGCGCAGCACGATGTGGCGCCTGATGCCGACCTCTTCGTCCGTCAGGCCGAAGGCCACGGCCTGGACTTCGAGGGCCTCGTCGACGTGCGCGCTCAGGTCCAGCGGACCGATGGCGACTCCGGCGGGGAGGCGGGGCCGGTGCCCGGGTTCATGCGGCATGCGGTGACCTTACTCGGCCGCCGCCCGGCGCAGTACGGGAAAGGACAGGAAGCGGCGGCGTGCAGCGGGAAGCAGCCGGTCTCAGAAGAGCACGCTCATGAAGGCGCCGACCTCGCGGAAGCCGACCCGGCGGTAGGCGGCGCGGGCGGCGGTGTTGAAGTCGTTCACGTAGAGGCTCACCACGGGCGCGACGTCGCGCAGGGCGTACGCGACGACGGCCGCCATGCCGGTCTCGGAGTGCCCGCGGCCGCGGAATTCCGGGGCGACCCACACGCCCTGGATCTGGCAGGCGCGGGAGGTGGCCGCGCCGATCTCGGCCTTGAAGACGACCTTGCCGTCCTCGACCCGGGCGAAGGAGCGGCCGGCGGCGACCAGTTCGGCCACGCGCGCCTGGTAGAGCAGGCCGCCGTCGCCCGCGAGCGGGGAGACGCCGACCTCCTCGGTGAACATGGCCACGCAGGCGGGCATGATCAGCTCCATCTCGCTCTTGCGGATGCGGCGGACCAGCGGGTCGGGGGCGATCTCGGCGGACGGCTGTTCGGTGACCATCAGCGGCTGGTGGGCACGGATGTCGCGGGCCGGGCCCCAGGAGGGCTCCAGGAGCTGCCACAGCAGTGCGGTGGGCTCGGCGGGGCCGACGATGGAGGAGCAGCGGCGGCCGGCGCGGCGGGCGCGGTCGGCGAAGGCGCGTACGGCGTCGGGGGTGGCGCAGACGGGGACGAGGTTGGCGCCCGAGTAGCACAGGGAGCGGAGCGTGCCGCCGGTGTACCAGCCCCACATCTCGCCGCCCAGGCGCCACGGGTCCAGCCCGGCGACCTGGACCCGCGAGGTGACGAAGGCGTTCGTGACCGGATCGCGGTCCAGCACCTCGAGCGCGGCGTCGAGATCGCTGGGCTCGAGGACCCGGGTGGTGGTCTGCGTCAACACTGTCGGGGCCTCACCATGCAAGTCTGCTGATCTCCGCACTGTACCCGGCGTCCCTGCGGGACGCCGCCCCGTCGAGGTCACGAAAAGGCCCCGGCCCCCGCCGCGAGCTGCGGTTACGGGGGCCGGGGCGCGGTCCGTGGATCAGCCGGCGACGGAGACCGTGGGCTCGCCGCTCATGACGCCGTCCTTCTCCATCTGCTCGGCGAGCTTCATCGCCTCTTCGATGAGGGTCTCGACGATCTTCGACTCGGGAACGGTCTTGATGACCTCGCCCTTCACGAAGATCTGGCCCTTGCCGTTGCCGGAGGCGACGCCGAGGTCGGCCTCGCGGGCCTCGCCGGGGCCGTTGACGACGCAGCCCATGACCGCGACGCGCAGCGGGACCTCCATGCCGTCCAGGCCCGCCGTGACCTCCTCGGCGAGCTTGTACACGTCGACCTGGGCGCGGCCGCAGGAGGGGCAGGAGACGATCTCCAGGCGGCGCTGGCGGAGGTTGAGCGACTCCAGGATCTGGATGCCGACCTTGATCTCCTCGGCCGGGGGCGCGGAGAGCGAGACGCGGATGGTGTCGCCGATGCCCTGGGAGAGCAGGGCGCCGAAGGCGACGGCGGACTTGATGGTGCCCTGGAAGGCGGGGCCGGCCTCGGTGACGCCGAGGTGCAGCGGGTAGTCGCACTGGGCGGCGAGCTGGCGGTAGGCCTCGACCATCACGACGGGGTCGTTGTGCTTGACCGAGATCTTGATGTCGCGGAAGTCGTGCTCCTCGAAGAGGGAGGCCTCCCACAGCGCGGACTCGACCAGCGCCTCGGGGGTGGCCTTGCCGTACTTGCGCAGCAGGCGGGCGTCGAGGGAGCCGGCGTTGACGCCGATTCGGATCGGCGTGCCCGCGTCCTTGGCGGCGCGCGCGATCTCCTTGACCTTGTCGTCGAACTGCTTGATGTTGCCGGGGTTGACGCGGACCGCGGCGCAGCCGGCGTCGATGGCGGCGAAGACATACTTCGGCTGGAAGTGGATGTCGGCGATCACGGGGATCTGCGACTTCTTCGCGATCACCGAGAGGGCGTCGGCGTCGTCCTGGGTCGGGCAGGCCACGCGGACGATCTGGCAGCCGGAGGCGGTCAGCTCGGCGATCTGCTGGAGCGTGGCGCCGATGTCGGAGGTCCGCGTCGTGGTCATCGACTGCACCGAGACGGGCGCGTCGCCGCCGACGGCCACGGAACCGACCTGGATCTTGCGGCTGACCCGACGGTCGGCGAGCTTCGTCGGTACGGCCGGCATTCCGAGAGAAATCGCAGTCATCTGCTGTGCAACCCCAAGGTGTGGATCAAGGTCCCGATATCGGCGGGCTCCAGCCTTCGAGATTACGCCAATCAGCGCGGTCCCCGTGCATGCGCCCCGCCCCCGCCACCCGAACGCGGGGAGCCGGGCACAATGCGTGCCCGGCTCCCTCCTTACGGTGTATATCGCCGTCGGCGCTACGAGATCTTGATCGGGTTCACCACGTCCGCGACCATCACCAGGACCGTGAAGCAGACGAACACGCCCGCGACCACGTACGCGACGGGCATCAGCTTCGCCACGTCGAACGGACCCGGGTCGGGCCGGCGGAAGATCCGCGCGGTGTGCCGGCGTACGGACTCCCACAGGGCGCCCGCGATGTGGCCGCCGTCCAGCGGCAGCAGCGGCAGCATGTTGAACAGGAACAGGGACAGGTTGAAGCCGGCCAGGAGCTTCAGGAAGAACTCCAGCTGGTACTGCGGCGGGATGTCCAGGTTGAAGATCTCGCCGCTGACGCGGGCCGCGCCGACGATGCCCATCGGGGAGTCCTGCTCGCGCTCGGCGCCGTTGAAGGCGGCGTTCCACAGGTCGGGGACCTTGGCGGGCAGGGCGACCAGGGAGTCGACGCCGGCCTGGAACATCTCGCCCATCTGGCCCACGGCCTGGGTGAAGGACTGGTCGACGTAACCGACGGCCGGGGCGAATCCGAGGAAGCCGGCGGTGACGTACTGGTCCTTTACGTAGCGGCCGCTGCCGTCGGTCTTGGCGACCCTGTTCTCGATCAGGGTGGCGTGCAGGTCGACCTGCTTGCCGGCCCGCTCCACGGTGATGGTGGCGGGGCCGATCGTGCCGCGGATGTCCTTCTGGAGGGAGGACCAGTCGTCGACCTTCTCGCCGTTGAAGGCGACGATCTTGTCGCCGGCCTTGAGTCCGGCGGCCTTGGCGGGGGCCTCCGGGTCCGCGGCGGTGCACTTGTCGCGCTTCTCGCTCTGCTGGATGACGCAGGCGGAGACCGAGCTGACGGTGGTGGTCTGGGTGTTGAGCCCGAAGGTCATCAGCACGCCGATGAAGAGCACCACGGCCAGGATCAGGTTCATGAACGGTCCGGCGAACATCACGATGACGCGCTTCCACGGCTTGCGCGTGTAGAAGAGCCGCTTCTCGTCGCCCGGCCGGAGTTCCTCGTAGGCGGCCGAGCGGGCGTCCTCGATCATCGTGCGGAAGGGCGAGGTGGAGCGGACGGTGACCTTGCCGTCGTCCCCGGGGGGGAACATCCCGATCATGCGGATGTAGCCGCCCATCGGGATGGCCTTGATCCCGTACTCGGTCTCGCCCTTGTGCCGCGACCAGATGGTCGGGCCGAAGCCGACCATGTACTGCGGCACGCGGATCCCGAACATCTTGGCCGTGGAGAGGTGCCCCAGCTCGTGCCACGCGATGGAGACGAGCAGGCCGACCAGGAAGACGAGTATCCCCAGCACCGTCATGAAGAGGGTCATGCGCGCGCCTCCACGGCGGCCTTCGCCGCCAGCTCCCTGGCCCGGGCCCGGGCCCAGGTCTCCGCTTCGAGGACGTCGGCGAGCGTCAGCGAGGTTCCCGCACGCGGCGTCCCGTGGTCTTCCACCACAGCGGTGACGGTATCCATGATTGCCGTGAACGGCAGCCGACCGGCGAGGAACGCGTCCACACACTCCTCGTTCGCCGCATTGAACACGGCGGGGGCCGTGCCCCCGAGGGTGCCGACGTGCCGCGCCAGGCCCACCGAGGGGAAGGCCTCGGTGTCGAGGGGGAAGAACTCCCAGGTGGAGGCCTTGGTCCAGTCGAAGGCGGGGGCGGCGTCCGGGACCCGCTCGGGCCAGCCGATGCCGATCGCGATGGGCCCGCGCATGTCCGGCGGGGTGGCCTGGGCGAGCGTGGAGCCGTCCGTGAATTCCACCATCGAGTGGACGTACGACTGGGGGTGGACGACGACCTCGATGCGCTCGAACGGGATGTCGTAGAGCAGGTGGGCCTCGATCACCTCCAGTCCCTTGTTGACCAGGGTGGCGCTGTTGACGGTGATGACCGGGCCCATGGCCCAGGTGGGGTGGGCGAGGGCGTCCTCGACGGTGACGGACGCCAGCTCGTCGCGCGTACGGCCGCGGAAGGGGCCGCCGGAGGCCGTCACGACGAGCTTGCGCACGTCGGCGCGGGTGCCGCCGGCCAGGGCCTGGAAGAGCGCGGCGTGCTCGGAGTCCACCGGGATGATCTGGCCCGGCTCGGCGAGGGCCTTGACCAGGGGGCCGCCGACGATCAGCGATTCCTTGTTGGCCAGGGCGAGGGTGCGGCCCGCCTCCAGGGCGGCGAGGGTGGGCGCCAGTCCGATGGAGCCGGTGATGCCGTTGAGGACGGTGTGGCAGTCGGACGCGGCGAGCTGGGTCGCGGCGTCGGGCCCGGCGAGGACCTCCGGCAGCGGCTCGTCGCCGTACTGGGCGCGCAGCGCCTCCCGGAGGGCCGGTACGACGTCCTCGCGGGCCACGGCAACCGTGCGGACCCGCAGCAGGCGGGCCTGCTCGGCGAGCAGGGCGACCCGGCCGCCGGCCGCGGACAGCCCGGTCACCCGGAAGCGGTCGGGGTTGCGCAGGACCAGGTCGACGGCCTGGGTGCCGATGGATCCGGTGGAGCCGAGGACGACGATGTCCCGGCGGCCGGCCGCGGTGTCGAAGAGGACGTGCGGATCGGCGAGAGGGGCTGGACGGACGCTCATGCCCCCCATTCTTGCCGCATCCGCGCCGTGTCCGGACACGCCCTCCCCCATTCCTCCGTCCGGGTGGCGTCCCGGGCGGCTTCGGCCGGCAGTTCGGCCGGGGGTGCCCGGGAAGTCCGCGAGCAGCAGAGAGGCCCGCCACCACGCGTCCGGGGCCTCGGCCGTGGCGCCGGCGGCGGGACACCCGCCGTCTCGGCGTCCGGCGCGCGGCGCAGGAGCAGCGCCACGCACCGGGCCGGTCGTTCCTGCTCGCGGTCCTCGTACACGTACACGTAACCGGCGAGCGGTCATTGCAGGTCAGCGGATGGGCCGGTGCACGTTCTTCTGCTGGGAGGGGCCCGGGGTGGCGTCGGCGATCCAGGGGCCTTCGCCCGAGGGGTCGATGACGCCCTCTTCGAGCCAGGTGTACGTACCGGACAGCACTCCGGCGACGACCTTGCGGTCGAGGTCGTCGGTGTTGGACCACAGACGGCCGAAGAGCTCTTCGACGCGCAGCCGCGACTGGCGGCAGAAGGCGTCGGCGAGCTGGTAGGCCTCGCGTCCGTGGTCGCCGGAGGCCCGCAGGTGTTCGGCGCGCACGCAGGCCGCGCTCATGGCGAACAGCTCGGCGCCGATGTCGACGATCCGGCCGAGGAAGCCCTGCTTGGTCTCCATGCGGCCCTGCCAGCGGGACATGGCGTAGAAGGTGGAGCGGGCGAGCTTGCGGGCGCTGCGCTCCACGTAGCGCAGGTGGGCGGCGAGGTCGGGGTGGCCGGCGGGGTGGAACTCCCGGTAGGTGCCGGGCACCTGTCCGGGGCCGGTGGCGAGCTTCGGCAGCCAGCGGGCGTAGAAGCCGGCCGCGCGGGCGCCCGCCTTCGCCTTGTCGGCGAGGTCCTTGTCGGGGTCGATGAGGTCGCCGGCGACCGAGAGGTGGGCGTCCACGGCCTCGCGCGCGATCAGCAGGTGCATGATCTCGGTCGAGCCCTCGAAGATCCGGTTGATGCGCAGGTCGCGCAGCATCTGCTCGGCGGGGACGGCGCGCTCGCCGCGGGCGGCCAGGGACTCGGCGGTCTCGAAGCCGCGGCCGCCGCGGATCTGGACGAGTTCGTCGGCCATCAGGCAGGCCATCTCGGAGCCGTAGAGCTTGGCGAGGGCGGCCTCGATGCGGATGTCGTTGCGGTCCTCGTCGGCCATCTGGGAGGAGAGGTCGACGACGGCTTCGAGGGCGAAGGTCGTCGCGGCGATGAAGGAGATCTTGGCTCCGACGGCCTCGTGCCGGGCCACCGGGCGGCCCCACTGCTCCCGCACCCCGGACCACTCGCGGGCGATCTTCAGGCACCACTTGCCGGCGCCGACGCACATGGCGGGAAGCGAGAGCCGGCCGGTGTTGAGGGTGGTCAGGGCGATCTTGAGGCCGGCGC
The DNA here is from genome assembly GCF_055602345.1 of Streptomyces sp. NPDC037401. Lineage (NCBI taxonomy): Bacteria > Bacillati > Actinomycetota > Actinomycetes > Kitasatosporales > Streptomycetaceae > Streptomyces > Streptomyces sp. NPDC037401. The sequence goes on from NZ_JBVJWO010000002.1 coordinate 47,250, forward strand.
CCTCGGGGCCGATTCGGTGCGCGGCGGGGACCCTGACCTGGTGGAAGCGGGTGACGCCGTTCTCCAGGCCGCGCAGGCCCATGAAGGCGTTGCGGTGCTCGACGGTGATGCCGGGCGAGTCGGCCTCGACGACGAAAGCGGTGATGCCGCCCTTGCCGCCTTCGTGCCGGGGCACCCGGGCCATGACCACCAGCAGGTCGGCGACCACGCCGTTGGTGGTCCACAGCTTCACGCCGTCGAGGACGTAGGAGTCGCCGTCGGGGACCGCGGTGGTGGCCAGCCGGGCCGGGTCGGAGCCCACGTCCGGCTCGGTGAGCAGGAAGGCGGTGATGTCGGTGGTGGCGCAGCGGGGCAGGAAGAGGTCCTTCTGCTCCTGGGTGCCGAAGATCTTCAGCGGCTGGGGGACCCCGATGGACTGGTGCGCCGAGAGCAGGGCGCCGATGGCGGGGCTGGCCGAGCCGACCAGGGCGAGGGCCTTGTTGTAGTACACCTGGGTGAGGCCGAGGCCGCCGTACTTGGTGTCGATCTTCATGCCGAGCGCGCCGAGCTCCTTGAGGCCGCGGACGGTCTCGTCCGGGATCTTCGCCTCGCGCTCGATGCGTGCGCCGTCGATCTCGCGCTCGCAGAACTCCCGCAGGCGGGCCAGGAAGGCCTCGCCGCGCCGGACGTCCTCGTCGGCGGGGAGCGGGTGGGGGTGGATCAGGTCGAGACGGAACCTGCCGAGGAACAGTTCCTTGGCGAAGCTGGGCTTGCGCCAGTCCTGTTCCCGGGCTGCTTCCGCGACCTGCCGTGCCTCGCGTTCCGTGACCTTGGGCTGAGCGGGCTGTACGGGCTGTGGTGCGGACATGAGGGGGCTCACCTCGCCGCCGAGTCGGGTTCACCGCCGGGACTACCGGCCGGTGCTACCTGTCAGTCGTACCCGCTCGGGGCGCGCCGGAAAAGCCGGGACGGGCCAGGTGGGGCACGGGCCCGGAAACTGGTGGGGGCGAGGAACGGGAAAAGGGACGGCCGGAGCCCCCGCACAGTAGGCTCCGGCCGTCGGCTCAGTGGCCGTACGAGATCAGATGTCGAGGCCGGTCAGGACCAGGACCCGCTCGTACGTGTAGTCGTCCATCGCGTAGCGGACGCCCTCGCGGCCCACGCCGGACTGCTTGACGCCGCCGTACGGCATCTGGTCGGCGCGGTAGGACGGCGCGTCGCCGACGATCACGCCGCCGACCTCGAGCTCGCGGTGGGCGCGGAAGGCGACCTGGATGTCGCGGGTGAAGACGCCCGTCTGGAGGCCGAACTTCGAGTCGTTGACGGCGGCGAAGGCCTCGTCGGTGCCCTCGACCCGGTGCAGGGTCAGGACCGGTCCGAAGACCTCCTCGCAGGCGAGGGTGACGTCGGCGGGGAGCTCGGCGAGCACGGTGGGCTCGTACGAGGCGCCCTCGCGCTTGCCGCCGGTGAGCAGCTTCGCGCCGGCGTTGACGGCCTCGTCCACCCAGGACTCGACGCGCTTGGCGGCGTCCTCGGAGACGAGCGGGCCGACGTCGGTGGCGGCGTCGTTCGGGTCGCCGGTGACCTGGGCGCGGACGTTGGCGACGACCTTCTCGACGAGCCGGTCGTAGACGGAGGCGTCGGCGATGACCCGCTGCACGGAGATGCAGGACTGGCCGGCCTGGTAGTTCGCGAAGGTCGCGATGCGGGTGGCGGCCCAGTCGAGGTCGGCCTCGGAGGACCAGTCGGCGAGGACCACGGCCGCGGCGTTGCCGCCGAGCTCCAGGGTGCAGTGCTTGTGGGGCACCGACTGCTGGATGGCGTAGCCGACCTTGTCGGAACCGGTGAAGGAGATGACGGGCAGGCGCTCGTCCTTGACCAGGGCCGGCATCTTGTCGTTGGCGACGGGCAGCACGGACCAGGAGCCGGCCGGCAGGTCGGTCTCGGCCAGCAGCTCGCCGAGGATCAGGCCGGAGAGCGGGGTGGCCGGGGCCGGCTTGAGGATGATCGGCGCGCCGACGGCGATGGCGGGGGCCACCTTGTGGGCGCACAGGTTCAGCGGGAAGTTGAACGGCGCGATGCCGAGGACCGGGCCCTTGACGAAGCGGCGGGTCAGCGCGAGGCGGCCGACGCCGCCGGCGTCGGTGTCGAGGCGCTGGGCGTCCCCGCCGTTGAAGCGGCGGGCCTCTTCGGCGGCGAAGCGGAACACGGAGACGGCACGGCCGACCTCGCCGCGCGCCCACTTGATCGGCTTGCCGTTCTCGGCGGAGATCAGCTGGGCGATCTCCTCGGTGCGCTCGGTGAGCCGCTTGGACACGTGGTCCAGGGCGGCGGCGCGTACGTGGGCGGGAGTCGCGGAGAATTCCGCCGTCACGGCGTACGCCGCGGCCACGGCCTCTTCGACCTGGGCGTCGGTGGGCACGCTGACGGTGCCGACCAGCCGGCCGTCCCACGGGGAGTGGACGTCGAAGCTGTCATCGCCGGTCGCCTGGCGGCCGGCGAGCCAGAAGGCGTGGGTGGAAGTCATGCGAATCCCGGCCCTTCGGATCTGTGCGGTGGGTGCTGTCCCTCCCAAGGTAGGTCTGCCGGGGTGTTTCGTTGCTTATCCGGTCTGTAGCACCCTGCGGCGCCCCTGCTCCGGTTTGTCACTGTCCGCGGGGACGGCCGTCGTTCTCGCGCCGGCGTCAGGAGGGGCTTCCGGTGGCCTTCAGGGCCAGCCAGAGCTCCATGCGCACGTCCGGGTCGTCGAGGGAGCGGCCGAGGATCTCCTCGACGCGGCGCATCCGGTAGCGCAGGGTGTGGCGGTGTACGCCCAGGTCGGCGGCGGCGGCGTCCCACTGGCCGTGCCGGGAGAGCCAGGCCTGGAGGGAGGCGACGAGGTCGCCGCGGCCGGTGGCGTCGTGCTCGCGCAGGGCCCGCAGGGTGCCCTCGGAGAAGGCGCGGACCGCGTCGTCGGCGAGGAGCGGCAGGACCGAGCCGGAGGCGAGGTCCTCGTGTTCCACCAGGGTCCGGCCGCGCCGGCGCGCCACGGCCAGGGCCTGGTCGGCCTGTTTGTACGCGGTGGCGGCGGTCTCGGGGCGGGCCGGGGCCGACAGCCCGACGGCGAGGCCGGGCTCGGGCGGCCCGGCGGGATCCGGTGCCTCCAGGGTTTCGGCGTGGTCGGCGCAGGCCTGTGCGGCCGCCCCGCCGTCCGCGGCGAGCACCACCAGCCGCCCGGTGTCGGGTTCGGGTACGACGAGCAGCGGCTCCCCCGCCCGCGCGGCGGCCGATTCCACGGCGTCGGCGAGCAGGGCGAGCGGCTCGGGCGTCGGGGACTCGGCGACGATCAGCCGGAAAGGCGCGTCGAGGAGGGTGCCGTGCAGGGCTCCGGCGACCGAGCGGGCGTGCTCCGGCTCGCCTTCGAGGAGCATGCGCAGCACCGCCGCGCCGAGCCGGGACTCGGCGTCGTGGAGGGAGCGGGAGCGTTCCGTCGTGAGGGTCAGCAGCGCGACCGCCGAGTGCACGGCGTAACGCTCGGCGGTGCCCAGCGGGGCGCCCGTGCCGACGGCGAGGGCGCCGCGGGCCCGCCGCCCGGTGCCGAGGGACTGGAGTTCGACCCGGTCCTCGGAGCCGCCGACCACGGCGCTGGCCGGTGCGGGCCGCTCGCGCAGCCGCTCGACGTCGGCGGTGAGGCGGGCGGCGCGCCGGGCGGCCCAGTCCGGGGCGGCGGCGACCACCATGCCGGAGGCGTCGTACAGCGCCGCCCAGCCGTGGACGTGGGCGGCGAGGCGGGCCAGCAGCTCGCCCGGGCCGTCGGCGGAGAGCGCGGCGCGGGTCAGCTCGCGCTGGGCCTCGAAGCCGGCCGTCACGGCGCGGTACTGGTCTGCGGCGAGGGCCGCGGAGACGGCCTTGCTGATCGCGAGGAAGGGGGTGCGCCGGGGCACCTCCAGCAGCGGCAGCTCCTCGGCGCGGGCGGCGTCGACGAGCGCCTGCGGGATCTGTTCGTAGTTCACGCCGACGGCGAAGCCGAGGCCGACGACCCCGGCCGCGGCGAGGCGGCGGACGTAGCGGCGCATCTCGTCGGGGTTCTCGGCGTCCAGCTTCATGGCCGTGACGAGCAGCAGTTCCCCGCCCTCCATGTAGGGGACGGGGTCGGCGAGCTCGCTGACGTGGGCCCAGCGGACGGGCGTGTCCAGCCGCCCCTCCCCCGCGCGCACGCTGAGTTTGAGCGCCGAGTGCTGGACGAGCGAGGCGAGCGTGAGCGGCATCGTTACCGTGCGCTTTCAGAAGCAGGGGATTTCGCCGTGGCGTATGAACGACACAGCTCGATTCTGCCACCTCGTAAGGGTCCGGACATCAGCCGTCGAGCTGGACCAGCAGCGGAGCGGCCCGTTCCCCCCGTACCGACGTCAGGGAGACGACCGCGTGCCCGGGCGGCACGGCGTGCGCGAGCTCGGAGGCCGACCAGCGCTCCCGCTCCACCTGCCGCACGGTGACCGCGTCCGTGGTGACCGCCTTGCCGGTGACGAGCTTGCGGAAGGAGTTGACCATGCGGGTGAGCGGCTGGTCGGCGTAGACGGTCCGGCTGGTGACGTCCCGCGCCTCGACCCATTCGGTGCCCCAGGCCTCCGCGAACCGCTTGCCGTCCCAGGTGGTGACCCCGGAGAACGCCATCCGGCAGCCGACCGCCCCCAGCAGCGGGGTCCGCAGCTGCTCCGGTACGTCGTCCAGCGTCCGCAGCGACATCAGCACGCCGGCGTTGGCCGACCGCAGCCGCTGTACGCCGCGCACGGTCTCGGCGGTCAGGGTGTGCGCGGCGTCGTCGAGGACGAGGCAGGCGAAGAGGGAGCGGTCGGCGCGGGCCGCGGCGCTCGCCGTGAACTGGGACAGGAGCAGCCGGGCCAGCATCCGGGACGCCTCGGCGTGGCCGCGCTCCGGCAGGTCGATCCGGACGCGCAGCGGGTGTTCGAGCGAGCGCAGCGAGAAGGGCCGGCCGGTGCCGCCGGTGTCGAAGAAGCCCGCGAAGGCGGGCCGGTCGAGGAGGGCGACGCGGTCGGCGAGCAGCGGTCCGGGGTCGCCGGGCGCCCCCGTCTGCCGCTCGCGGGCGTCGAGCTCGCGCAGCATGACGTGCTGCCCGGCGTCCTCCAGGGCGGCCCGCAGGCCGGCGCGGGCGGCGGGCGGTCCGTCCAGGAGCTCGCGCAGTTCGGGGATGCCGGGGAAGCGTCCGTGCACGGTCCGGAACGGGCCGAGGAGCTGGGCGAGCGCGGTGGCCGCGCGCCGCGTGCCGTCGCCGGGCACGTCCCCGGCGAAGCCCTCGGCGAGCAGGGCCGCGGCCTCGTCGGGGTCGGCGGTGCCGCCGTAGAGGTCGAGGTCGTACACCGAGCCCGGGTCCGCGATCCTGACGACGACGTCGTAGGCCGCGTCGGGCCCGAGCGGGGCTCCGGCGGCGCCGACCGCGATCACGGCGGCCTGCCCGGCCAGGGCCTGGAGGGCGAGGGACTCGACGACGGGCCGGACCAGCTGCCGGGTCTTGCCCGCACCGGAGGGGCCGACGGCCAGCAGCGAGGTGCCGAGCACCTCGGGGTCGAGGGCGAGCCCGGTACCGCGCCTCGGGTACGGGTTGCGCTCGCCGGAGGTGACGGCGCCGAGCCTGACCTGCCGGACGGCGAGGTCGTGGCGGGCGGCGCGGACGGGCAGGTCGCGCTCGCGGGAGGGGTGCAGGCAGGCCGCGGCGCCCTGCTCGCGCACGGCGTCGGTGAAGGCGCGCAACCGGGTGGGGTCGGCCTGTACGGACTGCCAGGCGCGGCGGATGCGGACGCAGTCGACGTCGTTCATCCGGCCCGAGCCGGTCTCGGCGGCGAGCCGGTCGGCGGCCTCGGCGAGCCCGGCGGCCCGCAGCTGCGGCCAGCTCGCGGGATCGGCCGCGGGGGCGGCGGCAGCGGAGCCGGCCGCGGGCGCGGGCCCGGCCGGGGCACGGCGGCCGCGCCATCCGCCGAGGCGGGCGAAGAACCACAGCAGGGGCAGGTAGATCAGGGCGTACAGCAGCGGGGTCAGCACGGCGTTGGCCGTCCGGCCGATCTCGGCGTACGGCAGGTGGCTGAAGGCGAGCGGGTGGACCGGCAGGGCCTTCGTCTCGACGAGCGCGAGCGCGACGAGGGCGCCTGCGGCGGCCGCAGCCGCCCGGACGCCGGGACCGCGGGCGACGACGAGCCGGTCGAAGGCGGCGCGCCAGCTGCCGAGTCGGCCGAAGCCGTAGAGCAGCAGACCGGTCAGGACCAGCCGGTACGCCTCCAGGGCGGCGGCCGCGCGGTGGTCGGCGGGCCGCCCGAACTCCCACCAGCTGCGGGGCGTGAACAGCTTCAGCAGCAGGTCCCAGTAGGGGATGTAGCCGTTCTCCAGCAGGGACCACAACAGCACGCAGGCCAGGAAGGAGATGACGGCGCCGCTGGCCAGGGACCGGTCGGGGGTGCGGTCGGGCTGCTCGGCCGGGCGGGGCTCGTAGCCGTGGCGCCAGACGCCGGGTTCGGCGGCGGGCCGCGGCACGCGCAGCCAGTCGGCGAGCGCGGGTCCGGCGCTGGGGGCGTGCACGGGCGGCGGGGGTACGAACGGCGCCGCTGCCGCTGCGCCGCCCGCGGGAACGGCCGGAGGGACCGTCGGCGGTCCGGCCGGCCGGGGTACCTCCGCGCGCCTGGCCGCGCCGTACGTGCCTTCGGTGTCCATGAACCCCTGCCCCCTGACGGTGATTCCGTGCTGCGCCGCTCAATCTAGTGCCCGCCGCCTGCCGTGACGCCGATACCGGGCACGCGCCGCGGGACACTCCCTATGGCCGCCGCGGACAAGGACACGCGGAGATCACTCCCTGATGGAGCATGCCTCGGCCCCCCGCGCGGGCCTAGCCTGCCGACAAAGACACAAGTGCGTCCGAAACACCCCCCAGGAGCCCTCATGAGCGCTGTTCCGCAGGAGCGCAAGATCGTCACCGCGATCCCCGGCCCGAAGTCGCAGGAGCTGCAGGCCCGCCGTCTGAACACGGTGGCCGGCGGCGTGGGCTCCGTGCTGCCCGTCTTCACCGCCCGCGCGGACGGCGGCATCATCGAGGACATCGACGGCAACCGCCTGATCGACTTCGGTTCCGGCATCGCCGTGACCTCGGTCGGCGCCTCCGCCGAGGCCGTCGTGCGCCGCGCCTCCGCGCAGCTCGCCGACTTCACCCACACCTGTTTCATGGTCACGCCGTACGAGGGCTACGTCGAGGTCTGCGAGGCGCTGGCCGAGCTGACCCCGGGCGACCACGCCAAGAAGTCGGCCCTGTTCAACTCGGGCGCCGAGGCCGTCGAGAACGCCGTCAAGATCGCCCGCGCGTACACCAAGCGCCAGGCCGTCGTCGTCTTCGACCACGGCTACCACGGCCGCACCAACCTCACCATGGCGCTGACGGCGAAGAACATGCCGTACAAGCAGGGCTTCGGTCCGTTCGCCCCCGAGGTCTACCGCGTCCCGGTCGCCTACGGCTACCGCTGGCCCACCGGTGCCGAGAACTGCGGCCCCGAGGCCGCCGCCCAGGCGATCGACCAGATCACCAAGCAGATCGGCCCCGAGAACGTCGCCGCGATCATCATCGAGCCGGTGCTCGGCGAGGGCGGCTTCATCGAGCCGGCCAAGGGCTTCCTCCCGGCGATCGTGAAGTTCGCCAACGACAACGGCATCGTCTTCGTCGCGGACGAGATCCAGTCCGGCTTCTGCCGCACCGGCCAGTGGTTCGCGTGCGAGGACGAGGGCATCGTCCCGGACCTGATCACGACCGCCAAGGGCATCGCGGGCGGCCTGCCGCTCGCCGCCGTCACCGGCCGCGCCGAGATCATGGACGCCCCGCACGCGGGCGGCCTCGGCGGCACCTACGGCGGCAACCCGGTGGCCTGCGCCGGTGCGCTCGGCTCCATCGAGACCATGAAGGAGCTCGACCTCAACGCCAAGGCGAAGAAGATCGAGTCCATCATGAAGGCCCGTCTGACGGCCATGCAGGAGAAGCACGAGATCATCGGCGACATCCGCGGCCGCGGCGCCATGATCGCCATCGAGCTGGTCAAGGACCCGGCCTCGAAGACCCCGAACCCGGAGGCGGCCGCCGCGCTGGCCAAGTTCTGCCACCAGGAGGGCGTCCTCGTGCTCACCTGCGGCACCTACGGCAACGTGCTGCGCTTCCTGCCCCCGATCGTCATCGGCGAGGACCTGCTGAACGAGGGCCTGGACGTCATCGAGGCCGCCCTCGCGGCCCTCTGATCGACCGTCGGGAACGGGCTTGCGATATCCGTTCGAGCAGTACCACCGGTAACCGGCGGGCACTGTGAAGATGGTGTGGGGGGCCGATGGCGGGAGCGCGTTCCCGCTGTCGGTCCCCCTTTTGCTGCCGTACGGTTTCTGCAGATGAGTGAAACACCCCGTCCGCAGGGCACTGCGGACGAAACCGGCACCGGGCTTCCCCAGCTCCCTGCCGGGCGTGCGTTCGCGCACACTCCTCACCGATCGGATGGCCGCCCGCCCCACACCCCCCGGGGCGCGCGGCAGCCCGGTCCGGTCGGCCGCCCCGGAACCATCCCCCCTGTTCCGGGGCGGCCGACCCTCCTTCTCGTCTCCCTCTTCCTGTGCCTGGCCGGGCTCTGCCTGGCCATCTGGCAGGTCCTGGCGGGCGGACCGCTGCTCACCCCGGACGAGCGCCTCAGCCGCGCCCTGGTCCGCACGGTCCCCGATGCCGTCACCGAGCGCCTCTCGGACCTCGGCAACGTGCCCGTCGCCGTCCCCGTCCTCCTGCTGGCGATGGCGTACGCGGTCCGCCGCGGCCGCAGCCGGCGCGCCCCGGCCGCCGCGGGCCTCGCGATGGCCCTGGTCCCGGCCGTGGTCGTGCCCCTCAAGGAGTGGACGGCCCGGCCCGGCCCGCTGGAGCCGTGGGCCGCCGGCTACTTCCCCTCCGGGCACACGGCCACCGCCGCGGTGGCGTACGTCGGCGCCGCCCTGCTCGTCTCCCCGCACCTGCGGCGCAACTGGGCGGTGCCCGTCGCCGTCGCGCTCGCGACGGCGACGGGCACCGGTCTGGTCCTGCGCGGCTTCCACTGGCCGCTGGACGTGCTGGCCAGTGCGCTGCTCAGCTGGGTGCTGCTGCTGCCGCTGCTGCTCGTCAGCCGAAGTACGCGTCGAAGTTCCGGGAGAACCGCCAGCCGCCGAACCGGTCCCAGTTGACCGACCAGGTCGTCAGGCCGCGCAGGGCGGGTCAGGTGCCGTGCGTCTGGTACGAGCCGCAGTTCGCCTTCCTGGTCAGGCAGTCCAGGGCCTTGTTCACCTCCGCGGGCGGGGTGTGGCCGTTGCCCGCCTGGGTCGTGGCCGGGAGGCCGATGGCGACTCGGAGGAGGCGGTCCAGGACAGGGCGACGCCGGAGGCGGTCGTGGATCCGGCCGTCAGGCCGGCCGGGGCGGCCGGGGGCTGCGGCTGCCCGGTGCCCGGGTCGGGGCCGAGGAGGGTGAGGTCGTCGGCGAGGTAGGCCGACTGGCCGTACCAGCCGTGGGTGAAGACGGTCACGGAGCGGGCGGCGGCTCCGGTGCGGAAGGTCGTGGTGAGCTTCTGCCAGGCGCCCGCCGACTGGGTCCAGGCCGACACGTCGGTGGTGCCGGTGCCGTCACCAACTGCCGCCCCGGATCGACTCCGGCTTGCAGGTCTGCCCATTCCTCATGTGCACGGCCGCCCGACTCCACGGTTCGGCGGCTTGCAGGTCGGCCGTCCGAACACGCGGCGGCCGCGATGAGGAGGAACATCTTGTCGCGGCACACGCAACAACTGCCTCCGGAACGTGACTCCGCCCTTTGCCGATGCAAGGGCTTCCAGCCAAAGCTGCTGTCCAGCCCGAACCGGCCCTTGCGGGGCACTCACACGCTGCCCGCTTGCCTGACGACTGTCCGTCACCACGGGTCAACCACGCCTGTGCAGCGTGGATTTCCCGGCTGGCCGCTCAATCCACCCCCGCCAGCTGCGCCGCGGCCTCGTGCATCGCGATCTCCAGCAGCACCGGGTCGGTGAGGCGCCCGGAGCCGTCGGGCGGGACCACCCAGCGCACCCCGCCGGTCACCCGCCCCGGGTACGGCACGACGATCCAGGTGCCGCGCCCGGCTCCCCGTACGCCCGTGCCGACCCAGCGGGCGGCGGTGCCCGGCGGAACGAAGAACCCCAGCCGCTCGTCGCCGAAGTCGGCGAGCACCGGGCCGGGCTGGCCCGCCATGCGGCCCAGCACCTCGAAGGCGGGCCGGGCCAGCGGCCCCGGCAGGATGAGCACGTCCCAGCGGCGGCCGGCGGGCAGCAGGGCCACCCCCAGCGGGTTGCGCTCCCACTCCCAGCGGCAGGCGTCGGGATCCGGTGCCACCGAAACCAGCCACTCCACTGCGGCCTTGGCCTCCGAGCCGTTGTTCATCGTCCGGTCTCCCTCGCTCTCCGTCGCCTGCGTCTACGGGAGAGAGCGGGCCGGAGCACGGGCATGACGCGGGTTCGGCTACCGAGTGGTAGTGAGAGGGCTCACACGGAGATCAAGGGTTGTGCGCCCCGGCCGCAGGGGGCGCACAACCCTTGATCGGAGGCCGATGCGATCAGCTGCCCGCCAGCGGATCAGCTGTCGAAGCCCAGTCCGAAACGGTCGAGGGTCTTCAGCCAGATGTTGCGGCGGCCGCCGTGCGTGTCCGCCCGTGCCAGCGACCACTTCGTGAGCGCGATGCCGGTCCACGCGAAGGGCTCGGGCGGGAACGGCATGGGCTTGGACTTCACCATCTTCAGCTCGGTCCGCTCGGTGCGCACGCCGCTGAGCAGGTCCAGCATCACGTCGGCGCCGAAGCGGGTGGACCCCACTCCGAGCCCGGTGTAGCCGGCCGCGTAGGCCACCCTGCCCGAGTGGGCCGTGCCGAAGAACGCCGAGAACCGCGCGCAGGTGTCGATCGCCCCGCCCCAGGCGTGGCTGAAGCGCACGCCCTCCAGCTGCGGGAAGCAGGTGAAGAAGTGCTGCGCCAGCTTGAGGTAGGTCTCGGGGCGGTGGTCGTACTCCGAGTCGAGCTTCCCGCGGTACGGGTAGATGGCGTCGTAGCCGCCCCACAGGATCCGGTGGTCGGGGGTGATCCGGAAGTAGTGGAACTGGTTCGCGCTGTCGCCCAGGCCCTGGCGGTTGTGCCAGCCGATGGCCTTGAGCTGGTCCGCGGTCAGCGGCTCGGTCATCAGCGCGTAGTCGTAGACCGGGACGGTCAGCGGGCGGATGCGCTTGACCAGGGACGGGAAGATGTTGGTGCCCAGGGCGACCCGGCGGGCGAAGACCCGGCCGTAGGGGGTCTGCACGGCCATCCCGGCGCCGGACGAGGCGATCTTGAGGCCGCGCGTGTTCTCGTAGATCCGCACGCCCAGGCCCAGGCAGGCCTGCTTGAGGCCCCAGGCGAGCTTCGCGGGGTTCAGCATGGCCACCCCGTCCTTGTCCCACAGCCCGCCGAGGAAGGTCGGGGAGTCGACCTCGGCCCGTACGGCGTCCTGGTCGAGCAGGACCGAGCCGCCGAATCCGAGGCGCTCGGCTTCCTCGTGCATCTCGCGCAGTTCCTCGAGCTGGTGGGGCTCGGTGGCCACGTCGATCTCGCCGGTGCGCTCGAAGTCGCAGTCGATGCCGTAGCGGGCGACCGCCTCCTCGATGGCGTCGAGGTTGCGGGCGCCCAGCTCCTCCAGCCTGGCCAGCTCGTCGGGCCAGCGGGCCAGCCCGTTGGCGAAGCCGTGGGTGAGGGAGGCGGCGCAGAATCCGCCGTTGCGTCCGGAGGCGGCCCAGCCCGCCTCCTTGCTCTCGATGAGGACGACGTCCCGCGAGGGGTCGCGCTCCTTGGCGAGGAGCGCGGTCCACAGGCCGGTGTAGCCGCCGCCGATGACCAGGAGGTCGCAGTGCTCGTCGCTGGTCAGCGCGGGCTGCGGGGCGGGCTTGCCGGGGTCGTCCAGCCAGTACGAGACCGGCAGCGCTTCGGAAAGGGATCGTGTGACACTTCGCATGGCGACTGGGGCCATGGCTTCCAACTCCCTACGGTATTGCCTGGGTATTGCTTAGGTATTACTTGGCTTGTGCCTTCTTGCGGCGGTTGCCGACCGTCTGGCCGACGAGTACCACCAGCACCGCGATGACGAACATCGCCGTGCCGATGACGTTGATCTGGACGGGCGTACCGCGCTGGGCCGATCCCCACACGAACATGGGGAAGGTGACGGTGTTGCCCGAGTTGAAGTTCGTGATGATGAAGTCGTCGAAGGACAGGGCGAACGACAGCAGCGCGCCGGCCGCGATGCCGGGGGCGGCGATCGGCAGGGTCACCCGCAGGAACGTCTGCACCGGTCCTGCGTAGAGGTCGCGTGCCGCCTCCTCCAGCTTCGGGTCCATCGAGAGCACGCGCGCCTTGACGGCGGCCACGACGAAGCTGAGGCAGAACATCACGTGGGCGATCAGGATGGTCCAGAAGCCCAGCTCGATGCCCATGTTGAGGAAGAGCGCGAGCAGCGAGGCGGCCATCACGATCTCCGGCATGGCCATCGGCAGGAAGATCAGCGAGTTGACCGCGCCGCGGGCCCGGAAGCGGTAGCGGACCAGCGCGAAGGCGATCGCGGTGCCGAGCGCGGTCGCGCCTATGGTCGCCCAGAGGGCGATCTGCAGCGAGAGCGAGAGCGATCCGCACATGTCGGCGACCCCGCACGGGTCCTTCCAGGCCTCCAGCGAGAACTCCCGCCAGGCGTAGTTGAACCGCCCGGCCGGGTTGTTGAAGGAGAAGACCGTCACGACGACGTTCGGCAGGATCAGGTACGCGAGCGTGCACAGGCCCGCGATGACGACGAGGTTGCGCCGGAGCCAGGTGAGGGGAGCGCGCATCAGACCAGGTCCTCCGTTCCCGCTCGGCGGATGTAGACGGTGACCATGATCAGCACGATGGCCATGAGGATGAAGGACAGCGCGGCCGCCGTCGGGTAGTCGAGGATCCGCAGGTACTGCGACTGGATGACGTTGCCGATCATCCGGGTGTCCGTGGAGCCGAGCAGCTCCGCGTTGACGTAGTCGCCGCTCGCCGGGATGAAGGTCAGCAGCGTCCCGGAGACCACGCCCGGCATGGACAGCGGGAAGGTCACCTTGCGGAAGGTGGTGGCGGGGGTGGCGTACAGGTCGCCCGCGGCCTCGTGGAGGCGGGTGTCGATCCGCTCCAGCGAGGTGTAGAGCGGCAGGATCATGAACGGCAGGAAGTTGTACGTCAGACCGCAGACCACCGCCAGCGGGGTGGCCAGCACGCGCTCGCCCTCGGTCATGCCGAGCCAGCTGGTGACGTCCAGGAAGCCGATGCTGTTCAGTACGCCCACGACCGGGCCGCTGTCCGCGAGGATCGTCTTCCAGGCGAGCGTGCGGATCAGGAAGCTGGTGAAGAAGGGCGCGATCACCAGGATCAGCAGCAGGTTGCGCCAGCGTCCCGCCTTGAAGGCGATCAGGTAGGCGAGCGGGTACCCGAGCAGCAGGCAGAGCACGGTGGCGGTGCCCGCGTACAGCAGGGAGCGCAGGAACTGCGGGTAGTACTCGGTGAGGGCGTCCCAGTAGGTCTGGAAGTGCCACGTGACCTCGAAGCCCTCTTCGAGGGAGCCGGTCTGCACCGAGGTGGAGGCCTGGTAGATCATCGGGAGGACGAAGAAGACCAGCAGCCACAGGATGCCGGGCAGCAGCAGCCAGTACGGCACCAGCCGCTTGCGCACGGAGGGCTTGTGGACCGGCGGCTCCGCCTGGGGAGCGGCCGCGGGCGGTGCCTCGGTCACGGTCATGCGGCACCTTCTTCGTTCGCTTCTCCGCCTGCTCGGCGCGCCGGTGCGGCTGTCGTTGCCGGGTGCGGGCCGGTGGCCTCGCGTGCGTCGCTCACTGGGCGTCCCCGACCGTCTCGACACCCGCGTCGATGTCCTGAGCGGCGTCGAGCCCGAAGGTGTGCGCCGGGTTCCAGTGCAGGACGACCTCGGTGCCGGGGGTCAGGCGGGCGTCCCGCTCGACGTTCTGTACGTACACCTCCAGCCCGGGGCAGACCGGGCTGTCGATCACGAACTGCGTGGATACGCCGATGAAGGAGGAGGCGGATATCCGGCCGGTGACCTTGTTGCGGCCGTCCGCGATCGTGTGCTCCTCGTCGGCGTGGACCACGGAGATCTTCTCGGGGCGCACGCCGACCAGCAGCTTTCCGCCGGAGCGGGGGGTGGTCGAACATCGCCCGGCGGGCAGCCGCAGTTTCGTTCCGGCAGCCGAGACCACGACGTCGGAGGAGGCGCCGCCGGCCTGCTCCACGGACGCCTCGATGAGGTTCGAGGTGCCGAGGAAGTTGGCGACGAAGGTGGTGCGCGGGTTCTCGTAGAGCTCGGCGGGGGCGCCGAGCTGCTCGACCCGGCCGCCGTTCATGACCGCGACCGAGTCGGCCATCGTCATGGCCTCCTCCTGGTCGTGCGTGACGTGCACGAAGGTGATGCCGACCTCGGTCTGGATGCGCTTGAGCTCCAGCTGCATCTGGCGGCGCAGCTTGAGGTCCAGGGCGCCGAGCGGCTCGTCGAGGAGCAGCACCTGGGGGTGGTTGATCAGCGCGCGGGCGACCGCCACGCGCTGCTGCTGCCCGCCGGACAGCTGGTGCGGCTTCTTGCGGGCGTGCTCGCCGAGCTGGACCAGGTCGATCATCTCGTCGACCTGCTTCTTGACCGACTTGACGCCGCGGCGGCGCAGGCCGAACGCGATGTTCTCGAAGATGTCCATGTGCGGGAAGAGCGCGTAGCTCTGGAACACCGTGTTGACCGGACGCTTGTACGGCGGGAGGTGCGTGACCTCGCGGTCGCCGAGGTGGACGGTGCCGGTGGAGGGCTCCTCCAGGCCGGCGATCATGCGCAGCGTGGTGGTCTTGCCGCAGCCGGAAGCGCCGAGGAGGGCGAAGAAGGAGCCCTGCGGGATGGTGAGATCGAGCGGGTGCACGGCGGTGAAGGAGCCGTAGTGCTTGCTGATCCCGGTGAGGCGGACGTCGCCGCCCGCGGTCTTTTCAGTCATGGGTCGCGGTCCCGGTGGTGGTGTCGGAAGGGGTGCGGGTACGCCGGTCAGGCGCCGATGAGCTTGGCGAACTTCTCTTCGTACGCCGTCTCTTCCTCGCTGCTGAGGGAACGGAAGGCGCGTGACTTCGCGGCCATGGCCTTGTCCGGGAGGATCAGGGTGTTGGCCGCGAGCTCGGGGTCGATCTTCGCGAGTTCGTCCTTGACCCCTTCGACGGGACAGACGTAGTTGATGTACGCGGCCAGCTGCGCGGCCACCGGGAGCTCGTAGTAGTAGTCGATGAGCTTCTCGGCGTTCGCCTTGTGCCGTGCCTTCGCCGGGACCAGCAGGTTGTCGCTGGAGGTGATGTAGCCGGCGGCGGGGATCGCGAACTTGATGTTCGGGTTGTCGGCCTGGAGCTGGATGACGTCACCGGCCCAGGCGAGACAGGCGGCGAGGTCGCCCTTGTCGAGGTCCGAGGTGTAGTCGTTGCCGGTGAAGCGGCGGATCTGCTTCTTGTCGACGCCCTTCTGGAGGCGCCCGATGGCGGCGTCGTAGTCGGCGTCCGTGAACTTCGCGGGGTCCTTGCCCTGGTCGAGCAGGGTCATGCCGACGGTGTCGCGCATCTCGGTCAGGAAGCCCACCCGGCCCTTGAGGGACGGGTCGTCGAGGAGCTGCGTGACCGAGTCGACCTTCTTGCCGCCGGTGGCCTTGGAGTTGTACGCGATGACGGTGGAGATGCCCGTCCACGGGTACGAGTAGGCCCGGCCCGGGTCCCAGTCGGGGCTGCGGAACTGCGGGGACAGGTTCGCGAACGCGTGCGGCAGGTGAGAGGGGTCGAGCTTCTGCGCCCAGCCGAGCCGGATCATGCGCGCGGCCAGCCAGTCGGTGACCACGATCAGGTCGCGGCCGGTGTCCTGGCCAGCGGCGAGCTGGGGGCGGATCTTGCCGAAGAACTCGACGTTGTCGTTGATGTCCTCGGTGTACTTGACCTTGATCCCGGTGCGTT
The DNA here is from genome assembly GCF_055602345.1 of Streptomyces sp. NPDC037401. Taxonomy (NCBI): domain Bacteria; kingdom Bacillati; phylum Actinomycetota; class Actinomycetes; order Kitasatosporales; family Streptomycetaceae; genus Streptomyces; species Streptomyces sp. NPDC037401. Next base: position 63,284 of record NZ_JBVJWO010000002.1, read on the forward strand.
TGGTGAACTCCGCCAGCGTCGGGCGGCTCTTCTCGTCCTCGCTGATGTCCATGTACTCGGTCCAGTTGGAGAAGTTGATCGTCTTCTCCTTGGCCGAGTGGTCGTCGGACGCCGCCGCTCCGTCGCCCTCGCGCTTGGCGGGCGGGATCCCGCAGGCGGTGAGGCCTGCCAGACCGCCGACCGTGAGCGCTCCGACTCCGGAGGCGCGCAGCAGCGAACGGCGGGTGAGGGCGCCGCGGCCGCTGGTCAGGCTGCGCTGCATCGCGGCGAGTTGCGCCGCCGAGAGGCGGTCGGGCTCGTACTGCTCCATGCGCTGTTGCCCTTTCGGGTGGGTGTGCCGTGTGGTCGGACGGCGGCTGCTATCGGTCCCCGAAGATCGTGCGGTGCCAGTCCTTGGCCGCCACCGCGGTGTTGTCGAACATCACGTGCTTGACCTGCGTGTACTCCTCGAAGGAGTAGAGGCTCATGTCCTTTCCGAAGCCGCTGGCCTTGTAGCCGCCGTGCGGCATCTCGCTGATGATCGGGATGTGGTCGTTGACCCACACGCAGCCGGCCTTGATCTCGCGGGTGGCGCGGCCGGAGCGGTAGACGTCGCGGGTCCATGCGGAGGCGGCGAGGCCGTACGGCGTGTCGTTGGCGAGCGCGATGCCCTCGTCGTCGGTGTCGAAGGGCAGCACGACCAGCACCGGGCCGAAGATCTCGGACTGGACGACCTCGCTGTCCTGGGCGGCGTCCGCGATCAGCGTCGGCCGGTAGTACGCGCCGTCGGCGAGCTCGTCCCCGGGCGCCTCGCCGCCGGTGACGACGGTGGCGTAGCCGCGGGCGCGCGCCACGAAGGCGGCGACGCGGTCGCGCTGGGCGTGGGAGACGAGCGGGCCGAGGTCGGTGCCGGGGGCGAAGGGGTCGCCGACCCGCACGGTCTCCATCAGGGCGGCGACGCGGGCGACGAAGGCCTCGTAGACCGGCCGCTGGACGTAGGCGCGGGTGGCGGCCGTGCAGTCCTGGCCGGTGTTGATGAGGGAGCCGGCGACCGCGCCGTGGGCGGCGGCCTCGACGTCCGCGTCGTCGAAGACGACGAAGGGGGCCTTGCCGCCGAGCTCCAGGTGGAGGCGCTTGACGGTGGCGGTGGCGATCTCGGCGACCCGCTTGCCGACGGCGGTGGAGCCGGTGAAGGAGGTCATGACGACGTCGGGGTGGCCGACGAGGTGCTCGCCTGCCTCCCGGCCCGCGCCGGTGACGATGTTGATCACGCCGTCGGGGATCCCCGCCTCCTGGGCCGCCTGGGCGAACATCAGGGAGGTCAGCGGGGTCAGCTCGGCGGGCTTGAGGACGATGGTGTTGCCTGCCGCGACCGCCGGGAGGATCTTCCAGGCGGCCATCTGGAGCGGGTAGTTCCAGGGCGCGATGGAGCCGACGACGCCGATGGCCTCCCGGCGTACGTACGACGTGTGGTCGCCGGAGTACTCGCCCGCGGCCTGCCCCTGGAGGTGCCGGGCGGCGCCCGCGAAGAACGCGGTGTTGTCGATGGTCCCGGGGACGTCGAACTCCGTGCTCAGCTTCAGCGGCTTGCCGCACTGCAGCGACTCTGCGTACGCGAAGTCCGCGGCCTGCTCGGCGAGGACGGCGGCGAGCCGGTGGAGGGCGTCCGAGCGCTCTCCGGGCGTCGCGCCCGACCATGAGGGGAAGGCGGCCTTGGCGGCGGCCACGGCCGCGTCCACGTCCGCGGTGGAGGCGAGCTCGTAGGTGAGCACTTCCTCACCGGTGGCCGGATTGACGACGGTGTGTGACTGTCCAGAGGTACCGGGCCGCAGGCGCCCGCCGATGTACTGTGCGCCGTCTGCGAAGCGGTCTTTAACCTGGAAGCGGTTGCCCATCACGCTCTCCGTAGCTCCAGCTCGAATTGAGTGCCGATCCTGACAGAGCTGTTCCACTCCGCCAAGTGATTCCGTTGTTGCCTTTTGATTACGCGACGGAATCGGTCGACCATGTGTCGCGTCGGACCGAAAATCCCGTACGAAGTGTCAGTGGCGACTGCCAGACTCGCGTGCATGGAAAAGATCGACAAACTGATCGAGCAGGTCAACAGCGGTGGGCGGGTGAAGTACCTGCCCTTCTGGGGCCACCGGCCGCGTGCGGACGGCTCGCTCGGCCCCAGCTGTCTGAGCCAGTGGTGGCCGGCTCCGTTCACCGTCGGTGACGTCACGTATGCAACGGCCGAGCACTGGATGATGGCGGAGAAGGCCCGGCTGTTCGGGGATCCGGCGGCGGAGGCCGCGGCGCTGGCGGCCCGCAGCCCGGCGGAGGCGAAGAAGGCGGGCCGCCTGGTCCGCGGCTTCGACGACGCGGTGTGGACGCGCGAGCGCTTCGGCATCGTGGTCGCGGGCAGCGTCCACAAATTCGCCTCGTCGCCCGCGCTGACCTCGTACCTGCTGGGTACGGCCGACCGGGTGCTGGTCGAGGCCTCGCCGATGGACCGCGTCTGGGGCATCGGGCTCGCGGCGGACGACGCCCGCGCCGGGAACCCCGCCGAGTGGCGCGGGCTGAACCTGCTGGGCTTCGCCCTGATGGAGGCCCGCGACCGGCTTCGGTCGGGAGCGGTCCAGGAGTAGCGGTCCGGGGCGGCGGGCCCCCGGTCAGGGGCGGTGGACGACCTGCTCCGTCGCGGGGGCGGGAGTGCGCGGTGAGCCGTCCTCCGGCGCCTGCGGCTGGGTCGTCCAGACGGCCACCATGAAGACGAACAACGTGGCGCCCAGCACGGCGCCGAGCGCGCCGAGGATGATCCCGGCCAGTGCCTTGCCGCCCTCCGTGGCCTGGCCGCGGGCGACCTTGCGGCGGCCGAGCACGCCGCAGACGACCGCCGCGACGCCCATCACCACGGCGAAGATGCTGGTGCAGAAGACGCACACCGACAGGATGCCGAGCACCAGGGCCGCCGTGCACAGTGCGTTGTCCGGCGCGGGCATGCCCCAGCCCGGCTGCGGGTAGGCCGGCAGGCCGGGCCCGCCCGGGTACTCCACGTAGCCCGTGTACGACGGCTGGGCGGTGTAGCCGTACGGCCCGGGCGCCGCGGGAGCGGCCTGCGGGTAGGCGTACGCGGGATGCGGCTGCGCCGGGGGCGCGTACGGCTGGGGTGCCGGGGGCGCGTACGGCTGCGGCGCCGCCTGCACGTGCTGCGACGGGGCGGGGAGGCCGTGGGCCGCCTCCGGCACGGCGGCCATCGTCGGCTGGTCGTGCACGGACGGCGCGGCCGGGTACGCGGGCGCGGGGCGGGACGGCGCGGCAGGAGCGCCCGGCTCCTTGCCCAGGTGGACCTTCGACCGCTCCGGCGGCGCCCACGGATCGTGCGGCGCTCCCCCTGCGGGCCCCGGCTGCTGGTCGGACATGTGTTCAGGCCCCCTCTCGTGCCGCCATGCTACGGGCTGCCCCGGGCTGCCTACGATGATCGGACCAGCCCCTACCCGTCACCCGGAGGCCTCCATGACCGACCTGCACCCCTTCATCGCCGGGCTGCCCAAGGCGGAACTCCACGTCCACCACGTCGGTTCGGCCTCCCCGCGCATCGTCGCCGAACTGGCCGCCCGCCACCCGGACTCCAAGGTCCCGACGGACCCCGAGGCGCTCGCCGACTACTTCACGTTCACCGACTTCGCCCACTTCATCGACGTCTACCTGTCCGTCGTCGACCTGGTCCGCACCCCCGAGGACGTCCGTCTGCTGACCTTCGAGGTCGCCCGCGACATGGCCCGGCAGAACATCCGGTACGCCGAACTGACCATCACCCCCTTCTCGTCGACGCGCCGCGGCATCGAGGAGAAGGCCTTCATGGAGGCCATCGAGGACGCCCGCAAGGCCGCCGAGGCCGAACTCGGCGTCGTGCTGCGCTGGTGCTTCGACATCCCCGGCGAGGCCGGCCTGGAGGCCGCGGCCGAGACCGCCCGCCTCGCCGTGGACCTGCGCCCTGAGGGCCTCGTCTCCTTCGGACTCGGCGGACCCGAGATCGGCGTGCCCCGCCCGCAGTTCAAGCCGTACTTCGACCGGGCCCGCGCGGCCGGCCTGCACAGCGTGCCGCACTCCGGCGAGACGACCGGTCCGCAGACCATCTGGGACGCCATCCACGAGCTGGGCGCCGAGCGCATCGGCCACGGGACCAGCGCCACCCAGGACCCCGGACTGCTCGCCCACCTCGCCGAGCACCGGATCGCGCTGGAGGTCTGCCCGACCTCGAACATCGCCACGCGCGCCGTGACCGACCTCGACGCCCACCCGGTCAAGGAGATGGTGCGGGCCGGCGTGCTCGTCACCATCAACAGCGACGACCCGCCGATGTTCGGCTCCGACCTCAACAACGAGTACGCCGTGGCCGCCCGGCTGCTCGAACTCGACGAGCTCGGGCTCGCGCAGCTCGCGAAGAACGCCGTCGAGGCCTCTTTCCTCGACCCGGCCGGCAAGGCGAAGCTCGCCGCGGAGATCGACACGTACACGGGCGCCTGGCTGGCCCGCTGACGGACGGCCAGAATGGGCGCATGCGCACCCTGACGGCCGTAGGCCACCGCGGAGATCCGTACGTCGCCCGCGAGAACACCCTCGCCTCGCTGCGGTCGGCGCTCGCGCGCGGCGCGGACGCGGTCGAGATCGACGTACGGCTCACCCGCGACGGGGTGCCCGTGCTGCTCCACGACGACACCCTGCAGCGGCTCTGGGGCAACGACGTGCGGCTGGACGCGATGACCGCGGCCCAGCTGCGGGAGCTGACCGGCGGCGGGGTGCCCACCCTGCGCGAGGCGCTGATCGCGACCGGGGCCGGGCGGGTCATGATCGACCTTCCCGGCGCGAGCGCGGAGGCCGTGCGCACGGTCGTCGGCACGGTCCGCGAGTGCGGTGCGCGCGACCGCACCTACTACTGCGCGGGCGCCGACACCATGCTGGCCGTGCGGGCCGCGGATCCGGGGGCGGAGATCGCGCTGACCTGGACCACGCTCTGCCCGCCGCGGCGGGTGCTGGTCGACGCCGTGGCCCCGCGCTGGCTCAACTACCGTTTCGGGCTGGTGAGCCGGGAGCTGACCGCCGCCCTGCACGCGGACGGGCTGCTGGTGTCGGCGTGGACGGCCGACACGAAGCGCACGATGCGCAGGCTGATCGCGGCCGGAGTGGACGCCGTCACCACCAACCGCGTCGACGCGCTGGTGGCCGTACGGGCCGCGGCGGCGGGCGGGCGGTGACGCCGGCCGCGATACGCAGCCTGCGGGAGCTGCCCGGACGGCTGCGGCGCGCCGATCCGCGGGTCGCGGACATCGGGCTGGCGCTGCTGGTGCAGGTGGCCGTCACGATCCCGTTCGTGGTGCCCCGCGACCCGGACGCCTCGAAGGCCACCTGGCTGGCGTACGGGCTGACGACCCTGTCCTCGGTGCCCCTGGTCTGGCGGCGCCGGGCCCCGGTGCTGGTGTCGTTCGGGGTGATCGCGGCGAGCGGGTTCTACCGCTTCGTGATCGACGGGCCGGGGCAGCCGCTGCCGTACGCGGGCCTGGTGGCATTCTACACCGTCGCCCTGATGTGCTCGGCGCGGGCGCGCTTCGCGCTGTGCGCGATCGCGACCGCCGTGATCGTGGTGTCCGTCGCCCTCAACTCGCGTACGGCCATGGAACTGCTCTTCTCGCTCTTCGTGTTCGGCGCCGCCTACACCCTCGGCCGGCTCCAGCACACGCGGCAGGCCTATCTCGCGGCGATCGAGGACAGGGCCGCGCAGCTGGAGCGGGCCAACCGGATCGAGGCCGAACAGGCCGCCGCCCGCGAACGGGCCCGGATCGCCCGCGAGATGCACGACATCCTGTCCCACGCGGTCAGCATCATGATCGTGCAGGCGGAGGCGGGCCCGGTCGCGGTGCGGCGGGCGCCCGAGCGGGCCGAGGCGGCGTTCGAGGCCATATCGGAGACGGGCCGCGACGCCATGGTGCAGCTGCGCCGGATGCTGGGGGTGCTGCGCGAGGAGGAGACGTCGGCCCCGCGGGCGCCGCAGCCCGGGATCGGCTCGCTGGCGGCCCTGCTGGAGCGCGTACGGCTGGGCGGGCCGGAGGTGTCGTACCGGGAGACGGGTGCGGTGCGGGCACTGCCCGCGGCCACCGGCACCACGGTCTACCGGGTGGTGCAGGAGGCACTGACCAACGTCGTCAAGCACGCGCGGGCCGGTTCGGCGGCCGTGCTGCTCGAGTACGGCCCCGAGGTCCTCACCGTCCGCGTCACGGACGACGGGCGGGGGCCCCGCGGGGGCGGAACGGGCGGACACGGGCTGATCGGGATCCGCGAGCGGGCGGCCGCCCACGGCGGGACGGCGACGGCCGGACCGGGCCCCGGCGGACGCGGCTTCGAGGTGCTGGTCCGGCTTGTAGTCTCCCCGCGGGAGGTGGGGAGTTGACGATCCGTGTGGTGGTGGCCGACGACCAGGAACTGGTGCGCAGCGGCTTCGCGATGATCCTGGACGTCCAGGAGGACATCGAGGTGGTCGCGGAGGCGGGGGACGGTGCGGCGGCGGTCGAGGCGGTGCGCCGGCACGCGCCGGACGTGGCGCTGCTGGACATCCGGATGCCGGGGCTCGACGGGATCGAGGCCTGCCGCACGATCTGCGCGGAGAGCGCCTGCCGGACGGTCATGCTGACGACGTTCGACTCGGACGAGTACGTCTACGAGGCCCTGCACGCGGGGGCAAGCGGGTTCCTGCTCAAGGACGTGCGGCGGGACGACCTGGTGCACGCGGTGCGGGTGGTGGCGGCCGGGGAGTCGCTGCTCGCGCCTTCGGTGGCGCGGCGGCTGATCGAGGAGTACACGGCGGCGACCGCGCGGCCGGCGGCGGGCGCTGCGGCGGCGGCGCTCTCGGCGGAGCGGCTGGACGTGCTGACGGCCCGGGAGCGGGAGACGCTGCTGCACCTCGCGCGGGGGCTGTCGAACGCCGAGATCGCGGCGGCGCTGGTGGTGAGCGAGCACACGGTCAAGACGCACGTGGGCCATGTGCTGGCGAAGCTGGGGCTGCGGGACCGGATCCAGGCGGTGATCTGCGCGTACGAGTCCGGGCTGGTAGCGGCGGGGGCGGCGGGCGGGCCCGGGGCTCCCTCCGGAGAGTGAGGGGCGGCGTGTCGGGTCCCCCGCGCCGGTGAGTTGTCGTACCGGTGGGATTGGCTCTCGCGGGTGATCCGCTGCATGGGGTCTGACCAGCAGCATTGAGGTCACCGGGGGACGTCGGAGCTTCCGGTGGAGACCTCAGGGGGAGAGCACGACATGAACGCACGTATGCGCACGATGATCGCCGCCACGCTGGTCCTGGGCATCGCGGCGGGACCTGCCGCCGCCTCGGCGGTCGCGGATCCGGTGCATCCGGTGCCCGTGAGCGCGGCTGCGGCGCCGCTGGCGCCGGATGCTGCGGCGTTGCGGGCGGCGATCGCCGGCCTGCCGGCGGCGGAGGCCACGGCTGCGCTGGTCCGGGTGGGGGGCACGGGCGGCCGCTGGCAGGGCGGCGCCGGGGTGGCGGACGTCCGCAGCGGGCGCAAGGTGCTGGAGCAGGGCCGGTTCCGGGCGGGATCGGTGACCAAGGCGTTCACGGCCGCGGTCGTGCTCCAGCTGGCAGCGGAGGGCCGAGTCGATCTGGACCGGCCGGTGCAGCAGTACCTGCCGGGGCTGCTGCCGGACACCTTCGAGCCGGTGCCGGTCCGGCGGCTGCTGAACCACACGAGCGGGATCCGGGCGGCCGACGGACCGGGGGATTCCTTCGAGGAGCAGTGGGAGCACCGGTTCGACGTGACGGACCCGCGCGAGCAGATCGCGGCCGCCGTCGCGAAGGGGCCGGAGTTCCGGCCGGGCGCCAGGCAGCACTATCTGAACATCAACTACACCGTGCTGGGCGTACTGATCGAGAAGCTGACGGGGAAGGCGTACGAGCAGGCGGTGGAGGACCGGATCCTGCGGCCGCTGGGGCTGCGCCACACCTCCTTCCCGGGCGCGGACGTACGGATCCACGGTCCGCACAACCGCGGGTACCAGGCGGTGTTGCGGCCCGACGGCTCCACGGAGCTGCGGGATGTGACGGTGTGGGAGTCCACGAGCCGCTGGGCGGCCGGCGACATCATCTCGACCACCGCCGACCTGGAGCGCTTCACCGTGGCCCTGTTCAGCGGGCGGGTTGTGCCGGCGCCGCAGCTGGAGGAGATGTTCACCGTGCCGCGGGTGAAGGACTCCGTCTCGGGCAAGGACGCCCAGCTGACGGCGGGGCTGGCCCGTATCGTGCTGCCCGGCGGCACGGTGGCCTGGGGCAAGACGGGCGGGCGGCACGGCTACAACACCGGCATAGGCGCGACCCGCGACCTGTCCCGGACCCTCGTGTACTCCGTCAACTCCACGGACGCGAAGGGCGAGGGCACGAATCCGGTCGCCCTGGCGATCGCGATGGCCGCGTTCAGGCAGTAGCAGCCGACTCCACCGCTTCCAGTCGGTGCCGTGGAGCAGGAAGGGGTACGAGTCATCGGCCCCGGTCGAGGCTCCGGTCCCCGCGCGGCGGGGTGTCCGGTGGGGCGTCAGAGGCCGACGATCGCGTTCCACCGCTTGGCGAACGTCCGGCGTTCGGAGGCGGAGACGTCCCGCGCGATGGCGAGGCGCTTGCGCATCTCGCCGTCCGGGAAGATGAGCGGGTCCTCGGCCAGGGCGGCCGTCTCCTCGTCGTCGGAGTCCGCGAGGACGTCGCGGGCGGCGGGGACCGGACAGACGTAGTTGACCCAGGCGGCCAGCTCGGCTGCGACCTGAGGGTCGTAGTAGTGGTCGATCAGCGCTTCCGCGTTGGTCTTGTGCTGGGCGAGGTTGGGCACGAGGAGGCTCTCGGCCCACAGTTCGGCCCCCTCCTCCGGCACCACGAACTCGATGTCCGGGTTGTCGGCCTGGAGCTGGACGACGTCGCCGGAGTAGGCCTGGCAGGCCAGCACGTCGCCGGTGGAGAGGTCCTTGATGTAGTCGTTGCCGGTGAATCGGCGGATGTGCTTGCGGCGGACCAGATCCTCCACCCGGTCGCACACGCGGTGGAAATCGGCCTCGGTCCACCGGGTGACGTCGACGCCGTCGCCCTGCATCAGAAGGGAGAAGGATTCGTCGAGGCCGGACAGCAGGGTGACCTTGCCGGCCAGGTCGGAACGCCACAGGTCCGCCGTGGACTTCAGCTCGCGGCCCAGCTTCCGGCGGTTGTACGCGATGCCGGTGATGCCGCACTGCCAGGGCACGCTGTGCGCCCGGCCCTCGTCGAAGGCGGGCGAACGCAGCTGCGGGTCCAGGTACTTGGCGACGTTCGGCTGGGCGGCGCGGTCCATCTTCTGCGCCCAGCCCAGGCGGACGAAGCGGGCGGCCATCCAGTCGCTCACCACGATCAGGTCGCGGCCCGTGTCCTGGCGGTTCATCAGCGACGGGCTGACCTTGCCGAAGAACTCGTCGTTGTCGTTGATCTCCTCGGTGTACCGGACCCGGACCCCGGTGCGCTCGGAGAAGGCCTCCAGGGTGGGGCGGCGGGTCTCGTCCTCGTCGTCGGTGTCGATGTACAGCGGCCAGTTGGCGAACGACACGCTCTTGTCCCGTGCGGACCGGTCGTCCGCACCGCGCCTGCCCTCCTCGACGTAGGCGGCGGGAACCCCGCAGCCGGTGAGGGCCGTCAGCAGTCCGGCCGCGCCGAGGCCGCGCAGCGTCGCGCGGCGGGAGATCGTACGAGGAGCGATGCGTTCGGGCATGGGCCAAGACTCGGTCCAACGAGAAGGGGCGGACAATAGACAGTCTGTCTACTGCCCGCCCCCTCAGGGATCGGTTCTGATCAAGCGGCGCGCGGTCAGCCGCCGAGCGAGGTCATGACGTGCTTGATGCGCGTGTAGTCCTCGAAGCCGTAGGCGGAGAGGTCCTTGCCGTAGCCGGACTTCTTGTAGCCGCCGTGGGGCATCTCGGCGACCAGCGGGATGTGGGTGTTGATCCACACGCAGCCGAAGTCGAGGCTCTTGGACATGCGCATCGCGCGGGCGTGGTCCTTGGTCCACACGGAGGAGGCGAGGGCGTACTCGACGCCGTTCGCGTACTCCAGGGCCTGGGCCTCGTCCGTGAAGGACTGGACGGTGATGACCGGGCCGAAGACCTCGTTCTGGATGATCTCGTCGTCCTGCTTGAGGCCGGAGACGACGGTCGGGGCGTAGAAGTAGCCCTTCTCGCCGACCTGGTGGCCACCCGCCTCGACCTTGGCGTGGGCGGGGAGGCGCTCGATGAAGCCCGCGACCTGCTTGAGCTGGTTCGGGTTGTTCAGCGGGCCGTAGAGCACGTCCTCGTCGTCCGGCTGGCCGGTCTTGGTGTCGGCCGCGGCCTTCGCCAGGGCGGAGACGAACTCGTCGTGGATGGACTGGTGCACGAGCACGCGGGTCGCGGCGGTGCAGTCCTGACCGGCGTTGAAGTAGCCGGCGACGGCGATGTCCTCGACGGCCTTCGGGATGTCGGCGTCCTCGAAGACGACGACGGGGGCCTTGCCGCCGAGCTCCAGGTGGACGCGCTTGACGTCCTTGGAGGCGCTCTCGGCGACCTGCATGCCGGCGCGCACCGAGCCGGTGATGGAGGCCATCGCCGGTACGGAGTGCTCGACCATGGCCTTGCCGGTCTCACGGTCGCCGCAGATGACGTTGAAGACGCCCTTGGGGAGGACCGAGTCGATGATCTCGGCCATCAGGACGGTGGAGGCCGGGGTGGTGTCCGAGGGCTTGAGCACCACGGTGTTGCCCGCGGCGATCGCCGGGGCGAACTTCCACACGGCCATCATCATCGGGTAGTTCCACGGCGCGACCTGGGCACAGACGCCGACCGGCTCACGGCGGATGATCGAGGTCATGCCCTCCATGTACTCGCCGGCCGAGCGGCCCTCGAGCATGCGGGCGGCACCCGCGAAGAAGCGGATCTGGTCCACCATCGGCGGCAGCTCCTCGCTGGCCGTGAGGCCGAGGGGCTTGCCGGTGTTCTCGGACTCGGCGGCGACGAGCTCGTCGGCGCGCGCCTCGAACGCGTCGGCGATCTTCAGCAGGGCCTTCTGGCGCTCGGCCGGCGTGGTGTCGCGCCATCCCGGGAAGGCGGCAGCGGCGGCGGCCATGGCGGCGTCGACGTCGGCCTGGCCCGACAGCGGGGCGGTCGCGAAGACCTCGCCGGTGGCGGGGTTGACCACCTCGGTGGTCCGCCCGTCGGCGGCATCCCTGAACTCTCCGCCGATGTAGTTGCGCAGACGACGCAGTTCGGTGGTCACTACAGCCACTCTCCTGATCAGATGTCCAACGATTGAGACAGTTCCCCCAGCCTAGTCCCTTAGGTGACGCTTTCGACAGAGCCAGACCCTATGAACTACGAAATCAGTGGGATCCGATCCCTTGAGCAACGGATTTCATCGATTCCGGGTTGCGGAACTGTCGAGTCCTCGTGCACAGTGAGGTCGTGGTCAGTCGAAGCACAGATGCCAGGAACAGACAACCGTCCCCTTCGGTCGATGCTGTGTCCCTGGCGATCATCGAGCAACTGCAGGAGGACGGCCGTCGTCCGTACGCAGCAATCGGCAAGGCCGTCGGCCTGTCGGAGGCAGCGGTACGGCAGCGCGTCCAGAAGCTGCTCGACCAGGGCGTCATGCAGATCGTCGCCGTCACCGACCCGCTCACCGTGGGGCTGCGGCGCCAGGCGATGGTGGGCATCAACGTCGAGGGCGACCTCGACCCGGTGGCCGATGCGCTGACCGCCATGGCCGAGTGCGAATACGTGGTGATGACCGCGGGCTCGTTCGACCTGATGGTGGAGATCGTCTGCGAGGACGACGACCACCTGCTGGAGACCATCAACAAAAGGATCCGCACGCTCCCCGGCGTGCGTTCCACCGAAAGCTTCGTGTACCTGAAGCTGAAGAAGCAGACCTACATGTGGGGAACCCGATAGCCGTGACCCAGGACCTGTCCAAGACCGCGTACGACCACCTGTGGATGCACTTCACCCGCATGTCCTCGTACGAGAACTCCCCCGTCCCCACCATCGTGCGTGGCGAGGGCACTTACATCTACGACGACAAGGGCAAGCGCTACCTCGACGGTCTCGCCGGACTGTTCGTGGTCAACGCCGGCCACGGCCGCAAGGAGCTGGCCGAGGTCGCCTACAAGCAGGCGCAGGAGCTGGCCTTCTTCCCCGTGTGGTCGTACGCCCACCCGAAGGCCGTCGAGCTGGCCGAGCGGCTGGCCCACTACGCCCCCGGCGACCTGAACAAGGTCTTCTTCACCACCGGCGGCGGCGAGGCGGTGGAGACCGCGTGGAAGCTCGCCAAGCAGTACTTCAAGCTGCAGGGCAAGCACACCAAGTACAAGGTCATCTCGCGTGCGGTCGCCTACCACGGCACCCCGCAGGGCGCGCTGTCCATCACCGGCCTGCCGGCGCTGAAGGCCCCCTTCGAGCCGCTGGTCCCCGGCGCGCACAAGGTGCCGAACACCAACATCTACCGCGCCCCGATCCACGGCGACGACCCCGAGGCCTTCGGCCGCTGGGCCGCCGACCAGATCGAGCAGCAGATCCTCTTCGAGGGCCCCGACACCGTCGCGGCCGTCTTCCTGGAGCCGGTGCAGAACGCCGGCGGCTGCTTCCCGCCGCCGCCCGGCTACTTCCAGCGCGTCCGCGAGATCTGCGACCAGTACGACGTGCTGCTCGTCTCCGACGAGACGATCTGCGCCTTCGGCCGCCTCGGCACGATGTTCGCCTGTGACAAGTTCGGCTACGTGCCCGACATGATCACCTGCGCCAAGGGCATGACCTCGGGCTACTCCCCGATCGGTGCCTGCATCGTCTCGGACCGCATCGCCGAGCCGTTCTACAAGGGCGACAACACCTTCCTGCACGGCTACACCTTCGGCGGACACCCCGTGTCCTCCGCCGTGGCCATCGCCAACCTCGACATCTTCGACAAGGAAGGCCTGAACCAGCACGTGCTGGACCAGGAGGGCAACTTCTTCGACACCCTGAAGAAGCTGCACGACCTTCCGATCGTCGGCGACGTCCGCGGCAACGGCTTCTTCTACGGCATCGAGCTCGTGAAGGACAAGACCACGAAGGAGTCCTTCACGGACGAGGAGACCGAGCGCGTGCTCTACGGCTTCCTCTCCAAGGCTCTCTTCGAGAACGGCCTGTACTGCCGCGCCGACGACCGTGGCGACCCGGTCATCCAGCTGGCCCCGCCGCTGATCGCCGACCAGGGCACCTTCGACGAGATCGAAGGCATCCTGCGCTCGGTGCTCACCGAGGCGTGGACCAAGCTCTGACCCACACCCGACTCCTCAGGCCTCTGTCCGGCCCGAGGAGCCAGGCTCTCCCGGGACGTTGCGGGTCCCGGTGAGCCCATGACGGCCCCCTCACCGCCGTCGTGCCACACGGCCCGGATGCGCCCGTTCGAGTGAGAACGGGCGCATCCGGGCCGTGTGCTGTCCGCCCTCCGTGCCTCCGTCTCCTTACGGTGCCCAGTGACCGATCGGCTTCGGCTTCGTTCCCCCGGACGGGGGAGCCGGGCAGCGAGTCCGGTCCGCAGTCGATGTGAACCGAGGTGTACGCCATGGTGGCCCCGCCGGACAACGACGTGCTCTGGGCACGCTCCCTCCACTACTCCCACAGCGGATCCCCCGCCCTGACAGCGGTGTCCGTCGGCGTCCGCGCCGGCGAGATCCTCGCCGTCACCGGGCCCCGCGGCAGCGGCAAGACCACGCTGCTGCGCTGTCTGTCCGGACAGGTGCTGCCCGACGAGGGCGAGGTGTGGTTCAACAGCGTCCCCGTGCACACCATGGGCGCCCTCCTCCGCGAGCGGCTGCGCCGCGACCGCTTCGGCTGGATCGGCCCCGAACCGCAGCTGATCCCCGAGCTCAACGTGTGGGAGAACGCCGCGCTGCCGCTGCTGCTGTCCGGTGCCCCACACCGCAGTGCCAAACGGGCCGCGACCGAATGGCTGGACCGCCTCGACATCGGATCGTTCGCCCGGCGCCGCCCGGCCGCCCTCAACCGGGCGGAGGCCCAGCGCGTCGCCCTCGCCCGGGCCCTGGTGGCCCTGCCCGCCGTGGTCTTCGCCGACGAACCTGCCGCCCCGCTGCACCGCGCCGACCGCGCCCAGCTGCTGCGCACCCTCACCACCGCGGCCCGCTCCCACGAGATCACCGTCGTCCTCGCCACCCACGACGAGGAGACCGCCGCCCAGGCCGACCGCAGGGTGGCACTGATCGACGGACGTCTCGCGGGGGCCGCCGGTACCGCCTTCCCCTCCGACGCGGAGGGCCGCGCCGAGTGCTCGCTCTCCGCCTAGCCCGCGGCTCCCGGCCGCTGGTCCAGCTGCGCCGGCTGTTCGTGGCGGCCGCCTCCGCCGGCACGGGATTCCTGCTGCTCTCCATCCTGGCCGGGGCCGTGGCCCGGCCCGAGGGCTCCGCACCCCGGCTGCTGTGGTGCCTGGTGCCGCTGGCGCTGACCGTGCACTTCGCGGCCGCCGTCGCCCGCACCGACCCGGCCACCCGGACCCGCGAGGGGCTCTCCGCGATGGGCCTGGGGCCCGTACGGCTCTCCGTCGTCGCCGCGATCTCCACGGCCGTCGCCTGCGCCCTGGGCAGCGCCGTTGCCCTGCTGGTCTTCCTCCACCTGCGCGGCGACATCGGCGGGCTGCCGTTCGACGGGGCCGCGCCACGGCTGCTGCACGCCGAGCAGCCCTTCCCCGTACCGGCCGCGCTCACGCTGCTGGCCCTGGCACCGCTCGCCGGCGCCACGGCGGCGGCCCTCACCCTGCGACCGCACACCGCCCGCGCCCCGCAGCAGCTGCTGCCGTGGGGCCTGGCCCTGCTCGCCACCGGACTGGCGGTCCTCGCGTACGCCGGCCGCAGCAGCACGGGCGGCGCCCTGGCCGGCTGGGCGCTCTCGGCAGTCGGGCTGGCACTGGCCGGGCCCGCGGTGGCGTACGGCTGCGGGGCCCTGGTGCAGCTGGCAAGGCCGGGCGCGGTCCGGCTGCTCGCCGGGCGGACGCTCCAGGAGGAGGCCTCCCGGATCGGCCCGCCGCTGGGCGTGCTCTGCGCCGTCGCTGCGGCCGGTCTCGCCGCCCCGGCGGTGCGCGACAGCCTCGACGTACCGCTGGGCCCGCTGACCTGGCCCGCCGCCGCACTGGCCGCCGTGTGCGCGGCGGCCACCGTGCTCGTCACCGCCGTGGAGGCCCGCCAGGCCCGCGCGGACACCCGCCGGGCCCTGCTCGACCTGGGCACCCCCGGCGCGGTGCTGCGGACGGCGGCGACGGTGCGGGTCGCCGCCGTGGTGCTGCTCTGCGCCCCGCTGACCTGGGCAGTCGCCCGGCTCACGGCCATGGCCCTCACCCGCTAGGCGGCGGCGGAACGGGCCGCCGTAGGGTGGCCGGGTGGCCAACCGACACAGTGCAGACATCGAGATCGAGACCCTCGCCGAGTTCGACCAGGTGGTGGCACGCGGCTCGCTGAGCGGCTACCGCATCCAGTCGGTCAACCTGCTGGAGCGGACCTTCGCCCTGCTGCAGGCGGACACGTCGGCAGCCGTGTTCCTCGGCTGCCCGATGCAGCCGGACGCGGCCGAGAAGGTGCGGGCGGACGGGGCGCTGGTCTTCCCGCCGGTGCCGGACCTGCCGTTCAACCCGTATCGCGGCCTCCTCTACACGCCGGAGGAGCTGTTCGACGGGCTGTCCGCCGGTTACGAGACCACCCCCGACGCGCTCGCGTACGCATGGCTCCAGGAGACGGCGTCGGACGGCGACGTCTTCTCCTCGATGCTGCGGTCGATCCACGACGACGCGATCTCGGACGCCCTGGACGAGCTGCTCGCCGGCGTCCGGGTCGTGGGCGTGATGGGCGGGCACTCGATGGCCCGCGGCGGCGACGAGTACGCGGGGGCGGCCCGGCTCGGCCGGGCGCTGGCTCGCGGGGGGCTCACCGTGGCCACGGGCGGCGGCCCCGGCGCGATGGAGGCCGCGAACCTCGGCGCGTATCTCGCCCCCTTCGAGGACGCGGCACTGCCGGAGGCCCTGGAGCGGCTGGCCAAGGCGCCGTCCTTCGCCCCGTCGGTCACCGATTGGGCGGAGGCGGCGTTCGCGGTCCGGGAGCAGTGGCCGGGCGGCGGGGACTCGGTGGGCATCCCGACGTGGTTCTACGGCCACGAGCCGCCCAACGCCTTCGTCGGCCACATCGCGAAGTACTTCGCCAACGCGACCCGCGAGGACGGCCTGCTGGCCCGCTCCAACGCCGGTGTCGTCTTCCTGCCGGGCGCCGCGGGCACCGTGCAGGAGATCTTCGACAACGCCACCCCGAACTACTACGAGTCCCGCGGCGAGCCCGCGCCGATGGTGCTGGTGAACCGGGCCCACTGGACGGAGAAGCTGCCCGCCTGGCCGCTGCTCCAGGCCCTGGCCGTCGGCCGCCCGATGGCGTCCCGGATCGCGCTGGTCGACTCGGTCGACGAGGTCCCGGCGGCGCTCGCCGCACTTTCCTGACCTCCGGCGCGGCGTTTTCGGCCGTCCGAGGCAACTTCCGGCGCGCTTCTCACGTCTGGCAGTGGTACCGCAAAACCTGCCAGACGTGAACGGAGCCCTCGGGTGCTCATAGGCCTGCTGACCGCCATCGCGGCATCGATCTGCTACGGAACGGGATCCGTCCTGCAAGCCGTCGGGTCCCGCAAGTCCGCCCGCCGCGAGGCCGCGAACGCCGACCAGCGGACCCAGCACGGGGGGCCCAGCCTGTCCTCGACCGCGAAGGCGGCGATGACCTGGGAGTTCATCGTCGGCACGATCCTCGACTTCGTGGGCTTCGGTCTCGGCGCGCTGGCAGCCCGGATGCTGCCGCTGTTCCTCTCCCAGACGGTGATCAGCGCCAACCTCGTCATCACCGCCGTGCTCAGCGTGAAGATGCTCGGCATCCGGCTGTCCCGCCGCGAGTGGACCTCCATCGCGACGGTCTGCCTGGCCCTGGTCCTCCTCGCCACGGCCGCCGGCCACGAGGGCGAGAACCACGCCCCGATGGCCACGCACTGGTGGCTGCTCGGCATCACGGTCCTGCTGATGGCGGGCGGCACCCTCGCGGTCCGGCTGCTCGGCTCCCGGGCCGCGATCCTCGCCGGTCTGCTCTCGGGCCTCGGCTTCGGCGCGCTGGGCGTGGGCGTACGGATCCTGAACGGCATCGACCCCTTCGACCCGGTCGCCCTGCTCACCGACCCGGCGCTGTACGCGATCGTGCTGGCGGGCGTCGGCGGCATGTACCTGCACACCGTGGCCCTGCAGATCGGCTCGGTGAACGGCGCCACGGCCGCGCTGGTCGTCGGCGAGACGGTCCTGCCCGGCGCCATCGGCGTCCTGGCCCTGGGCGACGCCTCCCGGCCCGGCTACGCCTGGCTCGCCGTCCTCGGCTTCGTGCTGGCCGTGGCGGGCGCGGTGGCCGTCGCGTGGTTCGGCAAGCACGAGGCGGACCCCGACCCGGCCGGCACGGCCCCCGCCCCGTCCGCCGAACCGGCCGGAGCCCCGGTCTAGGGAGACCGCCGGGGCGGGCGGTGGATCACGGGCCCGTGATCCAGCGCCC
>NZ_JBVJWO010000002.1:80902-320972 GCF_055602345.1 Streptomyces sp. NPDC037401
CGCGACCTCCCCCCCCCCCTCCCCCAAAGGGGGGGGCGAGGGGGGTGGGGGGGGGGGGGTGGGGGGGGGGGGGGGCCCCCCCCCCCCCCCCCCCCCCCCCGCCCCGCGTGCTCCTCAGGCCTCCGGCAGGACGACGACCTCGGAGGCCGTGAAGGCGGCGGTCACCCGCTCCCCCGCCTCCGGTGCCTCGCGCAGCTCGCACTCCGCCTCCAGCACCGGTCCGCCGTCGGGCCGCAGCCGCAGCGCCACGTGCGTCCCGCGGAAGGTTCGGGCCTCCACCACGCAGCCGAGGCCCTCCCCCGCGGGTACGAGCCGGACGCCGGCGGGCCGCACCAGCAGCCGGCACTCCCCGTCCGGCGTCCCCTCCGGCACCGGGATCCGGCCCCAGGGCGTGTCCGCGGCGGCCCCGGCCACCGTGCCCGGGACGACGTTGTCGAAGCCGAGGAAGCGGGCCACGAACTCCGATGCGGGCCGCTGCCACACCTCCAGCGGGGTACCCGCATGGGCGATCCGGCCGTCCCGCATCACCACCACCCGGTCGGCGAGCGCGAAGGCCTCGCCCTGGTCGTGCGTGACCGCGAGCACCGTCGTCCCCAGGTGGCCGAACAGCCCGCGCAGCTCCACCACGAGCCGCTCCCGCAGCCCCCGGTCCAGCTGGCCTAGCGGCTCGTCGAGCATCAGCAGCCGCGGCCGCGGGGCCAGCGCCCTGGCCAGGGCCACGCGCTGCTGCTCACCGCCGGACAGCGAGGAGACCGCCCGCCGCTGCGCCCCCGGCAGCCCGACCAGTTCCAGCAGCTCGGCGACCCGGCGCTGCTGCTCGGCCCGGCCGACCCCGCGCATCCGCAGCCCGAAGGCGACGTTGCCGCCCACGTCCTGCTGCGGGAAGAGCTGGTGGTCCTGGAACATCAGGCCCACCCCGCGCCGGTGCACGGGCACCGGCGACTGGTCCGCGCCGTCCAGCAGCACCCGGCCCGCCGCCACCGGCTGGAGCCCGGCCACCACCCGCAGCAGCGTGGACTTCCCGCTGCCGCTGGGCCCGAGCACGCACACGGTCTCGTGCTCGGCGACCGACAGGTCGACGGAGTCGACGACGGCCCGGTCGCCGAACCGCACCGTCGCCCCCTCGATCTCCAGCAGGGGCTGCAGCGTCATCAGAACTCTCCGGAGGTTCGGTCGGGTCGCAGGCGCTCCAGCGCCAGCAGCGACACCGCGCACACCAGCATGAGGATGGTGCTCAGGGCCATCGCCTGCCCGTAGTTGAGCTCGCCGGCCCGCCCCAGCAGCCGCGCCACGGCCACCGGCAGGGTCGGATGGTCGGGCCGCGCGATGAACACCGTCGCGCCGAACTCGCCCAGCGAGACGGCGAACGCGAACCCGGCCGCGACCAGCAGCGCCCGCCGTACCAGCGGCAGGTCGACCTCGCGCCACACCCGCAGCGGCGAGGCTCCGAGCACCGCCGCGGCCTCCCGCAGCCGCCCGTCGACCGCGCGCAGGACCGGCAGCATCGTCCGCACCACGAACGGCACCCCCACCAGCGCCTGCGCCAGCGGCACCAGGATCCACGAGGTCCGCAGGTCCAGTGGCGGCTCGTCGAGGGTGATCAGGAAGCCGAAGCCGACGGTCACGGCCGACACCCCGAGCGGCAGCATCAGCAGCGCGTCGAAGCCGCGTACCAGCCGCCCGCCACGCCGGGTCAGCGCCGCGGCCGCGAGCCCGCCGATCAGCAGCGCGATGCCGGTCGCGGCCAGCGCGTACTGGAGGGAGTTCCGGATGGCCTCGAGGGGCGGTACGACGAAGGTGCCGGTGGCGTCGGGGTCCTGGAGGGCCCGGTAGAAGCCGAGGCCGTAGCCGCCGGAGGTGTCGAAGGACCGCTCGACGAGAACACCCAGCGGCAGCAGGATCAGCAGCACGATGCTCAGCAGTACGGCCCCCAGGAGCGCCCGCTGCGCCGGCCCGTGCAGCCGGTGCGCGGTCCGCGCGGGATCGACGAGCCTCAGCGTGCTCTCGCGCCGCCGCACCGTCCACGCGTGCACGCCGAGGATCATCCCGACGGCCGCGAACTGCACCAGCGTCAGGACGGCCGCGGTCGGCAGGTCCAGGAGCTGCGCGGTCTGCCGGTAGACCTCCACCTCCAGGGTGGAGTACGCCGGTCCGCCGAGGATCTGCACGACGCCGAAGGAGCTGAACGTGAAGAGGAAGACCATCAGGGCGGCCGCGGCCACCGCGGGCCCGAGCGCGGGCAGCGTCACCCGCCGGAACGCGCCGAACCGGCCCGCCCCCAGCACCCGGGCGGCCTCCTCCTGGCGCGGGTCGAGCTGCGCCCAGAGCCCGCCGACGGTCCGTACGACCACCGCGTAGTTGAAGAAGACGTGCGCCAGCAGGATCGCCCAGACCGTGGTGTCGAGCCTGACGTCCCACAGCTCGTCGAGCAGTCCGCCGCGCCCGACCAGCGCCAGGAAGGCGGTGCCGACCACCACGGTCGGCAGCACGAACGGCACGGTCACCACCGCCCGCAGCAGCTGCTTGCCGGGGAACTCGAAGCGGGCGAAGACATAGGCACCGGGCAGCGCGATCAGCAGGGTGAGCACGGTCGACGCCAGCGCCTGCCAGGTGGTGAACCAGAGCACTTCGGCGATGTCCGGGCGGGCCAGCACCTCGCCGAACCGCCCGAACTGCCAGCCCTCGTCGGTCTTGAACCCGCGGCCGACGATCGCGGCCACGGGGTAGGCGAAGAAGATCCCGAAGAACACGAGCGGGACGGCCATCAGACCCAGCCTGACGGCCGCGGCCCGCCCCGCCCCCGGATTCTCTCTGCTCCCCGGGGGCCTGCGCCTCTTCGTGCCTGCTACTTCAGGACGAGCGAGGTCCATGCCTTGACCCACTGCTCACGGTTCGCGGCGATCCGGTCCGGAGTCACGTTCTCGGGCTTGTCGATCACGACGCCGTGCTTCGTGAAGAGCTCGGGCAGCTTCGCGTCCTTGAGCACCGGGTTCACGAACATGTTCAGCGGCATGTCCTCCTGGAACTTCTTGCTCACCAGGAAGTCCAGCAGCGCCTTGCCGCCGGCCTCGTTCCTGGCGCCCTTGAGCAGCCCCGCGAACTCGGTCTGGCGGAAGCAGGTGCCGGTGGAGACGCCCGTCGGGGCCTCCTTCGGCTGCGGCTCGGCGTACAGCACCTCGACCGGCGGGCTGGAGGCGTAGGAGACGACCAGCGGCCGGTCCCCCTTGGCCTTCTTGCCGCCCGCGGAGCCGGAGAAGCGGTCGTTGTACGCCTGCTCCCAGCCGTCGACTACCTCGACGCCGTTCGCCTTCAGCTTGCCCCAGTACTCCTCCCAGCCCTTCTCGCCGTACTTGCCGACGGTGGCGAGGAGGAAGCCGAGGCCGGGCGACGAGGTCGCGGCGTTCTCGACGACCAGCAGGTCCTTGTACGCGGGCTCGGCCAGGTCGTCCAGCGTCTGCGGCGGGGCGAGCTTCTTGTCCGCGAAGTACTTCTTGTCGTAGTTGACGCAGATGTCGCCGGAGTCGATCGGCGTGACCCGGTGCTGCGCCTTGTCGAGCTGGTAGTGCTCGGGGATCCCGGCCAGGCCCTTGGCCTCGTACGGGGTGAAGATGCCGTTGTCGAGCGCGCGCGAGAGCAGGGTGTTGTCGACGCCGAAGAAGACGTCGCCGCGCGGGGAGCCCTTGGTCAGGATCTCCTGGTTGAGCGCGGCGCCCGCGTCCCCGCTCTTGAGGACCTTGACGGTGTAGCCGGTCTCCTTCTCGAACTCCTTCAGGACCGCCGGGGTGGCGTTGAAGGAGTCGTGGCTGACCAGCCTGACTTCCTTGATCTTCGCGGCGGGGCTCGAAGCGTCGCCCTTGTCCTTGCCGTCGCTGCCGCCGCAGGCGGCGAGCGTGCTGACGCCGAGGGCCGCGGCGAGCGCGGCGCCCGCCATTCTCTTGGTGGTGCTCACGGAAACATTCCTCCTGGAGTGACCAGGAGAAGACGCGGCCCCGCACCGGCGCTCTGTCGAGCGGACGCCGGGCAGGGCGCAACAGCTTGAGGTGTGATGACCGAACTTCCTACCCGGAATGACCCGGGCGAGGTTCAGAGGGTCTGCGGACTGACGGCTCCGCACTCTCAGCGCTGTGGCGCTCCCCTGTCGGAATATGCAATTGGTTCGGGCCCAGGGTACCCCGGGCCCGAACCGGCACTCAGCGCTCGGAGGCGGCCAGCTGGCCGCAGGCTCCGTCGATCTCCTGACCACGGGTGTCCCGCACGGTCACCGGCACCCCGTGGGCGGCGATGGCCTGCACGAACGCCCGCTCGTCCTCGGGACGGGAGGCGGTCCACTTGGAACCCGGCGTCGGGTTCAGCGGGATGAGGTTGACGTGGACCCGCTTGCCCTTGAGCAGGCGGCCCAGCAGGTCGCCGCGCCAGGCCTGGTCGTTGATGTCGCGGATCAGCGCGTACTCGATGGAGATGCGGCGGCCGGACTTCTCGGCGTACTCCCAGGCGGCGTCGAGGACCTCGCGGACCTTCCAGCGCGTGTTCACGGGCACGAGGGTGTCGCGCAGCTCGTCGTCCGGAGCGTGCAGTGATACCGCGAGGCGGCACTTGAAGCCCTCGTCGGCGAAGCGCAGCATGGCCGGGACCAGGCCGACGGTCGAGACCGTGATGCCGCGCTGGGACAGGCCGAGGCCGTCGGGCTCGGGGTCGGTGAGGCGGCGGATCGCTCCGACGACGCGCTTGTAGTTGGCGAGCGGCTCGCCCATGCCCATGAAGACGATGTTCGACAGCCGGGCCGGCCCGCCGGGGACCTCGCCGTCGCGCAGGGCGCGCATGCCGTCGACGATCTGGTGGACGATCTCGGCCGTGGACAGATTGCGGTCGAGGCCCGCCTGGCCGGTGGCGCAGAAGGGGCAGTTCATACCGCAGCCGGCCTGCGAGGAGATGCACATGGTGACCCGGTCCGGGTAGCGCATCAGCACGGACTCGACGAGCGTGCCGTCGTGCAGCTTCCACAGGGTCTTGCGGGTGGTGTCCTCGTCGCAGCTGATGTGCCGGATCACGGACATCAGGTCCGGGAGCAGCTCCTCGCGGAGCTTCTCGCGGGAGGCGGCGGGGATGTCGGTCCACTCGGCCGGGTCGTGCGCGTACCGGGCGAAGTAGTGCTGCGAGAGCTGCTTGGCACGGAAGGGCTTCTCGCCGATCGCGGCGACGGCCTCACGGCGCTCGGCGGGCGAGAGGTCGGCCAGGTGGCGCGGCGGCTTCTTGGCGCCGCGGGGCGCGACGAAGGTCAGCTCGCCCGGTGCGGGACGGGGGGCCATGGAAGGTACTCCTCGGTACGGCGAGGCCTGGGCGCGCCTCCGCGGAGCGGAGCGGACGGATGGCTCGACCGGAGCCGGGAGACCTCATGGGGTCCGTCCGCGCGGTCGCGGGACGGAAAAGGCGCGCCACTCGAAAGTGGCGCGCCCTTCAGGATACAGTGCCCGGTTTGCGGCTCCGCCGGACGCGGATCCTGCTCAGCCCGTGCCGACGAAGAGCGCCAGCAGCAGCCACACCACCGGAGCGGTGGGCAGCAGCGAGTCCAGCCGGTCCATGATGCCGCCGTGGCCCGGCAGCAGCGTGCCCATGTCCTTGATGCCCAGGTCCCTCTTGATCATCGATTCGCCCAGGTCGCCGAGGGTGGCGCTGACCGCGACCGCGAGGCCCAGCAGCAGGCCCTGCCACCAGGAGCCGCCGTCGATGAGGTACTCCATGCACAGCGCGCCGGCGCCCATGGCGAACGCGACAGCGCCGAGCAGGCCCTCGCGGGTCTTCCCGGGGCTGATGCGCGGCGCGAGCTTGTGCTTGCCGAAGCGCCAGCCGACGGCGTAGGCCCCGGTATCGCTGACCACCGTGAGCACCAGGAAGGTGACCACGCGCTGCGGACCGTCGTCGGCCGTGAGCAGCATCGCCACGAAGGTGGCCAGGAACGGCACGTAGAACGCCGCGAAGACACCCGCCGTGACGTCCTTCAGGTAGCCCTCGGGAGGGTCGGTCATCCGCCAGACGAGCACCGCCAGCGCGGTGAGCGCCATGGCGACCCAGGCGCCCTCGGCACCGCGTACGTATCCGGCGACGACCATCGCCGCGCCGCCGATCGCGAGCGGGACGAGCGGCGCCTTGATCTCCTTGCGCTCGGCCAGCCGGGAGGTCAGCTCCCAGAGGCCGACGACCACCGCGACGACGATGACGCCGACGAAGACCGCCTTCACGATGAACAGCGAGGCGAAGATGACCGCGCCGAGGCCGACGCCGACCCCTATGGCGGCACGCAGATCCCGCCCCGCACGCTTCTTCTGCGGCGGCTGCGAGGCCTGGGGGGCCGGCGAAGGGGGCGGCGTGGGCATGGGCTCCTGCAGCGGCGTCTCGTCGCGGAACAGGGGGGCGCTCGGCTGAGCAACCCCCCGGTCGCGTGCTTCCGGGTCTCCGAAGCGGTCGGGCACGATGGGCATGGGCCGAGTGTGCGGGCCCGCCAGCGCATCGTATGCGGGACCCGCCGGAACCGTCTCCGGGACAGGCCCCAGGTCGGACGGCTGCCGGCCGCCGGAGAATCCGGCGCCCGGCGAGGCCACCCAGGGAGAGTCGTTCATCAGACCTCGAGGAGCTCGGCTTCCTTGTGCTTGAGCAGCTCGTCGACCTGCGCGACGTACTTCGCGGTGGTGTCGTCGAGCTCCTTCTCCGCGCGGCGCACCTCGTCCTCGCCGGACTCCTTGTCCTTGACGAGCTTGTCGAGGGCGTCCTTGGCCTTGCGGCGCACGGAGCGGATGGAGACCTTCGAGTCCTCGGCCTTGGTGCGCGCGACCTTGATGTAGTCGCGGCGGCGCTCCTCGGTGAGCTCGGGGAAGGTCACCCGGATGATACGGCCGTCGTTGCTGGGGTTGACGCCCAGGTCGGAGTCCCGGATGGCCTGCTCGATGTTGCGCAGCGCGCTCGAGTCGAACGGGGTGACCACGGCCATGCGCGGCTCGGGCACCGAGAAGGACGCGAGCTGGTTGATGGGCGTGATGGCACCGTAGTAGTCCGCCACGATCTTGTTGAACATCGCCGGGTGCGCACGGCCGGTGCGGATCGCGGCGAAGTCCTCCTTGGCGACCACGACGGCCTTCTCCATCTTCTCCTCGGCCTCGAGGAGGATTTCTTCGATCACCACGTGCTCCTGCATGTCTTGAGTGGATGGTTCGGGCGGGGGCGGGGGGCCCGGAGACTCAGGCCCGGGTGCCCTGGTCGCTCACCAGCGTGCCGATCTTCTCACCCTTGACGGCGCGGGCGATATTGCCCTCCGCCAGGAGCTCGAACACGAGGATCGGCAGCTTGTTGTCACGGCACAGCGTGATGGCGGTGGCGTCGGCGACCTTGAGGTCGCGGGAGAGCACCTCGCCGTACTCGAGCGCGTCGAACTTCACCGCGTCCGGGTTGGTCTTGGGGTCGGAGTCGTAGACCCCGTCCACGCCGTTCTTGCCCATGAGAAGCGCCTCGGCGTCGATCTCCAGGGCGCGCTGGGCGGCGGTGGTGTCGGTGGAGAAGTACGGCATGCCCATGCCGGCGCCGAAGATGACGACGCGGCCCTTCTCCAGGTGCCGTACGGCACGCAGGGGGATGTACGGCTCCGCGACCTGGCCCATCGTGATGGCGGTCTGGACGCGGGAGTCGATGCCCTCCTTCTCCAGGAAGTCCTGGAGGGCAAGGCAGTTCATGACCGTGCCGAGCATGCCCATGTAGTCGGACCGGGCACGGTCCATGCCGCGCTGCTGCAGCTCGGCGCCGCGGAAGAAGTTGCCGCCGCCGATGACGACGGCGATCTCGGCGCCGTCGCGGACGACGGCCGCGATCTCGCGCGCGATGGCGTGCACGACGTCGGGGTCGACACCCAGTCCGCCGCCGCCGGAGAAGGCCTCGCCCGACAGCTTCAGCATGAAGCGGCGGCCCTTCTTGTCGTGGTCGCTCTGGTCTTCGGAAGCGGTGTGGGGGTCCACGCCCTGATTCATGGAGATCTCCTCGTGCACATACGAAGAAGGCCATTGCCGGTGGGTCCTTGCGGTTCCCTCTACGGCAATGGCCTCCTCGTCAGATCTGCGGTCGTCCTGCGCGAACGCGGGCGACTGCTTCAGACCCTACCGGGGTCCGGTGTCCGTCGCGTACGGACGGACTCAGATGCCGACCTTGATGCGGGTGAAACGCTTCAGGGTGACACCGGCCTCGTCCAGGATCTGCTGGACGGACTTCTTGTTGTCCAGCGCGTACGGCTGGCCGAGCAGCGTGGCGTCCTTGAAGAAGCCGTTGAGGCGACCCTCGACGATCTTCGGCAGGGCGGCCTCGGGCTTGCCCTCGGCGCGGGTGGTCTCCTCGGCGACGCGGCGCTCGGACTCGACGACGTCGGCCGGCACGTCCTCCTTGGAGAGGTACTTCGGCGCGAACGCGGCGATGTGCTGCGCGATGCCGCGGGCGACGTCGCTGTCCTTGTCGAGCTCGACGAGAACACCGATCTGCGGGGGCAGGTCGGGCATCGTGCGGTGCATGTACGCGGTGACGAAGCCGTCGGCGTACTGCGCGAAGCGGTCCAGGACGATCTTCTCGCCCAGGTTGGCGTTGGCCTCGTCCACGAACGCCTGGACGGTCTTGCCGGCCTCGATCTCCGAGGCCAGCAGGGCCTCGATGTCGGCCGGGGAGGTCGCGGCGACGTGCGCGGCGATGGTGTTGGCGACGGCCTGGAACTTGTCACCCTTGGCGACGAAGTCCGTCTCGCACTTCAGCTCGACGAGGACACCGGAGGTCTTGTCGTCGGCGAGGACGGAGACGACGGCACCGTTCTCGGCAGAACGGCCCTCGCGCTTGGCGACGCCCTTCTGGCCCTTGATGCGGAGCGCCTCGACGGCCTTGTCGACGTTGCCGTCGGCCTCGTCGAGGGCCTTCTTGCAGTCCATCATGCCGGCGCCGGTGAGCTCGCGGAGCTTCTTGACGTCAGCGGCGGTGTAGTTCGCCATGAGTCTGTGATTCTCTCTCGAAGTCGTAGATCTACGGGTGAACGGCGGGGGCCGGCGCTTGTGGCACCGTCCCCCGTCGTCATCGTCCGTGCTGTGAGTGCCCTGAGCGTGAACTCGGGGCGCTCTCAGTGGGTCAGGCCTGCTCGGCGTCCGCGGCCGGGGCCTCGGCGGCGGGGGCCTCGGCGGCGGGGGCCTCGGCAGCAGCCGGAGCCTCGGCAGCGGCGGCGTCGGCGGCCGGAGCCTCGACGGCGTCGTCAGCCTTCTTCTCGCCCTCGAGCAGGTCGCGCTCCCACTCGGCGAGCGGCTCGCCGATGACCTTGTCGCCCGGCTTCGAGTCACCGGCGGCAACGCCGGAACGGGCGATGAGGCCCTCGGCGACGGCGTCGGCGATCACGCGGGTGAGCAGGGTGACGGAGCGGATCGCGTCGTCGTTGCCCGGGATCTTGTAGTCGACCTCGTCGGGGTCGCAGTTGGTGTCGAGGATCGCGACGACCGGGATGTGGAGCTTGCGCGCCTCACCGACGGCGATGTGCTCCTTCTTGGTGTCGACGATCCAGACGGCGCTGGGCACCTTCTGCATCTCGCGGATACCACCGAGGGTCTTCTCCAGCTTGGCCTTCTCGCGCGAGAGGACCAGGAGCTCCTTCTTGGTGAGACCGGAGGCGGCCACGTCCTCGAAGTCGATCTGCTCGAGCTCCTTGAGGCGCTGCAGACGCTTGTAGACGGTGGAGAAGTTGGTGAGCATGCCGCCCAGCCAGCGCTGGTTCACGTAGGGCATGCCGACGCGGGTCGCCTGCTCGGCGATCGCTTCCTGCGCCTGCTTCTTGGTGCCGACGAACATGATGGAGCCGCCGTGCGCGACGGTCTCCTTGACGAACTCGTAGGCGCGGTCGATGTACGACAGCGACTGGAGCAGGTCGATGATGTAGATGCCGTTGCGCTCGGTGAAGATGAAGCGCTTCATCTTCGGGTTCCAGCGACGGGTCTGGTGACCGAAGTGGACGCCGCTTTCCAGCAGCTCCCGCATCGTGACGACGGCCATGGCCGTACTCCTTGAGGTGCTCGGTTATCGCGACTGCCGGACGGCTGCCGCGCCTGACGCCCCGACGCGCCGTGCCACGAGGGACCGAGGAGCGCGGCCACCTGCCCTTGCGGGCCGGGTGGCGGGGCGTGCGAAGTCGACCCGGTGACCCGGATCGCCACAAGAAGTGTACGGGACCCGTGCCCGTGCCGGGTGACGTGCCTGTCCACAGCGGCCCCGCCGTCCACAGGCCGGCCCGCCGGACCGGCCCGTCGCGGCAGCGTGGGGCCATGACCGCACTCGCCCTCGCCCTGCTGTTCACGCTGCTGCCGCCGCCCGCGCACTCCGCGGCGGCCCGCCCGCTGCCCGCCCCGCTGCGGGTGCTGCGGTGGTGGCAGCCGCCGCCCACTCCGTACGCCGCCGGACACCGCGGGGTGGACCTCGCGGCGCCGGTCGGCGCGGAGGTGCGGGCCGTCGGCCCCGGGCGGGTGCATTACGCCGGACAGGTGGCGGGGCGCGGCGTGCTGTCCCTCACCCTCCCGGGCGGGCTGCGCACGACGTACGAGCCGGTGCGGCCGCTGGTCGGGGAGGGCGAGCAGGTCACCGCGGGCCGGCCGGTGGCGGTCCTCACCTCGGGCGCCCACTGCCCGCAGTCCTGCCTGCACTGGGGCCTCCTCGCGGGCGAGACGTACCTGAACCCGCTGACCCTGCTCCCCCGGCCCGAGCCGCGGCTGCTGCCGCTGCCGCTGCCGCTGCTGCCCTGAGAGCCTGCCGCCGCGGGTCAGCCGCCGACGCCCCGCAGGGCCATCGCGACGGCGGCGTCGGCGACCTCGGCGGGGTCCTCGGCCGCACCGAGCTCGATCCGGCGGACCGCGGCGTCGACGATGCCCTGGAGCAGCATGGCCGCGAGCCGGGGCTGCCGGTGCCCGAGGGCGCCCAGCGCCTCCACGATCATGGCGATGAGGCCGCCGTGCGCCGCCCGGATCTTCTCCCGGGCCCCCGCATCCAGCTCGCCGGCCGAGATCGCGACCACGGCCCGGTGCCGCCGGTCGCCGACCAGGGACAGCTGGCTGCGCACGTAGGCCTCGATCTTGGCCTCGGGGGCCTCCTGGGCCTCCATCGCGGCCTCGATCTCCGCCGCCCACACCGGGAAGTCCACGGCGCACAGCTCTTCCACCACCGCGGCGCGCGAACGGAAGTACTCGTAGACGGAGGAGCGGGCCAGCCCGGTCCGCTCGGCGAGGGCGGGGAACGTCAGCGCGTCCGTCCCCCCCTCGGACAGGAGGGAACGCGCGGCATCAAGCAGGGCGCCGCGCTGCATCGTCCGGTGCTCGGCCACGGAGGCCGCTCGAATCCTGGGCACCCTTCCACTTTACGGACGGACGGCGCCCTCACCGGCCCACATCGGCCAGCTTCGCCCTCAGCTGGAGCACCGACTTGGTGTGGATCTGGCTCACCCGGCTCTCGGTCACGCCCAGGACGTTCCCGATCTCGGCCAGTGTGAGGCCTTCGTAGTAGTAGAGGGTCACCACCGTCTTCTCCCGCTCGGGCAGCGTGTTGATGGCGCGCGCGAGCAGCCGGCGCAGCTCCCGGTCCTCCGCCACGGCCACGGGGTTGTCCGCGGCGGTGTCCTCCAGGGTGTCCATCAGGCTGAGCCGGTCGCCCTCGCCGCCGACGTGCAGCAGCTCCTCCAGGGCGACGACGTTCGCCAGCGACAACTGACTGAATACCGCGTGCAGTTCCTCCAGGCCGATCCCCATCTCCGAGGCGACCTCGCCCTCGGTGGGCGTGCGCCTCAGCTGCGCCTCCAGCGTCGCGTAGGCACGCTCCACGGCCCGCGCCTTCTGCCGCACCGACCGCGGGATCCAGTCCAGCGCGCGCAGCTCGTCGATCATCGCGCCCCGGATCCGCGTGATCGCATACGTCTCGAACTTGATCGAGCGCTCGATGTCGAACTTCTCGATGGCGTCGATGAGCCCGAACACCCCGGAGGAGACGAAGTCCGCCTGCTCGACGTTGGGCGGCAGCCCCACGCTCACCCGCCCCGCCACGTACTTCACCAGCGGCGAATAGTGCAGGATCAGCTGCTCCCGCAGACGCTCGTCGCCGGTGTCCTTGTACGACCGCCAGAGCTCGTCCAGGGACGAGGGTGCGGTGGGCCGCACGCTGCCGCGGGCAGCAGGGGGCACCGCAGCGCGGTCAGACCCGGAGGTGTGCTGGGGCATGCGTCGCCTTGAGCCGTTCTGCTGTGGTCTGGCTGATCTGAGCGGGAGGCCGGGGCCGGTTCGGAATCCTTGCGAGCGTAGCGTGACTGGACTGTCGCGGTGCGCGAAGAGTACGGGATCGCGAGGGGGCGCACGGGCTCCCGGTGACGCGCGGGCGGTCCGGGTCCGGCACCGGGTGCGCAGCTCCGGAGGGTGAGACCGGGAAGACGGCGTATCTCATCGGCTTCACCCTTTCACCGGAACGCCCCAGGTCAAGTACCGCCTCGCCGGACGGAGCCGGTTTGTCTGCCGGGGTCATCCCGCCGAGTGGTCAACTGCCAGGCGTCGCCTTGCCGTTCGACGAACCCCAGAGAGTGAAGTTCGTACAGTCTGCCGATGACTTCATCGGTGTCCGAGGCGGCGGCGAGCGCGACCTCCGCGGCGTCGGCGGCGCGCCCAGCCGGGAGCGCCTCCAGCACCCGCGCGGTGCGCGGGTCGAGCAGGTCGCGCGCACACAGCGGCCCGCGCCGCGGTTGTGCCAGTTCCCCCATCTCCCCGATCAGCTCGATCACTTCCTCGGCGTCCGTGACCAGCACCCCCTCGCCCCGCAGCAGTTCGTGCACGCCTGCCGAGAGTCCGCTGGTCGCGGGCCCCGGCACGCCCATGGTGTGCCGTCCCAGCCGCTGCGCTCCGCGGGCCGTGACCAGGGAGCCGCTGCGGTACGCGGCCTCGACGACCACGGTCCCCCGGGTCAGGGCGGCGATCACGCGGTTGCGCTGGATGAACCGGCTGGGCGTCGGATGGCTGCCGGGCGGCAGCTCCCCGATGAGCAGGCCCTGTTCCGCGATCCGCCCCAGCAGTCCGGCGTGCCCGCGCGGATAGCTGGTGTCGACTCCGCAGGCCAGCACCGCGGCGGTCGCCCCGCCCGCGGCCAGCACTCCGCGGTGCGCGGCGCCGTCGATGCCGTACGCCGCTCCCGAGACCACCACCCAGCCGCGCTCGGCGAGCCCGGCGGCCAGCGTGGCCGCCATGTGCGCCCCGTACGGAGTACAGGCCCGCGCTCCGACCACGGCGACCGAGCGCAGGGCCCACATCCGCAGGGACGGCCGGCCCCGCACCCACAGGCCCAACGGCCGGGCGTCGCCCAGGTCGTCCAGCTGGCCGGGCCAGTCCGGTTCGCCGGGGCACACGAAGCGCGCGCCGGTTTCCTCGGCCGCCGCCAGATCGGCGGCGGGGTCTGCGGCCGCGGCCCGTCTGCGGTATCCGGCGATCCGGTCGGGAGCCGCTCCGGCCAGCGTGCCCTCCTCGAAGCCCGGCGCCGTCAGCAGCCGCAGCAGGGGGACTGCCCCGAACTCCCTCAGCCAGCGGCCTCCGTGCTCGTCGCCCGGCTCCAGCACCCGCGTGAGCGCGGCCCGCGCGAACCTCTCCTCCTGTGTGGGCACGGTCCCGCTCATGCCGCACCTGCCGTCAGGAGCTGCGCTCCGCGGGCGATGCCCGTGCGCAGTTCGAGGGCGACGGCCACGTCCAGGGCCTCGGGCCGGTCCCGTCCGCCGAGGTCGGCGACGGTCCAGGCGACCCTGAGCACCCGGTCCAGTCCGCGTGCCGTGAGCAGCCCGCGCTCCATGTCACGCTCCGCCTGGGCCAGCGCCCCCGGGGCGGCCTGCCAGCGCGTGCGCAGCTCGTGTCCGGGCACTTCGGCGTTGATGGACCAGGGAGTGTCGGCGAGCCGGGCCGCGGCCCGCGCCCTGGCCTCCCGGACGCGGCCGGCGACGGCGGCGCTGGACTCGCCCCGGCCGCCCTGGCCGAGCAGATCGGAGCGGGTGACCGGTTCGGCCTCGACCCTGAGGTCCACCCGGTCCAACAGGGGCCCGGAGAGCCTGGCCTGGTAGCGCCGGATCACCGAGGCCGGACATTCGCAGCCGGATCCGTGCAACGTGTGCCGCCCGCACGGGCAGGGGTTGGCGGCGAGGACCAGCAGGAAGCGGGCGGGCAGCCGGACCACGCCGGCCGCCCTCGCGATGACCACCTGCCCGGATTCGAGCGGCTGGCGCAGGGCGTCGAGGGTGCGGCCGCTGAACTCCGGCGCCTCGTCCAGGAAAAGCACTCCGCGGTGGGCGAGGGAGACGGCGCCCGGCCTCGGCAGGCCGTTCCCCCCGCCGACGAGCGACTGCATCGTCGCCGAGTGGTGCGGAGCGCAGTAGGGCGGTGCGCTCACCAGCGGTTCGCCGGGCGGCAGGATCCCGGCGACGGAGTGCACCGCGGTCACTTCCAGGGACTCCTGCCGGGTGAGCCGCGGGAGGATCCCGGGCAGCCGCTCGGCCAGCATCGTCTTCCCGGCGCCGGGCGGGCCCGAAAGGAAGAGGTGGTGGCCGCCGGCCGCGGCGACCTCCAGGGCCCGCCGGGCGGACCGCTGCCCGGCGACGTCCGCGAGGTCGGGCGGTTCCCCGGATCCGCCGGAGAGCCCGCTGCCCGCGCCGGCGCCCGGCACCATCAGTCCCGCGAGCATGGCGTCGGGCCGTCCCGGGTGGTCGGGCGCTTCCTCCGCCGGCACCTCACCGTCGGTCAGCACGGCGATCAGCTGGCGCAGGCTGCGCACCCCCAGGACCGAGACCTCGGGGACGAGCGCGGCCTCGGCGGCGGACTGCGCGGGAACCACCACCTGCCGGTACCCCGCCTCGGCGGCGGCGAGCACGGCGGGCAGGATCCCGCGGACCGGCCGCACCCGGCCGTCCAGTCCCAGTTCCCCGATGAGCACCAGGTCGGCGATCTCCCCGGGGTCGATCCGCTCGGCCGCCCCCAGCACGGCGGCGGCGACGGCCAGGTCGAATCCGCTCCCGGACTTGGGCACGGAGGCCGGACTGAGCCCCACGGTGAGCTTCTTCTGCGGCCATTCGGCGCCGGAGTTCACCACGGCCGCCCTGACCCGGTCCCTGCTCTCGACCAGGGTCTTGTCCGGCAGCCCGACCAGGGTGAAGGCCGCGACGCCCGGTTCCAGGTCGGCCTGGACCTCCACGACGACGCCCTCCACACCGACCAGCGCCACGGAGCACGCACGGGCGAAGCCCATCTCAGGCCACCCCCCTGGCGTGCTCGACCACCGGCGCGCCTCGGCGCGGCAGCACCACGCCGACGAGGTCGATCCGCACCCCGCCCGGCGGGGGTCCGCCGTGGTCCGCGAGCCAGCGGCCCGCCAGCCTTCGGAGCCGCTCGGCCTTGCCCGCCCGCAGCGCGGCCATCGGGTGCTCGAAGAGACCCGCCCGGCGGGTCTTGACCTCGCACACCACCAGCGCGTCACCGTCCCGCGCGAGGATGTCGATCTCCCCGCTCCGGCAGCGCCAGTTCCGCGCGATCACCGTCATCCCGGCCTCGGCCAGCCGCCGCGCGGCCAGCTCCTCGCCGTACCGCCCCAGCGCCTGCCGGGCCGTGTCCGCCGCAACGCCCTGTGCGTCCATCGGTACCACCTCCGGTACCGAAGATCCCGCACCCGCAGCCGACTAGTGGATCTTGGTGGACAACTCAGGCGTTGTGGATATCTCAGCCACCCGGAAGCTCGAGGTCGCTCTTGTTGAGCTCCTCGATGTTCACGTCTTTGAAGGTCAGCACACGGACCTGCTTGACGAAGCGGGCCGGCCGGTACATGTCCCAGACCCAGGCATCGGCCATCGAGACCTCGAAGAACACCTCGCCCTGCACCGAGTGCACCTGCATCTCGTAGTCGTTGGTGAGGTAGAAACGGCGTTCCGTCTCGATCACGTACTTGAACAGCCCGACGACGTCGCGGTACTCGCGATAGAGCTTCAGCTCCATCTCGGTCTCGTACTTCTCGAGGTCCTCGGCGCTCATGGCATGTTCCCCTTCAGCCGTGCGTCCCCCTATTGTGCGCCAGGCCGGTACGCCCCTAAACGATTTCCGGGGCCAAGACCACCGGCGCACCCGGAGGACCCTCGTCGAGCAGCGTGCGGAGCAGCTCGCCGAGTCTGGTCGGGTACACCGTCTCACGGGCCGCGGACAGTTCCTCGGAGGTCCACCACCTGGCCCCGGTCACGCTGCGC
Organism: Streptomyces sp. NPDC037401; assembly: GCF_055602345.1. Lineage (NCBI taxonomy): Bacteria > Bacillati > Actinomycetota > Actinomycetes > Kitasatosporales > Streptomycetaceae > Streptomyces > Streptomyces sp. NPDC037401. Next base: position 97,185 of record NZ_JBVJWO010000002.1, read on the forward strand.
CGCTCCAGCTCCGTGAGCCCCGCCGGCGCCGTCTCGGTCTGCTCCGTACGGGCCAGGAAGTACCACTCGTCCTGCTCCCAGCGGCGCCCGTCGAAGGGGAAGGAGCAGTACCGGCGCCACAGCACCGGTCCCAGCTCGACGTCCGTGATCCCGGTCTCCTCCGCCAGCTCCCGCAGCGCGGCCTGCTCCCGGGTCTCCGCGCCCTCCAGGCCGCCGCCCGGGGTGAACCACCAGTCGTGGGCGGGGTCCGCCGGCTCGAAGCCGTGCAGCAGCAGGATCCGGTCCCGGGGGTCCAGCAGGACGACCCGGGACACCTTGCGCACCCCGGGCGGTCCCGCAGCGGGCGCCGGGTCAGCCGACACGGGCCTGCTCCCGCGGCCCCCCGCCCGGCACTCCGCCGGCGGGGCGGCGGCGCCGGCCGGCGAGCTTCGCCAGCGGTCCGTACGCGGCCCCTGCCAGCACCAGCAGGGCGCCTGCCACCACGGCGGTCAGCTGCATCTTGAGCGGCCCTGCAGCGGAGATGCCGCCGGGCAGCGCCGCGAAGGCCTTCGGCCGCTCCACCATCGCCGGCGAGGGCCAGGCGACCGCGTCCACACGGGCGGTGACCGCCGACCGGGACACGGATCCTTGTCCGGCCTCGGCGATGTGCGACCGGGAGTCCAGCGAGGCGCCCCGCTGGTCACCCAGCAGGAAGAGCTTGCCCTCGGGGACCGTGACCTCGAAGGGGGTGTCGGAGGCCTTCTCCTTGAAGAGCCCGAGGTAGGGCTCGTCGACCGGGGTGCCGTTGACCGTCAGCCGGCCGCCCTCGCCGCAGCAGGAGACAGTGTCGCCGCCGACGCCGACCACGCGCTTGACCATCGGTGCGTTGCTCCACACCGCATCAGTAAAGACGACGACGTCGCCGCGGCGCACCTCGGAGCCGTCGATGCGCTGCGCCAGCAGCCGGTCGCCCGGCTTCACGGTCGGCACCATCGAGTCGCTGGGGATGGTGTACGGCTGGTACACCAGCGCGCCCCACACGAACCCGCCGAGGAAGAGCGCAAAACCGACGGCCACGGCAATCCCCGACAGCACGCTGCCGAGTCTGCCGTGGCCGTCGCCACCGCGTCGTTGTCCTGCGGTACTGCCCGTTCCGCCCATCCCAGCGCCCCCACACTCCGGAGTCGTGACCTGGGACGGCACCCTACCCGGCAGTACGCTCCGGGTCAGCCCTCGCTGCGGGTCACCCTGCGGCGGCGCCACAGCACCAGCGGCAGCGCGCCCACCAGGCCCGCGCCCACCGGCGCCGCGCCCAGCGCCGCCGCGGCGGCCTTGTTGATGCCCGGCTGGTCGAAGGTGTCCGGGACCGGCAGGGTCGCCCAGCGGGTCACCGGCCATGCGATCACCACGGCCCGGCCGACGACCTTGTCCACCGGCACGAAGCCCTTGGTCGCGTCGTCCATGTGCCAGCGGGAGTCGTACGAGTTCTGGCGGTGGTCGCCCATCACCCAGATCTTGTCGTCGGGCACCTTGAACGGGCCGAACGGCTTGTCGTCGCAGGCGGTGTTCCCGGGGAAGATGTACGGCTCCACGAGGGCCTTGCCGTTGACCTTGACCGGCCCGCCCTTGCTGCACTCGACCGTGTCCCCGCCGACCGCGATGACCCGCTTGATCAGGTCCTTCTCCTCGGCCGAAGGCATCAGGCCGATGAAGCTCAGGAACTTCTGCACGGCGTTGGGGTCCGGGGTCGGTTCGCCCTCCAGCCAGTTGTTCGGGTCGTGGAAGACGACGACCTCGCCGCGCTCGGGCTCGGACCCGAACCACGGCGTGAGCTTGTCCACCAGGACCCGGTCGCCGCGCTGCAGGGTGTTCTGCATCGAGTCGGACGGGATCGAGAACGCCTGTACGAGGAACGTCTTGATCAGCAGGGCGAGGATCAGCGCGATGCCGATGAGGAGGGGCAGTTCCTTCCAGAAGGAACGCTGCCTGGGCGCGGCGCCGTCCTGCTCGCCGCTGTCCTCGTCCCCGGCCTCACCGGATCCGCCGGGCCGGTCGGCCTCGCTGTCCACAGCAACCTCCGGCCGCTCTTCGGGTTCCTCGCGTCCGGACCGTGCGCCGACCGCCACATCCCCCACGTCCACTCCTCACTCCGTCTGCCGCCCGCGTCCGGAAAGACACGGACCCTCCACTCCCCTAACGAGCGGGAGTTCCGCAGGGGTCGGGGGCCGGACCGTTCCACGGAAGAACCGGGCGCTCCGGCGATCCCGAAGAATCGAAAGAGCCCGGAGATCCGGGAGTTCGTGTCCAAGAGCACAGACTATGCGACGGCCCGGGCCCTACGGCGCCCCCGGCGCGCTGGTTCCGGTACGGAGCGGAAGGTGACCGGCTCCTCCAGCTTCCGCCAGTGGCCGAAGGGCCAGGCGATCACGACGGCCCGCCCGACGACGCCTTCCTCGGAGATCGTTCCCTGGTGGGGCTCGTCCAGGTGGAAGCGCGAGTCGGCGGAGTTCGCCCGGTGGTCGCCCATCACGAACAGGCGTCCCGCGGGCACCTTCACGTCGAACCTGATGTCGGAGGGTGAGTTCCCCGGGTTCACGTACGGCTCGTCGAGCGCGGCGCCGTTGACCGTGACCTTGCCGCGCTCGTCGCAGCAGACCACCCGGTCCCCGCCGACGCCGACGACCCTCTTGATCAGGTCTTGTTCGTCGGCCGAGGGCAGCAGGCCGATGAAGGTGAGGACCTGCTTGACCTGCTTGACGCCCACGGGGTCCGGCTCCACCCGCCGGGTCTCGTCCTTGAGCCAGCCGCCGGGGTCCTTGAACACCACGACGTCCCCGCGCTCCGGCCTGGTGCCGAACCACGGCGTCAGCTTGTCGACCAGCACCCGGTCGCCGATCCGGATGGTCTGCTCCATCGACCCGGAGGGGATGACGAACGCCTGCACCAGGAAGGTCTTGAGCAGCAGGGCTATGAGGAGGGCCACCACGACCAGCAGCGGCAGCTCGCCCGCCCGCCGGGTACGCCGCCGCCGCTTGACCCGCCGGGCCAGCCTGCGCCGCTCCGCACGCCCCAGGGTCGGGGTGGCCGCCTCCGCGTCCGCCCGCAGGCGCGCCGCGGCTCCGCGGGGCCGGCCCCGGCTACCCATGGCCCCCGCCGGGTCTCGCCGCGGCGGCCGGGCCGCCGTAAGCCTCCACGGCGTCGATCGCGCGCCACCGGGAGAACGGCCAGCCGATCCAGTCGACCCGCCCGATCACCTTCTCCACCGGCACCATCCCGCCTCCCGGGCTCCCGAGGCGGTCCCGGGAGTCGCGCGACTGCGACCGGTGGTCGCCCATCACCCACAGGGTCCCCAGCGGCACCACGGTCCGGAAGGGCACCTTCGACGGCGCGTCCCCGGGGTACAGGTATGCCTCGTCCACCGGGACGCCGTTCACACGCATCCGGCCCCGTGCGTCGCAGCACACCACGTCGTCGCCGCCGACCGCGACGACGCGTTTCACGAAGTCCGTGTCGGCCGGCTCCGCGAGGCCGACCGCCGCGGCCGCGCCGTGGAGCAGGTCCCCCACGGGGTTGCCCTCCGGTGCCTCGTCCAGGAAGGACCCGGCGCCGTCGAAGACGACCACGTCGCCGCGTGCAGGAGCACCGCCGAAACGGTACGCCAGCTTGTTCACGAGCACCCGGTCCCCGATGCGCAGGGTCGGCTCCATCGAGCGGCTCGGGATCAGGAAGGGCTGTACGACGAAGCTGCTCAGGAGCAGCAGGAACACCGCGCAGACCGCGCCCAGCAGACCGGCCCGCCGCCACGGGGAGCGCGGCAGCAGGGACGTACCGGGCCGGAAACGCGCGAAGCGCGACCGCGCCTCCCCGTTTCCGGAGGAAGAGCGGCCGCGCTGCGTGAGTCGTGCTTCGGTGTCCATCGGGGGGAGCCTATCCGGCCACCCCCGGGACCCGGAGACGCGATCAGTTGTCGCGCTTCTCCTTGATCTTCGCGGCCTTGCCGCGGAGCTCACGGAGGTAGTACAGCTTCGCGCGACGCACGTCACCGCGGGTGACGAGCTCGATCTTCTCGAAGATCGGGGAGTTCACCGGGAAGGTGCGCTCCACGCCGATGCTGAAGGAGACCTTGCGGACGGTGAAGGTCTCGGAGACGCCAGAGCCCTGGCGACGGATGACAACGCCCTTGAACTGCTGGATACGGGAGCGGTTGCCCTCGATCACTCGGACGTGCACGTTGACGGTGTCACCGGGGCGGAAGGCCGGGACGTCCGAACGCAGGGAGGCGGCGTTGACGCCATCCAGGAGAGAAGACATGTTCTTCGTCTGCTTTCTTCGCACGACGCCACAGGTCGCCGATGCGGGTTTCCGTAGAGAATTCGGGAGCCGCACCACCCGGTGGACGACGGTCCCCCTGTGGCAGGGGCGTCCTCGGGCGTACAGCAGCCGCCTATTCTTCCACGGCCTCCGGCCTGCGCCAAAATCGGCCGTCCGGAGCCGGGGACCAGCCCAGCAGGCTCAGCATCTCGCGGTCCTTCTTGTCGAAGGCCGACGCCGGCGTGCGCTCCAGCAGGTCCGGGCGGTTGCGGGCGGTACGGGTGAACGCCTCGTCCCGCCGCCAGCGGGCGATCTTCCCGTGGTGGCCGCTCAGCAGCACGTCGGGGATCCCGCGCCCGCGCCACTGCGGCGGCTTGGTGTACACGGGCCCTTCGAGGAGGTTGGCCATCTCTCCGGGGGCGAAGGAGTCGTCGCGGTGGGACTCGGCGTTGCCCAGCACCCCGGGCAGCAGCCGGGCCACGGCCTCGGTGACCACCAGGACCGCGGCCTCGCCGCCGGCCAGGACGTAGTCGCCGATGGAGACCTCGTAGACGGGCATGCGGGTGGCGTACTCGTCGATGACGCGACGGTCGATGCCCTCGTAGCGCGCGGGCGTGAAGACCAGCCAGGGCCGCTCGGAGAGCTCGACGGCGAGCTCCTGGGTGAAGGGCCGGCCGCTGGGCGTGGGCACGACGAGCACGGGGCCGTGCGCCCCGGTCTCGTAGCCGTCGGCCAGGGCGTCGTCGAGGCAGTCCCCCCACGGCTCGGTCTTCATGACCATGCCGGGGCCGCCGCCGTACGGGGTGTCGTCGACGGTGTTGTGCCGGTCGTACGTCCAGTCCCGCAGGTCGTGGACGTGGACGTCGAGCTGGCCGCGCGCCCGCGCCTTGCCGACGAGCGAGACGTTCAGCGGTTCCAGGTACTCGGGGAAGATCGTGACGACGTCGAGCCGCATCAGGCTTCGGCCTCGGCGTCACGCGCGGACACGACCTCCGCACGGTCGTCGATCAGCCCCGGGGGCGGGTCGATGACGGCGCGCTGCTGCTCCAGGTCGATCTCGGTCACGATCTCCTCGACGAAGGGGATCATCACCTCGGAGCCGTCCGGGCGCTCGACGATGAACAGGTCCTGCGAGGGCAGGTGCGAGATCTCGGTGATCCGGCCGATCTCGGTGCCGTCGGCGAGGACCACGTCGAGGTCCATCAGCTGGTGGTCGTAGTACTCGTCCGGCTCCTCGGGGAGCTCCGCGGGGTCCACGTCGGCGATCAGCAGGGTGTTGCGCAGCGCCTCGGCGGCGGTGCGGTCCTTGACGCCCGCGAAGCGCAGCAGGAGACGGCCGCTGTGGACGCGCCCGGTCTCGATGGTCAGCGGTCCGACCGAGGCGGGTTCGGTGTGGAGGACGGCACCGGGCCCGAGCCGCAGCTCCGGCTCGTCGGTCCGTACCTCGACGGTGACCTCGCCCTTGATCCCGTGGGCGCGGCCGATCCGCGCGACTACCAGCTGCACGCTCTTCTCTCCTGTTCAGACGACGACGGGCCGGGGCGGGCCTCAAGAGCCCTCCCCGGCCCGTGCCGGTGATTCAACTTCTCAGCGGACCTGGTCCACGTCGACGAGGTCGACGCGGATCCCGCGGCCGCCGATGGCGCCCACGACGGTACGCAGGGCACGCGCGGTGCGGCCGTTGCGGCCGATCACCTTGCCGAGGTCGTCGGGGTGAACCCGGACCTCGAGCACCTGCCCGCGGCGCAGGTTGCGCGAGGCGACCTGCACTTCGTCCGGGTTGTCCACAATGCCCTTTACGAGGTGCTCAAGAGCCTCCTCGAGCATGCTCAGGCCTCGGTCGACTCGGCGGCGGCCTCAGCCTCGTCCGCCTTCTTGTCGGCCTTCTTCGCCTTCTGCGTGATGGCCTCGCCCTTGGCGTCGCCACCCTCGAGGGCCTTGGCGAACTCGTCGAAGGAACGACGCTTGTCTTCCTTCGTCGCCGGCTGGAGCAGCGGCGCGGGGGCCGGGAGACCCTTGTGGGCCTGCCAGTCACCGGTCAGCTTCAGGATGGCGAGCACAGCCTCGGTGGGCTGGGCGCCGACCGACAGCCAGTACTGCGCGCGCTCGCCGTTGACCTCGATGCGCGACGGGTTGTACGTCGGGTGGTAGATACCGATCTCCTCGATCGCGCGACCATCCCGGCGGGTGCGGGCGTCGGCGACGACGATGCGGTAGTGCGGCTGGCGAATCTTGCCGAGGCGCTTGAGCTTGATCTTGACTGCCACTGGAGTGGTGTCTCCTGAACTTGACGTGGTTGGGCACATGAGATGCCACGTGGGGTTGCGGTACTCGGGTGCCCGATGGACGCGTCAGCCGGAGGAGAGAGGGGTCCTATGCGACTGTCGAGTACAGCTAGCCATTGTGCCACATGCCTGCGCCGCGTCAGGACGCGGCCGCGGTGACCGCCACCTCCGGGATGCGGAACGGCTTCATACAGCCGCCGCACACGATCGGGGCCTGCGCCAGCACCGAGGGGACCACGCGGACGTTGCGCCCGCAGTCGCAGACCGCCTTGACCCGCACGCCCCCGCCCGAGGAGCCGTGCCGGGCGGCCGGTCCGCGGAAGGTGCGCTTGGTGTCGGCGGCCGTCGCGACCGTGTGCGCCTTGAGGGCGCGCTGCAGGCGCTCCATGGTCGGGCGATAGCGCCGCTTGGCCTCGGGGTTGAGCGTCACCAGGGAGAATCCGCTGCTCGCGTGCGGCTCCTCGGAGTGGTCCAGGCCCATCTCCTCGGCGATCGCAAGGAATCTGCGGTTGTGGTAGCGGCCCGCCCGGGACGTGTCGCGGACTCCGCGGGCGGCGGCGATTCCGTGGACTGCCTCGTGGAGCAGTCGTTCGAAGGAGAGCTCCGCGCCACACGCGGACGAAGACTCCCCGATCAATGACTCGGGTGCGGCAAGGTCCGGCAGCTCGGGGTGGTACCGCTGAATATCGGCCCACGCCTGCGCCAGCTCTGCGGCGAGTACAGGTGGTGTCGTGCTCACGTCGTGACAACGAGCCGAGGTGCCCCGGTGTTCCGATTCCGGGCCATTCCAAATTTTTTGCACGTACCAGTCAGTTCACACTCATGCATCCCGACGAGGGCGGGTGCGCATATCTCCGGAGGAGTCGGTACGTACAGGAGATCCCCCGGACTCCGTCCGGGGGATCACTCCCGTCACTTCAGCGTGCGGTCGTCACGTCAGTACGAGCGCGCCACAATGGCGATCGTGCCGGGGGCGTCGTCCGAGACGGGAACCGAGCCGTCCTCGGCGACCAGGCACCGCACGGTCACGGCCTGCTCCCCGAGCTTGGCCTCGCCCTCCGGGCCCAGCACGTCCCACGGGATCCGCGCCCAGCCGCCGGCGGCCGCGGCCTCGGCGGCCTCCTCGATCGTCGACACGTCGCTGGTGCGCGACTCGCGCCGCTCGCGGGACTCGCGCAGCAGCTGCGCCTGGTCCTCGTCCAGGACCTTGGGCAGCAGGTCGGCGAGCGCGTCGATCTGCACCGGGGTCTTGCCGCCCGGGATCCGGCGGGCCAGCATCGCGGTCCCGGCCTCCAGGTCGCGGGGGCCGATCTCGATGCGGACCGGTACGCCCTTGAGCTCCCAGTCCACGGCCCGGCGGCCGAAGGGGGTGTCGACGCGGTCGTCGATCTGCACCCGGATGCCGGCGGCCTTCAACTGGGCACCGAGCTCGCGGACCTTCGCCACGGCCTCGTCGCCCTTGATGGCCATCACGACGACCTGGACGTGCGCCAGCCGCGGCGGCACCCGCAGGCCGTTGTCGTCGCCGTGCGACATGATCAGACCGCCGACCATGCGGGTCGAAACGCCCCACGAGGTCTGCCAGACGAGCTCCTGCTTGCCTTCCTTCGACAGGTACTGCGTGTTGAAGGCCTTGGCGAAGTTGGTGCCGAGCTCGTGGCTCGTGCCGAGCTGCAGGGCCTTGCCGTCGCCCATCATGCCCTCGAGGGTGAGGGTGTTGATGGCGCCGGCGAAGCGCTCCTTGGGCGTCTTGCGGCCGAGCACGACGTCGATGCCGAGGACGTTGGTCATGAAGTCGCCGTACACGTTCCGGTGGATGTGCGCGGCGTAGTCGCGGGCGTCCTCGTAGGTGGCGTGGGCGGTGTGGCCCTCCTGCCAGAGGAACTCGCTCGTACGGAGGAAGACGCGCGGACGCATCTCCCAGCGGACGACGTTCGCCCACTGGTTGATCAGCAGGGGCAGGTCGCGGTAGCTCTGCACCCACTTGGAGAAGTAGTCGTTGATGATCGTCTCGGACGTGGGCCGGACCACGACGGGCTCTTCGAGCTCCTTGCCGCCGCCGTGCGTGACGACCGCCAGCTCGGGGGCGAAGCCCTCGACGTGCTCGGCTTCCCTCGTCAGGTACGACTGCGGAATGAACAGCGGGAAGTACGCGTTCTGGGCGCCCGCATCCTTGATGCGCGCGTCCATCTCCTGCTGCATCCGCTCCCACAGGCCGTAGCCGTACGGTCGGATGACCATCGTGCCGCGCACCGGGCCGTTGTCGGCCAGCTCGGCCTTGTTGATCAGATCCTGGTACCAGCGGGGGAAGTCCTCCGCCTGGGGGGTGAGAACGGGAGCCTTTGCCATGGCGCGAATGGTACGGCGCCCGGCACGCTGAGCGTGAATCGGGTCGCACCGTCCTCTGGACGAGCGGCCCGATGAGCAGTTCTCTGGCAACGGGGGCAAGGAGGACAGGAGCGCTTTCGCATGACACCGACGCTCGTCGCCCGGGACTGGGCGGAGATCCAGGAGCGGATGCTCGTACCGCTGTACGAAGCGGTGTACGACCGGCTCGACGTCGGCCCCGGCACCCGGCTGCTCGGCCTGGACTGCGGGGCCGGTCTGGCCCTGCTGCTCGGCGCGGCCCGCGGGGCGCGGGTCGCGGGCGCCGAGGCGGACCCCGGGCGGCTCGCCCTGGCCCGCGAACGGCACCTCGACGTGGACCAGGCCCCGCCCCGGCCGGACGGCAGACCGTACGACGTCCTCACGGCGCTCTGCCCGGACGCCCCGTACACGGCGGCCGACCTCGCCGGCACCCTGCCGCTGGTCCGCCGGGGCGCAGCGGTGGTGCTGACCGGCTGGGGGCCGCCGGAGCGCTGCGCCACGCTGACGGCGCTGGGCACCGAGTGGCGCCGGCCGCCCCGGCGCGACGATCTGGAGGACGTCGCCAGCGCCGCAGGGCTGCGCCTGGACGGCTCGGGCCGGGTGTTCTGCCCGTTCGGGTACGCCGACATGGAGAGCGCGGTGCGCGGGCTGCTGTCGGCGGGCCGGTACGGCGGCGCCGACGCAGGGTCCTCCGGGCTGCCGGACGCCGCCCAGGCGGAGAAGGAGCTCGCCGAGTCGCTGCACCCGTACGAGCGGCCCGACGGGACGGTCTGGCTCCCCAACGTCTTCCGCTACGTGATCGCCCGGGTGCCGTGACGCGAGAGGGCCCCGCCGGAGCGGGGCCCTCTCGCCGGGACGTACTGCCTACTTCATGAACCTGCGGAACTCGTCCGGGAGCTCGAAGTCCTGGCCGGGCTGGCCGGCCGGCAGGCCGAAGGCACCGCCGGGCTCCAGCGCCGGGGTGTCACCGCCCTGGTCCCGGCGCGCGGCGGCAGCGGCCTCTTCGGCCTTGCGCTTCATCGGGTTGCCGCTCTTGCGCTTGCCCTTGGCCTGCTTGACCTGCTTCTTCTGACGGCCGGGGCCGCCGCCCATGCCCGGGATGCCGGGCATGCCGGGCATCCCGCCGCCCTGGGCCATGCGGGACATCATCTTGCGGGCCTCGAAGAACCGCTCGACCAGGTTCTTGACGGCGCTGACCTCGGTGCCGGAGCCCTTGGCGATACGGGCACGGCGCGAGCCGTTGATGATCGTCGGGTCCTGCCGCTCCTTGGGCGTCATCGACTTGATGATGGCCGCGGTGCGGTCGACGTCGCGCTCGTCGATGTTGTTGATCTGGTCCTTGATCTGCCCCATGCCGGGCAGCATGCCGAGCAGCTTGGAGATGGAGCCCATCTTGCGGACCTGCTCCATCTGGGCCAGGAAGTCGTCGAGCGTGAACTCCTTGGGGCCCTTGGCGAGCTTGGCCGCCATCTTCTCGGCCTCGGCCTGCGAGAAGGTCTTCTCGGCCTGCTCGATGAGGGTGAGCATGTCACCCATGTCGAGGATCCGGCCCGCCATGCGGTCCGGGTGGAAGGCGTCGAACTCGTCGAGCTTCTCGCCGTTCGAGGCGAACATGATCTGCTTGCCGGTGACGTGCGCGATGGAGAGCGCGGCACCACCGCGGGCGTCGCCGTCGAGCTTGGAGAGCACGACGCCGTCGAAGCCCACGCCGTCGCGGAAGGCCTCGGCGGTGTTGACCGCGTCCTGACCGATCATGGCGTCGACGACGAAGAGGATCTCGTCGGGGCTGACGGCGTCGCGGATGTCCGCGGCCTGCTGCATCATCTCGGCGTCGATGCCGAGGCGGCCGGCGGTGTCCACGATCACGATGTCGTGGACCTTGGTCTTCGCGTACTCGATGGAGTCCTTGGCGACCTGGACCGGGTCGCCGACGCCGTTGCCCGGCTGGGGGGCGTAGACGGCCACGCCGGCCCGCTCGGCGACGACGCTGAGCTGGTTGACGGCGTTGGGGCGCTGGAGGTCGCAGGCGACGAGCAGCGGGGAGTGGCCCTGCCCCTTGAGCCAGAGGCCGAGCTTTCCGGCGAGGGTGGTCTTACCGGCACCCTGGAGGCCGGCGAGCATGATCACGGTCGGCGCGGTCTTGGCGTACCGCAGGCGGCGGGTCTCGCCGCCGAGGATCTTGACCAGTTCGTCGTTGACGATCTTGAGGACCTGCTGGCCCGGGTTCAGCGCCTTGCTGACCTCCTCGCCGCGAGCGCGCTCCTTGACGTTGGCGATGAAGGAGCGGACGACTGGGAGGGCTACGTCGGCCTCAAGGAGCGCGATGCGGATGTCCCGCGCCGCCGAGTCAATGTCGGCCTCGCTCAAGCGACCCTTGCCACGCAGGCCCTTGAAAGTATTCGCCAAGCGGTCGGAGAGAGTATCGAACACGGCGCTCGTTGGTCCTTGGGGTCGGGGGCGGTGGATCGCCCTCCAGGGTATCCGGCCCCGCACGGGAATCGACCTCGCCCGCCGTATCCGGGGGGCCGGGGCCGGTTCCGGTGCGGGAGCGCGGCTACGACAGGGCGGCCGCCACGGCCGCCGCCAGGGCTTCCGCTTCCGCCGGGTCGAGGGGTTTGCCGTCCGGGGTCGTCACGTACAGGGAGTCCACGGCGTTCGCCCCCAGGGTCGAGACGTGGGCGCTGCGGACGCGTACGCCGCCTCCCTCCAGGGCGCGGCCGATTCGGTGCAGGAGGCCCACCGCGTCGGGGGCGCGGACTTCGAGGACCGTGGCCGCGGACGAGACGTCGGGGACGACCGAGACGCGGGGCGGCGGCGGTACGACGCCCCGGCGGCGCGGGTAGGCGGCCTCGCGGGCCGCCAGCTTGGCCGGGACGTCCAGCGAGCCGTCCAGCGCGCGGATCAGGTCGGCGCGCAGCCGGGCCGCCTGCGGGAGGGAGCCGTACTCCGCCGCCACCCGCCAGCGCAGCACGAGGACCTCGCCCAGCCGGTCGGGGAGTTCGAGGGTGCGCAGGTCGGCGGCGCGGACCGTGAGCCGGTGCAGCGCGAGGACTCCGGCGGCCGCGGGCAGGACCCCCGGCTGGTCGGGTACGGCCACGATCAGCTCGACGCCGACCTCGCCCTCGGCTTCCGTACGGGCGTGCAGGGACAGCACGGGCTCGCCGGTCCGCAGGGCCTCCACGGCGAGCCGCTCCTGCTCGGCGTGCGCCGCGGGCGCCGACGGGGCGGTGGGCGCCGGCGCGGGAGGGACCTCGCCGGCGAGCAGGGCCGCGACGCGTGCGACCAGGTCGGCGACGAGCGAGCCGCGCCAGGCGCTCCACGCGGCGGGACCGGTGGCCAGGGCGTCGGCCTCGGTCAGGGCGTGCAGGAGCTCGAGCGTCCCGGCCGAGCCGACGGCCTCGGCGACCGAGCGGACGGTGGCCGGGTCGTCCAGGTCGCGCCGGGTCGCCGTCTCGATGAGGAGCAGGTGGTGGCGTACGAGGGTGCCGAGGACCGCCACGTCCGCGGGCTCGAAGCCGACCCGTGCCGCCATGTCGCTGGCGATGGTCTCGCCGGCGACCGAGTGGTCCCCCGGCCATCCCTTGCCGATGTCGTGGAGCAGTGCGGCGGTGAGCAGCAGGTCGGGGCGGCCGACCCGGCGGGTCAGCGCGGAGGCGCGGACGGCCGTCTCGACGAGGTGGCGGTCGACGGTCCAGGTGTGGACGGGGTTGCGCTGCGGGCGGCAGCGGACCCGTTCCCAGTCGGGCAGCAGTCGGGTGATGAGGCCTTCGGCCTCCATGGCCTCCCAGACGGCGACCGTGGGCTCGCCGGCGCCCAGCAGGGTGACGAGCTGTTCCCTCGCCTCGGCCGGCCAGGGCACGGGCAGGGCCTTGCCCTGGGCGGCGAGCCGGCGTACGGCGTGCGGGGAGACGGGCAGTCCGGCCTGGGCCGCGGCGGCGGCCAGCCGCAGCGGCAGGACGGGGTCGCGCTCGGGGCGGGCGGCCAGCGCCAGCACCGCTTCGCCGTCCTGCTCGACCACTCCTTCGGCGAGCGGGGCCCGCTCGGCCGGTGCGGTGCGGGTCCCGAGCAGTCCGCGCAGCCGCGGCCGGGTGGCGCGGGCCCGCAGCACCCGCCCCACCTCGCGCCAGGTGACGTCGCCGGCGTACGACACGACGCGCGCGGCCTCGTACACCTGGCGCAGCAGCGCGTCCGCGTCGGGCAGTTCCAGGGCCTGGGCGACCTGGGTCTGCTCCTGGAGCGAGAGCCGGTCGGTGGCCCGGCCGGTGACGAGGTGCAGGGCGTCTCGGGCGTCGAGCAGGTGCCGGCGTGCCTGGGCGAGGCCCTCGCGGGGTGCGTCGGCGATCCAGGAGGCGGCGACGGCCCGCAGGGCGGTGACGTCGCGGAGTCCGCCGCGGGCCTCTTTGAGGTCGGGTTCGAGGAGGAAGCGCAGTTCGCCCGCGCGGTCGGCCCGCTCCCGGCACAGGGCGTGCAGTTCGGGCAGGCGCCGGACGGCCTGGTTGCGCCAGTCGGCCAGCACGCTGGTGCGCAGGCCCGCGACGAGGCCGAGGTCGCCCGCGACGGGCCGGGCGTCGAGCAGCCCCAGCTGGACCTTGAGGTCCTCGGCCGCGGTCTTGCGGGCCTGCGCGGGGGTCCGTACGGAGTGGTCGAGGGCCAGTCCCAGGTCCCAGACGGGATACCAGATCCGGTCGGCGAGGGCGGCGAGGTCCGCCGCGCCGGCCTTGCCGTCGTGGAGGAGCAGCAGGTCGAGATCGCTGCGCGGGGAGAGTTCGGCGCGGCCGTAGCCGCCGACGGCGACGAGGGCCGCACCCCGTACGCCGGTCTCCTTGACGGCTGCCGCGAACAGCGCGGTCAGCCAGGTGTCGGTCAGGCCGGCCAGGGCGGAACGCCGCGAAGGCCCGGACCGCGACCCCTCCTGGAGGAGTCGCAGCCGGGCCGCGGCGTAACCGCTGGGTCCCGAGTCGGCCGTGCCGGTGGTCTCTTCGACGCTCGTCACCCAAGGGCTCCCGTCGCTCAGAGCGCTTCTGCGCCGCGCTCGCCGGTGCGGACCCGGACGACGGTGTCGAGCGGCACGCTCCACACCTTGCCGTCGCCGATCTTGCCGGTCTTGGCGGCCTTCACGATGACGGCGATGACGTCTTCCGCGTCGTCGTCGTCGATCAGGACCTCGATGCGGATCTTCGGGACGAGGTCGACGGTGTACTCGGCGCCGCGGTAGACCTCGGTGTGGCCGCGCTGGCGGCCGTACCCGCTGGCCTCGGTGACGGTGAGGCCGTGGACTCCGAAGGCCTGGAGGGCTTCCTTGATCTCGTCGAGCCGGTGCGGCTTGACGATCGCGGTGATGAGCTTCATGCATCCACCTTCTTGGTCTTCTCGGTCTCCGTGACGGCGTGCGCGGGGGCTGCGGTGCTCCGCGAGGAGGCGCCGCCACCGGCTCCGCTGAAGTCGTACGCGGTCTCGGCGTGCTCGACCTGGTCGATGCCGGAGACCTCGTCGTCCTCGGAGACCCGCATCCCGATCGTCTTGTCGATGAGGAAGGCGAGCACCGCGGACGCGACCAGAGAGTAGGCCAGGACGGAGAAGACGCCCACGGCCTGCTTGCCGAGCTGCTCGAGGCCGCCGCCGTAGAAGAGGCCGGCCGCATCGGACTGGACCCCGCCGGTGGCGAAGAAGCCGACGAGCAGGGAGCCGAGGATGCCGCCGACGAGGTGGACGCCGACGACGTCGAGGGAGTCGTCGTAGCCGAACTTGTACTTGAGGCCGACGGCCATGGCGCACAGGACACCGGCGATGGCACCGATGGCGATCGCGCCCAGCGGGGAGCAGGAACCGCCGGAGGGGGTGATCGCGACGAGGCCGGCGACGGCACCGGAGGCGGCGCCGAGGGTGGTGCAGGCGCCGTGGCGCAGCTTCTCGTACGCGAGCCAGGCGAGCATCGCGGCGGCGGTGGCGACCTGGGTGTTGATGAACATCACGGCGCCGATGCCGTCGTCGTTGCCGAGCCAGGAGCCGGCGTTGAAGCCGAACCAGCCGAACCACAGCAGGCCGGCGCCGAGCATGACCAACGGCAGGCTGTGCGGCCGCATCGGGTCCCTCTTGAAGCCGACGCGCTTGCCGATGACGAGGATCACGCCGAGGGCCGCGGCGCCGGCGTTGATGTGGACGGCGGTGCCGCCCGCGAAGTCGATGACGCCCATCTCGAAGAGCCAGCCGCCGGCTCCCCAGACCCAGTGGGCGACGGGGAAGTAGACGGCGGTGACCCACAGGGCGATGAACAGGGCCCAGGCGCTGAACTTGACGCGGTCGGCGAGCGCACCGCTGATCAG
The DNA here is from genome assembly GCF_055602345.1 of Streptomyces sp. NPDC037401. Lineage (NCBI taxonomy): Bacteria > Bacillati > Actinomycetota > Actinomycetes > Kitasatosporales > Streptomycetaceae > Streptomyces > Streptomyces sp. NPDC037401. The sequence goes on from NZ_JBVJWO010000002.1 coordinate 112,450, forward strand.
GGCCGGGGTGATGATCGCGAACATCAGCTGGAACACGGCGAACACGTAGACCGGGATGGTGTAGCCGTCCCAGAGTTCGGTGAGTCCGATGCCGCTGAGGCCCACGTAGTCGGCGGACCAGCCGATGACCGAGCCGGAGTCGGTGCCGAAGGCGAGGCTGAAGCCGTAGAGGACCCAGAGGATCGTGACGATCCCGAGGCTGATGAAGCTCATCATGAGCATGTTGAGGCTGCTCTTTACGCGGACCATGCCTCCGTAGAAGAAGGCGAGGCCCGGGGTCATCAGCATGACCAGGGCGGAGCAGATGAGCATGAACCCGGTGTTGGCGGCAGACAGCTCGGGGGCGTCTGCGGCCAGGGTCGTGATGGCTGGTGCCATCGGCGTCTCCTCGTCGTCGGTACGTTCGCGTGCGGGCGATCGTGGGAAACCTGAGCGGCGCAAGGCTCGCGGCCTGGGGACTGGCCGGTTATGAGCCACGAGATTCGCGCAAGCCGGTTTCCGGCGGTGCCGCTCGATGTTTCGCTGCCGTGACGAAGAGGTCGGGCGTGTTACGCCCCCGTGAATGGGCCGGAACGTACGTCGGCCGCGGCGGCACCCGCGCGGCCCGGCTCGGGGAGAGCCGGGTCGGCTGCTGCGGGTGGACGGCGCGGCCGGGTTCCGGCGCGGTGCGGTGCGGCTGTCAGACGGCCTGGGCGGACTCGGGGAGCTGGGCGGCGATGTGGTCGGTGAGGCGCACGACCTCGGCGATGTCGCCGTACTCGCGGGCCACGGTGTCGACGGTCTTCCGCAGCCGGGTGTTCACCCGTTCGGAGCGCACTTTTTTGGCCACCGGGAGGGCCTGCTCGGCGAACCCGACGGCCTGCTCGGGCTCGCGCCTGAGCAGGTGGACGGTGGCCATGCCGATGAGGTTGAGGGCGTAGGAGCGCTGGTGCTCCTCGTCCTTGCCGAAGAGGTCGACGGCACGCTGCATGACGGGTTCGGCGAGGGAGGCGTACGTCGGGCTGCGCCCGGCTACGTAGGCGAGGTCGCGGTACGAGTGGGAGTTCTCGCCGTTCAGCTCCGCCTCGGAGAAGAAGCGGATCCAGTCGGGCTCGGGCTCCCCGCCGAAGGCGACGTCCGCGAAGGTGTCCTCGGCCATCCGCACGGCCCGCTTGCACCGGCTGGGCTGGCCCATGTTGGCGTAGGCGCGGGCCTCCATCGCATACAGCATGGCCTGGGTCCGCGGGCCGGCACAGTCGCGGCTGCCGTACTGCGCGAGGTGGATCAGTTCCAACGCGTCCTCGGGCCGGCCCAGGTGGATCATCTGGCGGCTCATGTTGGAGAGGATGTACGAGCCGAGCGGCTTGTCACCGGCCTCCTTGGAGGCGTGCAGGGCGAGGACGAAGTACTTCTGGGCGGTGGGCTGGAGGCCGATGTCGTAGCTCATCCAGCCGGCCAGTTCGGCCAGTTCGGCGGCGACCTTGAAGAGGCGCTTCATCGTGGGTGCCGGGTGGGACTCCTGGAGCAGGTCGGTGACTTCGTGCAGCTGCCCGACCACGGCCTTGCGGCGCAGCCCGCCGCCGCACTGGGCGTCCCACTGCCGGAACATGACCGTGGTGTCCTCGAGCAGGTCCAGCTCGGGCGCGGACAGCCGCGCGCGCGGGCGGACCGCCGGCCCGCCCTCCGACCCCGGGTCGGCGGCCGGGACCGGTACGAGCCAGCGCTGCATGGGCTCGATGAGGGCGGGGCCGGCGGAGAGTGCGAGCGAGGTTCCGAGGAAGCCGCGCCGGGCGAGCATCAGGTCGCTGCGGGAGAACTCGCCGAGCAGGGCGACGGTCTGGGGGGCGGCCCAGGGCAGGTCCACGCCGGAGACGGACGGCGACTGGTGGGCGATGCGCAGGCCGAGGTCCTCGATGGCGACGACCGCGCCGAAGCGCTCGGAGAACAGCTCGGACAGGATCCGCGGGATGGGTTCGCGGGGCTGCTCGCCGCCGAGCCAGCGGCGGACCCGGGAGGTGTCGGTGCTGATGTGGTGCGCGCCGAGCTGCCGGGCTCGGCGGTTGACCTGGCGGGCGAGCTCGCCCTTGGACCAGCCGCTGCGCACGAACCACGACGTCAGCTGTTCGTTCGGGCTCGGCTCTCCCCCGCCGGTGCGGGGTACGGGCTCCTCGCTCGCGCCGTTTGGGCCACTGCCGCTCACTGGAACGCCCCCATCCATTCATCCTCGGAACACCCTCGCGTCCGCCAGGGAATAGCCACACACCTTGCCACCGGCATACCCAAGGATGCGTCTTCCGCCAGGATTTCGTGTACCGAAAGTAATCCTACGATCACCCCTCCCGCGAGGCCGATCCCGGAAACGCCACCATTCGCCACCCCTTTGAATGAACTCGCCACCCGCCGGGCGCGATTCACTTGACACAGGATGTCGGGCAGCGGGCGGACCGGCCGTACGCCGGGGCGCAGACGGCGATGGAGTGCGCCGTGGGACTGCCTGGTCTCCGTGTCGTAACCACCGGCGAGTTCGACCCGTTGGAGGGGGCATGGGCTTCACGATCGGCGGCAGCAGCCGGGGGACCAAGGAGTTCCGGTCCGGCTCGCGGCGCCGCGGCCGGATGTCGGAGTGCACGGCCGTGGCGGAGTACACCGGCCTGTGGGGCTGGGACGCGGTGCCCGGGGCGCGGGCTGCGGCCGGGTCCCGCACCTGCTCGTGCGGCGATCCGCAGTGCGCCGCACCGGGCGCGCATCCGCTGGCCTTCGACGCCGGGGTGCCCGCGGGCGCCACGCTGGACGAGGTCACCGAGGCCTGGGGCGAGTTCCCGGGGGCCGCGGTGCTGCTGCCGGTGGGCAGGTCCTTCGACGTCATCGAGGTGGCCGAGGAGGCGGGGCGGCGGGCGCTGGTCCGGATGGAGCGAATGGGCCTGCCGCTGGGCCCGGTGACGGCGACGCCCGACGGGCGTGCGCAGTTCTTCGTGGCGCCCGGCGCGGCCGCCGAACTGCCCCAGCTGCTGTACCGGATGGGCTGGGACGACGCCGATCTGGACCTGCGCGCGCTGGGCACGGGGGCGTTCGTCACGGCGCCCCCGTCGGACCACGGCGGTCTGGGGCCGGTCCGCTGGCTGCGTCCCCCGGCGCTCGACACCGCGGGCGCGCCCCCGCAGGCGCGCCTGCTGCTCGGGACGCTGGCGTACATCTGCCACCGCTTCCAGCTGTAGGGCGCGTACGACGGAGTGGGGCCCGGCAACCACCGTTGCCGGGCCCCACTCGTACGGATTACCGCGTACGGGGAAATCAGTCCCCGATCAGCGCGTCGACGAACGCGCCGGGCTCGAACGGCGCGAGGTCGTCCGCGCCCTCGCCGAGGCCCACGAGCTTGACCGGGACGCCCAGCTCGCGCTGGACGGCGATGACGATGCCGCCCTTGGCGGTGCCGTCGAGCTTGGTCAGCACGATGCCGGTGATGTCCACGACCTCGGCGAAGACCCGGGCCTGGACCAGACCGTTCTGGCCGGTGGTGGCGTCGAGGACGAGCAGGACCTCGTCCAGCGGGCCGTGCTTCTCGACGACGCGCTTGACCTTGCCGAGCTCGTCCATGAGGCCGGTCTTGGTGTGGAGGCGGCCGGCGGTGTCGATCAGTACGACGTCCGCTCCCTCGGCGATGCCCTCCTTGACGGCGTCGTAGGCGATCGAGGCCGGGTCGCCGCCCTCGGGGCCGCGGACGGTGCGGGCGCCCACGCGCTCGCCCCAGGTCTGCAGCTGGTCGGCGGCGGCGGCACGGAAGGTGTCCGCGGCGCCGAGCACCACGCTGCGGCCGTCGGCGACCAGGACGCGGGCGAGCTTGCCGGTGGTGGTGGTCTTGCCGGTGCCGTTGACGCCGACGACCATGACGACGCCCGGGGTGTCCGTGCCGCTCTCGGTCTTGACCGCGCGGTCCATGTCGGGGCCGATGATGGCGACGAGCTCCTCGCGCAGCAGCGTGCGGAGCCCCTCGGGGGTGCGGGTGCCGAGCACCTTGACGCGCTCGCGCAGGCGGTCGACCAGCTCCTGGGTGGGGGCGACGCCGACGTCCGCGACGAGCAGCGTCTCCTCGATCTCCTCCCAGGTGTCCTCGTCCAGGTGCTCGCGGGAGAGCAGCGTGAGCAGGCCCTTCCCGAGCGAGTTCTGGGAGCGGGAGAGGCGGGCTCGGAGCCGGACCAGGCGGCCGGCCGTCGGCTCGGGCACCTCGATCTCGGGCGCGGCCGGAGCGGCGGGCTCGGCGGCCGGGGCGGGGACCTCCGCCGTCGGGGCCTGGGTCCCGGCGTCCGGGAGCACGACCTCTTCGATCGTGCGGCGCGGCTCGTCGACCGTCGGCGCGGCGTCCTCCCCCACGCGCGGTTCGGCGGGCGGGGCAGTGATGGTCGGCGTGCTCGACGGTGCCGTGGGCGGCAGCTGCTTCTTCTTGCGGCCGCTGACCACGAGCCCGCTGATCACGCCGACCGCGACCAGGGCGATGACTACAGCAAGGATGAGGATTTCCATAACGCGTACCAGTATCGGCCACGGTCGGCGGAGAACCCGGAGCCTGGAGGATGACACAAGGCCGTAAGCCTCTATTTGTACATTTCCCGGCAAACCTACGATGATGGGCGACTCCCCCATCCCCCCCTCACGGAGCACGCATGCCTGCCGAGACCGCCGACGGCGCGATAGAGACCCGCGGCCTGGAGCCCGTCCCGGACGGCGAGCGCACCGGCCGCGTCCGCGAGCTGATGCCCACCTGGGCCGCCGCGAACATCAGCGTGCTGCTGCTGACCATGGGCGCCGGCCTGGTGATCTTCAACAAGCTGAACATCTGGCAGGTCCTGGTCGTCGCGATGGTCGCGCCCCTGGTGTCGTACGGCATCGTCGGGCTGATCTCGATCGCCGGGAAGCGCGGCGGCGCCCCCGGCATGGCCCTGTCCCGCGCGGTCTTCGGCCAGCGCGGCAACCTGTTCCCCGGGGCGCTGATCTGGGTGGCGCGCTGGGGCTGGGAGACGATCAACGCCGTCAGCGGCGCCTACGCCCTCCTGACCGTGCTCGACCTGCTCTTCGGCATCGAGAGCAGCACGCCGCTGATCGTGGTCACGCTCCTGCTCTTCGTCGGCTGCACGTTCCTGGTCTCCGGGCTGGGCATCAACGCCCTGCGCAGGTGCAGCACGTGGTCCACGTACCTCTTCGGCGCGTTCAGCGTGCTCGTGCTGGGGTACCTGGTCGTGGACACCGACTGGTCGGCCGTCTTCGGCAAGCCCGCCGGTTCCACCGCGATGATGATCGCGGGCATCGGCACCATCGCCGCGGGCGGCATCAGCTGGGTGCCCTCCGGCCCGGATTTCACCCGCTACCTCCCCCGTACGGCCTCCTCCAAGGGCATGGTCGGCGCGACGGTCGGCGGCGCGGGCGTCGTCGTGCTGCCGATGGTGCTGATGGGTGCGGTGATGGCGGTCGGCACCCCGGACCTGGCGACCGCGCAGGACCCGGTGTCGTTCATCGGGGAGCTGCTGCCCACCTGGATCGCGGTCCCGTACCTGCTGATCGCACTGGTCGGCATGCTGCTGATCAACTCGATGTCGATGTATTCGGCGGGCTTCACCGCGCAGACGCTGGGCATCAAGGTGCCGCGCGCCTGGGCCGTCAGTGTGAACGCCGTGATCAGCCTGGTGTTCGGCTTCCTGCTGATGGTCGTGGCCACGAGCTTCTTCGGGTCGTTCATCTCCTTCCTGACCCTGCTCGCCGTGGCGTTCTCCGCCTGGATCGGCGTGTTCGGCGTGGACATGCTGCGCGGCCGGGTCTATGACGCCGAGGCGCTGCTGAACACCACCCGAACGAGTGCCTACTGGTACCGCGGCGGGTTCGCCCGGCAGGCCATGACGGCGTGGGCGGCGGCGCTCGTGGCGGGTCTGCTGTTCACCCGCGTCGACTGGTTCGCCGGGCCGCTGGCCGGTACCTGGATCGGCGAGAACGGGCTCGGCTGGGCGGCCGGCATCCTCACCTCGGGCCTGCTGTACGCGGTCCTGCCGCGCAGTGCGGCCGCTCCCGCGCCGGCGCCGGCGGCGGTGCCCGAGCCGGAGACCGCCGGATCCCTGTCCAACTGACGCCGCGTCAGCTAACGTCCCCCTTCGCCCGGCCCGTCCACCAAGGCGAAGGGGGACTTCTTCATGCCCATCACCGTGGCCAGGTTCAATCTCGTCGACCCGCACGGGACGCCCGAGACCCTCGCCGCCCGCTACCGGGCCGCCCTGGAGATGGCCGCGTACGCCGACGACCACGGCATCGACACGGTCCAGACCGAGGAGCACCACGGCACCGCCAACAACTGGCTGCCCTCGCCGTTCGCCTTCGCCGGCGCGGTCTTCGGTGCCACCCGGCGGATCGCGGTCACCGTCTCGGCCATCATCGGCCCGCTGTACGACCCGCTGAAGGTGGCCGAGGACATCGCGGTGCTCGACCTGCTCAGCGGCGGCCGCCTGGTCACCGTCGCGGGCATCGGCTACCGGCCCGAGGAGTACGAGCAGCACGGCGTGGAGTGGGGCCGGCGCGGCCGGCTCCAGGACGAGCTGCTGGAGACGCTGCTCCAGGCCTGGACGGGCGAGCCGTTCACGTACCGGGGCCGGACCGTACGGGTGACCCCGCGCCCGTTCACACAGCCCCACCCGCTGCTGCTGGTCGGCGGGAGTTCGCAGGCCGCGGCCCGCCGGGCGGCGCGGCTGGGGCTGCCGTTCTTCCCCAGTGCGCACCTGCCGGAGCTGGAGGCGTACTACCACGCCCGGCTCGCGGAGTACGGGACGGAGGGCTTCTGCATGATGCCCGCCGAGCAGACCCCGCTGCTGCACATCTCGCAGGATCCGGACCGGGCGTGGGCGCTGTACGGGAAGCACTTCCTGCACGAGGCGGGCATGTACGCCTCGTGGCAGTCCAAGGACATCAAGTCGGCGGTCCGGTCGGCGGCGGGGACGGTCGAGGAGCTGCGCGCGGAGGGGGTGTACCGGATCCTCACCCCGGACGAGGCGGTGGCGTACGCGCGCGGGGCGGGCGAGGCGGGAAACCTCGTCCTGCACCCGCTGTGCGGCGGGATGCCTGTCGACGAGGGCCGGCGCAGCCTTCAGCTGCTGTGCGAACAGGTGCTGCCCCGGCTCAAGGGCCCCGAGGAGGTGGGGGACTGAGCCGGGGCGGCACCCGCTTCGCGAGGAGAGGGCAAGGGCGGGGTGGTCAGCCCATCTCCTCCAGCGCCTTGCCCTTGGTCTCCGGCACCCACTTGAGGATGAAGGGGATCGAGAGCACGGCGAAGAACGTGTAGATCACGTACGCACCGGACAGGTTCCAGTCGGACAGGGTCGGGAACGTCACCGTGATCACCCAGTTGGCGACCCACTGGGCCGCGGCGGCCACACCGAGCGCCGCGGCCCGGATGCGGTTGGGGAACATCTCGCCGAGCAGCACCCAGACGACCACGCCCCAGGACAGGGCGAAGAAGAGGACGAAGGAGTGCGCGGCGATCAGGGCGACGGTGCCCTGCGCCTCGGGCATCGAGATCTCGCCCGCGACCTCCCGCTTGTAGGAGAAGGCCCAGGCGGCGAGGCCGAGGGAGAGCGCCATGCCGACCGAGCCGATGAGGGCCAGCGGCTTGCGGCCGATCCGGTCGACGAACACCATCGCGATCACCGTGCCGATGATGTTGATGATCGACGTGGTGAAGGAGTACAGGAACGAGCTCGTCGGGTCGATGCCCACGGACTGCCACAGCGAGGAGCTGTAGTAGAAGATCACGTTGATGCCGACGAGCTGCTGGAACACGGACAGGCCGATGCCGATCCAGACGATGGGCAGCAGGCCGAAGCGGCCGCCGCGCAGGTCCTTGAAGGTCGACTTGTGCTCGGACCGCATGGCGGTCTCGATCTCCCGGACGCGGGCGTCGAGGTCGATGCCCGTGCCCTCGACCTCGCCGAGGACCTTCCTGGCCTGCTCGGTGCGGCCGACGGAGATCAGGAAGCGCGGGGACTCCGGGATGGCGAAGGACAGCAGGCCGTAGAGCATCGCCGGGACCACCATCACGCCCAGCATCCACTGCCAGGCCTCCAGGCCGCCGATCTCGCCGCGCTGGTCGCCGTCCGCGAGGTTGAGGATGCCCCAGTTGACCAGCTGGGAGATGGCGATGCCGATGACGATCGCGGCCTGCTGGAACGACGCGAGGCGGCCGCGGTAGGCGGGCGGCGAGACCTCGGCGATGTACGCGGGGCCGATGACGGAGGCCATGCCGATGGCGAAGCCGCCGATGACCCGCCACATGGCCAGGTCCCACAGGGCGAAGGGCAGGGCGGAACCGACGGCACTGGCCGCGAAGAGCACGGAGGCGATCTGCATGCAGCGGATCCGGCCGATCCGGTCGGCGACCCGGCCGGCCGTCGCGGCGCCGATGGCGCAGCCGATCAGCGCGGCGGCGATCACCTGGGCGAGCGCCTCGGACCCGATGTCGAACCGCTCCCGGATCGCCTCGACGGCGCCGTTGATGACGGAACTGTCGTAGCCGAAGAGGAAGCCGCCCATGGCGGCGGCCGCGGTGATGAAGATGACGTGGCCGAGGTGCTCCGGCTGCGGCGCGCGTCCGCCGCCGGGCGCGGGCGCCTTCGCTGTGCTGGTCAAGGTGTGCTCCGTGGGGTTTCGTCCGTCCTCTCAGTGGCGCACAGGTCAAGATCGGGCACCACCGGAAGGCGGGAGACAGCGGAGCGAGCTTATGTGTTCATTTTATGAAGTCAAGACTTCAAGGCGACTGCGCTCTATCCGGCTCTCGTCAGAGAGGCCCTGGGCTTTTGATTCAAGTCTTGAACGGAAAGGGGGTTAACGGAGCCGCTGGCTGATCACCTTGGACACGCCGTCGCCCTGCATCGAGACGCCGTACAGCGCGTCGGCGACCTCCATGGTTCGCTTCTGATGGGTGATGACGATCAGCTGCGAGCTCTCCTGGAGCTCCTCCATGATCCGGATCAGCCGCTGGAGGTTGGTGTCGTCGAGCGCGGCCTCGACCTCGTCCATCACGTAGAACGGGCTCGGCCGGGCCTTGAAGATCGACACCAGCAGCGCCACGGCCGTCAGCGAGCGCTCGCCGCCGGAGAGCAGGGAGAGCCGCTTGACCTTCTTGCCCGGCGGGCGGGCCTCCACGTCGACGCCCGTGGCGAGCATGTTGTCGGGATCGGTCAGGATCAGCCGCCCCTCACCCCCGGGGAACAGCCGCGAGAACACGCCCTCGAACTCCCGCGCCGTGTCCCGGTACGCCTCGGTGAACACCTGCTCGACGCGCTCGTCGACCTCCTTGACCACCAGGAGGAGGTCGGCGCGCGTCCGGCGCAGGTCGTCGAGCTGCTCGCTGAGGAACTTGTGCCGTTCCTCCAGCGCCGCGAACTCCTCCAGGGCCAGCGGATTGACCTTGCCGAGCTGCTGGTAGGCCCGCTCGGCCGCCTTGAGCCGCTTCTCCTGCTGGGCGCGTTCGAACGGCCCCGGCCGGTTGCGGGGGTGCTCCGGGTCCTCGGGCAGCTCCTCCCCCTCGGCGGGCAGCGAAGGCGGAACGAGCTGGTCCGGCCCGTACTCGGCCACCAGCGCGGCGGGTTCGACGCCCAGCTCCTCCAGCGCCCGCGCCTCCAGCTGCTCGATCCGCAGGCGCTTCTCCGCGCCGAGGACCTCGCCGCGGTGCACGGAGTCGGTCAGCTTGTCGAGTTCGCTCTTGAGGTCGCGGCCCCGGGTGCGCTCGGTGCCGAGCGCCTGCTCCCGCTCCCCCCTGGCGTACTCGGCGGCGGCCCGCTCCGCTTCGGCCCGTACGAGTGACACCTCGATGTGCGCGAGCAGTTGACGGGCGCCGTCACCGACGGCGGCGGCGACCTCCGCCTCGTGCCGCAGCCGGGCGCGGCGGCGCTCGGCACGGGCCCGTGCCTCGCGTTCGGCGCGGGCCGCGCGGTCGAGGGAGTCGGCCCGGCCGGCCAGGCCCTTGACCCGCTCCTCGTGGGTGCGCAGCTGGAGGCGGGCCTCCATCTCGGTCTGGCGGGCGTTCGCCCCGTCGGCGGCGAGCCGGTCCCGTACCGCGCTGTCCGGCTCCTCCTCCACCGGCAGCTCCTCGGCCACCAGCAGGCGTTCGGCCAGCTCCTCGACCTCGGCGAGGGCCCGCTCCAGAGCCTCTTCGGCCTTGGCCGCGGCGGTGGCACTGCGCTCCGCCTCCCCGGCGGCGCCGCGGGCCTGCCCGGCCAGCCGGCCGAGCTGCTGGGCGACCCCGGACTTCTCCTTCTCCCCGGCCCGGCGGCGCTCGCCGAGCTCTTCCGCGAGGGCTGCGCTCGCGCTGCGGCGCGCTGCGGCGGCCTGCTGGGCCCCGGCGAGTTCGCTGCAGCTGCCGTCCAGCCGGGCCAGTTCGGCGGCGGCCTCGTCGACGGCGGCCTGCACCTCGATGAGGCTGGGCGCACCGGCGGCGCCGCCGTGCGCGAGGTACGCGCCCAGGACGTCGCCGTCGGCGGTGACGGCCACGGCCTCGGGCCGCTCCCGCACCAGCGCCTCGGCCTCGTCGAGTCCGGGTACGACGACGTAGTCGCGCAGCACGCGGCCGACGGCCAGGACGAGGGCGGGGTCGCCGTGCACGAGGTCCGCCGCGTACAAGGGCACGTCGGGCGAGCCGGCTTGCGCCGACCGGTCCGGCGCGTGGGCGACGGCCGTTCCCGCAGGGGCGGGAGCGCCCGCCGCGGACACGGGACCTCCGGGCCCGGACCCGGCCGGACCTGCGGGAGCGGCGGAAACGCACTGGCCGGTGACGGCCGGCGGGCCGGCCTGGGCGGGGACCCCCGCACCGGCCGGCTCACCGACCGACGTGTCCACGGGTCCCTCGCCCGCCCGGCCGGGACCGGCGGCGGACTGAACGGGAAGGGGAGCCGGAGACTCGGCCCGGCCCGCCCCGGCGGAAGCGCTCGCGGAGCCCGCCACCAGGAACGTCGCGCGGCCCGCGTCCGCCGCGCGCAGGTGGCGGATCGCCTCGGCCGCAGCTCCGGCCGAGGTCACCGCGAGGGCGTCGGCCGCCGCGCCCAGTGCCGCCGCGACCGGCACCTCGTACCCGGGGGCCACCGAGAGCCGTTCGGCGGCCGGTCCCAGCAGTCCCGTCAGCCGGTCCCGCACCTCCAGCAGCGCGCCCGTGCCGTCCTTGCGGCGCAGCCCCAGCGCCAGCGCGTCGTGCCGGGCGGCCACGGCCGCGCGCGAGCGCTCCGCAGCCGTCGCCGCCTCCCGGGCCGCGCCGAACTCCGCCTCCGCGGCGGCCAGAGCGGCCCGCGCGGCATCGTGTTCGGCGGCCAGTTCCGCATCGTCAGCATCGAGCCCCGCGACCTCGGCCGCCAGCTGCTCGTACTCCTCCTGGGCAGCTGCCGCCCGTACGGCCGCCGACTCCCGCGCCTCGGCCAGCCGGTCGATCTCGGCCTGGGCGGCGCCGGCGCGCGACCGGGCCGCGCCGACCTGGCCCGAGAGCCGGGCCAGCCCCTCGCGCCGGTCGGCGATGGCCCGCGCCACGTCCTTGAGGCGGCGTTCCTCGGCGGCGAGCGAACGTTCCAGCTCGGCCCGGTGCTCGACCGTGTCCTCGAGCGCGCGAGAGGCGGCTTCCAGGGCGGCTTCGAGTTCGGCTTCCTGTTCGCGGATGCGGGCGGCTTCCCGTTCCATGTCCTCGGGGTCGCGGCCGCGCCGTTCCTCCTCCTGCGGCGCGCCGGCGCTCTTCACCCGGGCGTCGGCGAGCGAGACCGTGCCGCGGACCCGCTCGGCCAGCTGCGACAGCTCGTACCAGGTGTGCTGGGCCCGCTGGAGCCGGGGGGCGAGCTCGCGGACCGCGGCCTCGAGCCGCGCCTCGCGGTCCAGTGCCTCCTTGAGCTGGGCCTCCGCCGTCTCCTTGCGCTCCTTGAGCGCCGCCTCGTCGGCGAGCTCCGCGTCGAGGGCGGTGCGCAGCGCCACCAGGTCGTCGGCGAGCAGCCGCAGCCGGGCGTCGCGCAGGTCTGCCTGGATCACGGCGGCCCGCCGGGCCACGGCCGCCTGCCTTCCGAGCGGCTTGAGCTGGCGGCGCAGTTCCTCGGTGAGGTCGTGGACGCGCGCGAGGTTGGCCTGCATCGCATCCAGCTTCCGCAGCGCCTTCTCCTTGCGCTTGCGGTGCTTGAGCACGCCGGCCGCTTCCTCGATGAAGGCGCGGCGGCCCATGGGGTCCGCGTGGAGTACGGAGTCCAGCTGACCCTGGCCGACGATGACGTGCATCTCGCGGCCGATGCCGGAGTCCGACAGCAGTTCCTGGATGTCGAGCAGCCGGCAGGTGTCGCCGTTGATCTGGTACTCGCTGCCGCCGTTGCGGAACATGATCCGCGTGATGGTGACCTCGGCGTACTCGATCGGCAGGGCACCGTCGGAGTTGTCGATGGTGAGCGAGACCTCGGCCCGGCCCAGCGGCGGCCGCCCCGTGGTCCCGGCGAAGATGACGTCCTCCATCTTGCCGCCGCGCAGGGATTTGGCCCCCTGTTCGCCCATGACCCAGGAGAGGGCGTCCACGACATTGGATTTGCCCGAGCCGTTGGGGCCCACGACACAGGTGATGCCGGGCTCGAAGCGCAGGGTCGTGGCGGATGCGAAGGATTTGAATCCGCGGAGAGTCAGGGCCTTGAGGTGCACGCAGCCGGACTCTACCTTTCACATCCGGTTTCACCCATGAAGGTGCAGGGCACATCAGACGTTAAAGGAAACGGGTCCTCGCCTGGGCAAAAGTAAAGAAGGGACGCCGGAGCGTCCCTTGCAGGTCCTGCTGGATGAGTTAACGGGTCAAGCGATCAGGTGAGCGCAGGCTCCGCCTGGGGTACGTCGATGTCGATGCTGTCCAGCAGCGAGTCTCCGTGCTGAGCGGCGGCGGTCAGTGCGTCGTTCTCGGACTGGATCCGTACGAGCTCGGACTCCAGGTCCTGGACGCGCTGCTGAAGCCGTCGCATCTCGGCGAGGAGTCGCGGGTCGGAACCGCCGACGTAACCGAGAAGCGCCTTTGCCATGATGGATGGTCCTCCACACTGAGTGACCGACCGAAGCGGTGTGGGTCGTGAGGGATTCGCACCCGCGGTGCCCGGCAGTATCTGTGTGTCACGGCGGTTCTTCTGCCGACACTGCCAAACAGCTAGGGTGCGCGGGGCTTCCAGCGTCTCACCAAAAAGTTTGACGGTCAACACGATCACGCCCCGTATCGGCGGGCAACCCGGCCCGTTCGAGGGGCTCTGGAGCGCTTCGAAGATCAGCCTCAGTCCGAGCCTTCCACGCCGTGACGAGATCGGCAATGGCGCGTGTGAACCGTGTGAACTGCCGAGGTGACCGCCGCGTGTCGGCGGTCACCGGCCGCACCGGGACCGACTGCTGGTCAGGCGCCCGTCAGCGGATCTCGAAGCCGTCGTAGCCGCCGCGCGGCTCTCCCCATATTTCCGTGACGCCGTCCACGCGCCCGGGCGTGGCGGAGGACCCGAGCCATTCGAGGAGGCGGTGGCAATTGTCACGTTGACCTTCGGCGACGACTTGTACCCGCCCGTCGTCGAGATTGGAGGCGAATCCGACGAGGCCTCCGATGGCCAGTGCGTTCTCCCTGGTGAACCAGCGGAAGCCCACTCCTTGCACACGACCCCTCACCCAGGCGGTCATGCGTACGTCTTCGCTCATGTGTGAACGCTAACCGTTCAGTCCCGCGACGATCACCTCGCCCCCCTGGCTGCATGGCGTACAGTCGCGCCTCAATGAACTCGCCTATTTGGGTGAGTAAAGGTCGATCTTGCAGACGACCAGAGGACCTCGTACGGCCAGAAGGGCACCGCCGATGGGACGCCACCGAAGCACCGCGCCACGCCGCGGCAAGGGCACCGCACCCGTGCGCACCGGTCTGCTGGGCGTGACCGCGGCTGCCGCACTGGGCGTGGTGGCCGTCACCTCCGGCCTGGTGCCGGTCGGGGACAACATCATCCTCGGCGGGAGCAGCAGCTCCGGCGACCGGGCGCCGAAGGTCGAGGCCAAGGCCTCTGCATCGATGGGGGACCAGCCGCGCCAGCACGGCGGCCTCAAGAGCCTGACCGACAGCAGCTCGGCCGGTACGGTCTCGGGCGGAGCCGGCACGGCGACGCGCGCCTCGTCGCCCAAGCCCAAGGCGAAGCCCGAGGCGAAGCCCAAGCCGAAGCCCAAGCCGAAGCCCTCGGCATCCGCGTCTGCCACCCCTTCTCCTTCCCCTTCCACCGCCTCGTCCTCCCCGAAGCCGAGCGTGACGAAGGCGACCAGGAAGCCGACGCCGAAGCCCCAGCCGCCGGCTCCCACGCAGACGCCCGCCGACCCGCCCGCGGACGGCGAGTCCGCCGCGGAAGCCGCGGTGCTGGCGCTGGTGAACCAGGAGCGCGCCCAGGCCGGCTGCCGCCCGGTCCGCCAGAACCCGCCGCTGGCCGCCCTGGCGGGCGCGTTCAGCAAGGACATGGCGGAGCGGAAGTTCTTCGACCACACGGACCCCGACGGCGACTCGCCCTGGGACCGCGCCTCGCAGGCGGGCCTCTCGGGCCTCGGCGGCGAGAACATCGCCCGCGGCCAGGCCGACGCCGAGGCCGTGATGCAGTCCTGGATGGACAGCCCCGGCCACCGCGCCAACATCCTCAACTGCGAGTTCCGCACCCTGGGCGTGGGCGCCCACTTCGCCCCCGGCGGCCCCTGGTGGACCCAGGACTTCGGCTTCTGAGACGACCGCGGCCCCAGGCCCTGGGGCTGTACGGGTCAGGCGGCGAGGGCCGCGCGGCCGGCGGTGAAGACCCGGGCGGTTTCGGCGACGCGGCGGCCGAGGTGCTCGGCGGTGGCGAGGTCGGCCTTGTGGACGGCGTCCGGCCCCTCGTCGGAGTTGGTCTGGGCACCGGCGCCGGAGAAGAAGCCCAGGCGGTTGAGGTCGTGCTCGGAGCCCGTGGTGGAGTTCCAGCCCGGCTTCAGGCCCAGGTTGACCCAGCTCATGCCGTGCTGCGCGGCAAGCGTCTGGAAGTACTGCAGGGTGTGCAGCTTGTCGCCGCTCTTGGAGCCGGAGTTGGAGAAGCCCGCGGCCAGCTTGTCCTTCCAGGCGTCGGTGAACCAGCGCTTCGAGGTGGCCTCCGCGAAGACGTGGAAGGCGCCGGAGGCGGTGCCCATGTAGGTGGGCGAGCCGAAGATGATCGCGTCGGACGCGTCGAGCAGCTCCCACTGCGCGTCGTCGATCTCGTCGACCTTGATCAGGTGGACCGTGGCGCCCGCGTCCAGCGCACCGGAGCGGACGGCCTCGGCGACGACCGCCGTGTGGCCGTAGCCCGAGTGGTAGGCGATCGAGACGACGGGGTTCTGCGTGGCGGTCATGGAGCTCTCCTCAGACGTGTGGCCGCACGGCAGGACCGCGCCGTGCACTGAAAGAAGGAAAGCACTTACTTTTCGAAAGCGCAATCCTTCCTTCAGCGCTTACCTGTCGTAGACGAGGCGGAGTACCCTCGTTGGCATGGAAAACGCCGCCACCCCCACCCAAGACCTGGCGTTCGACGTCTTCGCCCGTGCCTGTCCCTCGCGGGAGACGCTGGGACACGTCACCGGCCGCTGGGGCACGCTGACGGTCGGCGCGCTGTACGACGGCGCCTGCCGGTTCAACGAGCTGCGCCGACGGGTCGACGGCGTGAGCGAGAAGATGCTCTCCCAGACGCTGCACGCGCTGGAGCGCGACGGCATCGTGCACCGGGAGGCGCAGCCGACGAACCCGCCCCGCGTGGACTACGAACTGACCCCGCTGGGACGCGGCGTCGCGGAGCGGCTGCTGACCCTGATCCGGTTCCTGGAAGAGGGCACGCCTGAGGTGCTCGCCTCGCGGGAGCGTTACGACGCCGGGCGCGGCGGCCTCTGACAGCGCGGGCAGAAGTAGCTCGACCGGTTCATCCAGGGGCGGCGGCGCATGGCCGTGCCGCAGCGCCGACAGGGCTCGTCCTCACGGCCGTATGCGTCCAGCGACCGGTCGAAGTACCCGGATTCGCCGTTCACATTGACGTACAGGCTGTCGAAGCTGGTCCCGCCGACCGCGAGGGCCGCGTTCATCACGTCCCGTACGTGAGCGAGGAGTTCCGCGCTCCGGGGGCGCGTGAGCGTGGCCGTCGGGCGCTCGTAGTGCAGCCGGGCGCGCCACAGGGCCTCGTCGGCGTAGATGTTCCCGACCCCGCTGATCAGCGACTGGTCGAGCAACGCCCGCTTGACGGTGGTCCGCTTGGCCCGCAGGGCGAGGTGGTACGCCGTCTCGTCGAACTCCGGGTCCAGGGGGTCCCGGGCGATGTGCGCGATGACGTCGGGAAGCCCGTCCGGGCTGCCGGGGACGCTCTCGTGCAGGGAGAGCCCGCCGAAGGTCCGCTGGTCGACGAAGCGCAGTTCGGTGCCCCGGTCGTCCTGGAAGCGCACCCGGATCCGCAGGTGCTTCTCGTCCGGGGCCTCCTCGGACTGCACCAGCAGCTGCCCGCTCATCCCGAGGTGTCCCAGCACCGAGAGCTCCCGGCCCTCGAGGGGCAGCCACAGGTACTTGCCGCGGCGGCGCGGGATGCCGATGGTCTCGCCGCGGAGGCGGGCCGCGAAGTCGGCGCCGCCCGCGGGGTGCCTGCGTACGGCCCGGGGGTGGCGCACCTCCACCGCGCCGACGGTCCGTCCGGCTACCCAGCGCTCCAGCCCGCGGCGTACGACTTCGACCTCGGGCAGTTCGGGCACGGCGTCTCCTCGGGTGTGGACCGGTCACCAGCACCCTACCGCCGCCGTTCCGCACGGCCGGAACGGCCCTCGCGCAGCACCTGACAGCACCTGACGACACCCGATCGGCATGAAAACGGCACCGCCCCGCGGCCTCGGAGGAGGCCGCGGGGCGGTGGAAAAACCGAAGGAGCCGGGTCAGTCGGCGGGCGTCGCACCCGCGGCGGGAGTCGGCGCCCCGCCGTCCGGTACGGCAGCCGCTTCCACGGCCGCGGCCTGCGCCGCGATCCGCTCGTCCGCGGCCGCGCGGATCGCGCGCCACGCGGATTCCGCCGCCTGCTGTTCCGCTTCCTTCTTGCTGCGGCCGGTGCCGGTGCCGTACGAGACACCACCGACGCGGGCAGCAGCAGTAAAGGTCTTCTCGTGGTCCGGCCCGGTCTCGGTGACCAGGTACTCCGGTACGCCGAGGCCCTCCGCCGCGGTGAGTTCCTGGAGGCTGGTCTTCCAGTCCAGTCCGGCACCGAGGTTCGAAGACTTCTCGATCAGCGGGTCGAAGAGCCGGTGGACCAGCTCCGAGGCCGCGTCGAGGCCCTGGTCGAGGTAGACCGCGCCGATCACCGCTTCAAGGGTGTCGGCGAGGATGGAGGCCTTGTCCCGGCCGCCCGTGCCCTCTTCGCCCCGGCCGAGCCGGATGAAGGAGCCGAGTTCGAGGCCGCGCCCGACCTCCGCCAGTGCACGCGAGTTGACCACCGCGGCCCGCAGTTTGGCCAGCTGGCCTTCCGGCAGGTCGGGGTGGGTCCGGTACAGCGTGTCCGTGACCACCAGGCCCAGCACGGAGTCCCCGAGGAACTCCAGGCGTTCGTTGGTGGGCAGACCGCCGTTCTCGTACGCGTACGAGCGGTGGGTGAGCGCACGCACCAGAAGGGCGGTCTCGAGCTGATACCCGAGCCGCCCTTCCAGAAGGGTGTGGGACGAGGCCGCGTTGCTGTTGTCTGCCTGCTTCTTATCGCCGGCAAGCTCAGACATTGCGCCTCTCACCAGCCGCTCAGACCTCGAGGACCTGGCGCTTGTTGTAGGTGCCACAGCTGGGGCACGCGATGTGCTGCAGCTTCGGCTCCTGGCAACGCTCGCACGAAACCAGGGTGGGGACCGCAGCCTTCCACTGCGACCGGCGGTGGCGCGTGTTGCTGCGCGACATCTTCCGCTTCGGAACAGCCACGGCTACTTCTCCTGCTTCTCGTCGACGCCCGCTTCGGCGCCGCTCATGTTGTCCTTCTCGTCGTCCTGATCGGTCGCGACGAGTCCCTGCAGTGCCGCCCAACGGATGTCGACGGCGTCGTGGTGGTGGTCCGGGTCGTCGTTCAGGCTGGCCCCGCATTCGGAGCACAGACCGAGACAGTTCTCCCGGCACACCGGCTGCGACGGCAGTGCGAGCACCACCGCATCCCGCAGCAAGGGTTCGAGGTCGAACAGGTCTTCCTCGATGAAGTACCTGTCCTCGTCGTCCTCGGCGTCGTCGGCCGGCTCCGCCACAGGGCGGCCCCGGCCATCGGCGTCAGGGTACGAGAACAGTTCCTGGAAGCGCGCATTGAGCGCCAGCTCAAGCGGCTCCAGACACCTTACGCACTCCCCCACGGCCGATGCACGGGAGATGCCTGTGACAAGCACCCCTTCCATGACCGACTCCAGGCGGAGTCCAATCTGCACCGGAGCGCCTTCCGGCACTGCGATGACACCGGCGAGGCCGAGGTCCGCCGGAGCGGGGACCGTGCGGGACACCTTCTGCTGCGCACCAGGACGCCGACCCAGCTCGCGTGTGTCGAACACGAGGGGGTCGCGGTGGTCGAGGCGGCGGTTCAGAGCTGTTCCTGCTTTCGGCTTGGCTGGGGGAGCTGCCGCGCACCTCACGTACATGAGGCAGCTGCGGGCAGCAGAGATCGCGGTGCATACGCGCGACCGAACAGCCAGGATACCCGGCGCTTCGCTCAGGGCCCAATCCGGGTCTGGCGGAGGCTAGCGTCCCTGCTCGTAGGCGCGCAGCTGATCGAGGTTGATCATGCTGGTGTCGAAGAAGCTGGTCTCGTCGAGCGTGCCGGACTGCCCTTGCCGGCCGGCCTGCCCGTGCTGCCCGTGCGGGTCCGCCTGCTGCTGGTCGCCGTAGTGCCCGGCATAGGCCCCCGCGGCGGAGCCGTCGGCCGCGACGGCGTACGGGTCCTGCTGCGGGGCGTAGCCGTACGGGTCCGGCTGGGACGCGTGCTGGTAGCCGTACGGGTCCTGGTAGCCGTACCCGGACTCCTGGGCGGGCTGAACGGCCTGGGCGGGCTGCGCATAGGCGTACGCGTCGTACGCGGGCTCCGGCTGGGCCTGGGCGGGGATCGCCGGGGCGGGCTCGGCCAGCCCGGCGAGGAAGTCCGCGTCGCTGGTGGCCGCGCGCGGGTCGCCGGCGGCGTCCTGCGCGGCCATGTGCGCGCCGAGGTCGTCGGAGGGCACCCGGCCGACGAGCTTCTGCCGGCCCCGGCCGACGGCTTCCAGGGTCTTGCCGAGCACCGCCTCGAAGGCGCCGATCTTCGCCGCGATGTACTCGTCCGCGGAGCCGTAGCCCTCCTCGACCAGGCCGGGGGCGTGCCCGAGGAGCTTGTCGCGGCCGCGCTCCACCGATCCGAGGGTCTTGGTGAGGACGACTTCGAAGTTCGCCAGCTTGCTGTCGACGTAGTCGTCGGCCTCGGCGCGGATCTCGTCGGCCTCGCGGCGGGCCTCGTCGAGGATCCGCTCGGCCTCGGCCTGGGAGCGGCGGGCGACTTCGGTGTCCGAGATGAGGGAGCCGCGCTGGGCACGGGCGGAGTCGATGATCCGCTCGGCTTCCTGGCGGGCCTCCTCCACGAGCTGGTCCCGGCCGCCGATCAGCTGCTGCGCCTGGGCGAGCGAGCCGGGCAGGGCCTGGCGCACCTCTTCCAGCAGGGCGAGCAGCTCGGCGCGGTTGACCACGCACGAGGCCGACATGGGCATGGACCGGGCGCTGCCGACCGTCTCGACGATCTCGTCGAGCTTCTTCTGCACGTCCACCTGTGCTCGCACTCTCTCGGCCTCGGCTGTTCCTGAGACGGACGGGACGACTGTACGGCCACGGGGTGGCCGCCCGACACCGGCTGAGAGAACGTCAGCGGTTGCCCAGGCGTTCGACCAGCGCCCGGTGCACCACGGCGGGAAGCAGGTGGGCCACGTCGCCGCCCCAGGCCGCGACCTCCTTGACCAGCGAGGAGGACAGGAAGCTGTAGGTGGGGTTGGTGGGGACGAAGAGCGTCTCGACGCCCGAGAGGCCGTTGTTCATCTGGGCCATCTGGAGCTCGTAGTCGAAGTCGCTGACGGCGCGCAGGCCCTTGACGATCGCCGGGATGTCGCGCTGCTTGCAGAAGTCGACGAGGAGGCCGTGGAAGGCCTCCACTTCGACGTTGCCGTAGTCGGCCGTGACCTCGCGGATCAGCTCTATCCGCTCCTCGACCGTGAACAGCCCCTGCTTGGACTGGTTGATCATCACGGCCACGTGGACGACGTCGTACAGCTTCGAGGCACGTCCGATGATGTCGAGATGTCCGTTGGTGATGGGGTCGAAGGACCCCGGACAGACGGCGCGGCGCACGCGTACTCCCTCGTTCTCCGATGCGGTCATGATGCGTTGTCTCCGGCAGAGGCGGCGCGACCGTACCAAAGGGTGCCTTCGCCGTAGCGCCGGGACCGCAGCGGCTCGAAGCCGTCGGGCCACGGGAACTCCCCGCCTCTCGTGCTGCGCTCCACGGTGACGAGCGCATCGTCCGTGAGCCAGCCCTTGGTCCGGAGTGTGAGGAGGATCTCGCCAAGATCACCATCGGTGACGGCGTACGGCGGGTCGAGGAAGACGATGTCGTACGGCTCGGCGGGGGCCGGGCCGTCCACGATCTGCTCGGCCTTTCCGGCCCGGAACTCCGCCCCGGGCAGACCGAGCGTGCGGATGTTGTCCCGGATGGCCTTGGCGGCCTTCGGGTCGGATTCCACCAGCAGGGTGTGGACCGCGCCGCGCGAGAGCGCCTCCAGGCCCACGGCCCCCGAGCCGCCGTACAGGTCGAGGACGCGGGCGCCCTCGACGCCGTGCAGCGACTCCCAGGTGGAGAACAGGCCTTCGCGCGCCCGGTCCGAGGTGGGACGGGTGCCGGTGCCGGGCGGTACGGCCAGCCGGCGGCCGCCGGCCGTGCCGGCGATCACGCGGGTCATCCGGGATTCCTTCGTTGCAGCGGGTACGGAGGACTCCACGATAGGTCGTCCGGCCCGGAAGGCGCTCTGCGGAGCCCCCGGGCCGTTTCCCCCGGCCCTTGTCACCCCTTGTCGAGGTACTGCTCGCGCTCGGCGTCCAGGAGGGCGTCGAGGGCGGTGCGCAGGCCGGGGAGGGCCTCCAGGTCCGGGTCGGCGGAGACGATGCGGGTGGCCTCCTCGCGGGCCTGGGCGATGACCTCCTCGTCCTCGATGACGGCGAGCATGCGCAGGGAGGAGCGGACGCCGGACTGGGCCTGGCCGAGCACGTCGCCCTCGCGGCGCTGCTCGAGGTCGATCCGGGAGAGCTCGAAGCCGTCGAGGGTGGCGGCGACGGCGGCGAGCCGGGCTCGGGCGGGGCTGGCCTCCGGCATCTCGCTGACCAGCAGGCACAGCCCGGGGGCGGAGCCGCGGCCGACGCGGCCGCGCAGCTGGTGCAGCTGGGAGACGCCGAACCGGTCCGCGTCCATGATCACCATGACGGTGGAGTTGGGGACGTTCACGCCCACCTCGATGACGGTGGTGGCGACGAGGACCTTGACCTCGCCCGCGGCGAAGCGGCGCATGACGTCGTCCTTGTCGGCCGGGTCCATCCGGCCGTGCAGGACCTCGACGGACAGTCCGGCCAGCGGGCCCTTCACCAGCTCCGCGGCGATGTCGAGCACGGCGAGCGGCGGCCGCTTCTCCGCGTCGTCCTCCGCGGACTTCTTCTTCGGCTCGTCGTCGCCGTCGCCGATGCGCGGGCAGACGACGTACGCCTGGTGGCCGTTCTCCACCTCCTCGCGGACCCGCTCCCAGGTCCGGGTCAGGAAGTGCGGCTTGTCCTTGGCGGGCACGACGTGGGTGGCGATGGGAGAGCGGCCGGCGGGCAGCTGGTCGAGTACGGACGTCTCCAGGTCGCCGAAGACCGTCATGGCCACGGTCCGCGGGATGGGGGTGGCGGTCATCACGAGCAGGTGCGGGGGCTGCTTGCCCTTGGAGCGCAGGGCGTCGCGCTGCTCGACGCCGAACCGGTGCTGCTCGTCGACCACGACAAGGCCGAGATCGTGGAACTGCACCTTGTCCTCGATCAGCGCGTGCGTGCCGATCACGATGCCGGCCTCGCCGGTGACCAGGTCGAGGAGCGCCTGGCGGCGGGCGGGCATCCCCATGGAGCCGGTGAGCAGCACGACCTTGGTGCCCTGCTCGGCGCCGCCGAGCATGCCGCCCTCGGCCAGTTCGCCCATCATCTCGGTGATCGAGCGGTGGTGCTGCTGGGCGAGGACCTCGGTGGGCGCGAGCATGGCGGCCTGGCCGCCGGAGTCGACGACGGCGAGCATGGCGCGCAGCGCGACCATGGTCTTGCCGGATCCGACCTCGCCCTGGAGCAGGCGGTGCATGGGGTGGTCGGTGGCCAGGTCGTCGAAGATCTCGCGGGAGACGGTCTGCTGGCCGTCGGTGAGCGTGAAGGGCAGCTTGGCGTCGAAGGAGTCGAGCAGGCCGCCGGGGGCGGGGCGGCGGGGCACCGCGGGGAGCTGGGTGTCGGCGAACCGCCGGCGGGCCAGCGCCACCTGGAGCACGAAGGCCTCGTCCCACTTGAGGCGCTGCCGTGCGTCCTCGATGTCGGCCTTGGTGTGCGGCCGGTGGATCTTCAGCAGCGCCTCGGGGAGGGTGGGCATCCCGCGGCCCTCGCGGAGTGCGGGCGGCAGCGGGTCGAGGGCGTCCCGGGCGCTGGGCAGCACGGCGTCGACGGCCTTGGAGATCTTCCAGGTCTCCAGCTTCGCGCAGGCCGGGTAGATCGGGATGAGCTGGTTGGCGAAGGCGGCGGCCGCGTCGCGGTCGGAGGCCTCGCCGGCGAGGAGTTCGTAGGCGGGGTGGGAGAGCTGCAGCTTGCGGTTGAAGACGCCGACCTTGCCCGCGAACATCGCGCGGGTGCCGGGCAGCAGGTCCTTGTGGGGTTTGTGCACGCCCGAGCCGAAGAAGACCAGCTGGAGGCGCCCGCTGCCGTCGGTGATGGTGACCTCCAGCCGCCTGCCGCGGCCGCCGTTGAAGGTCAGGACGCGTGCGTCGGCGACCTGTGCGACCACCGTGACGTGCTCGTCGGTCTGGTCGGCGAGCTCGGCGAGGGAGGTCAGCTCCCCGCGCTCGGCGTAGCGGCGCGGGTAGTGGTGGAGCAGGTCGCCGACCGTGTGCAGGCCGAGGTTTTCGGCCAGCACCTTGGCGGTGGCGGGGCCGAGCGTCTTCTTGAGTGGTTCGTCGAGCGCGGGCACGTGTTCCATTCCACACCATGCCGCTGACAAGGCCGCTACTCGACGCCGATCAGGAGCGGTGCCGAGTACCGGCCGCCCCGGTAGGTGACGGTGTCCACGGCGAGGTGTCCCTCGCGTACGTACGCCTCGAGGCGGTCGGCGAGGGCGTCCGGGACCTCGGGTCCGAGGACCAGGGTGACCAGTTCGCCGCCGGAGCCGAGCATCCGCGACAGCACCGCCTGCGCCGTCTCGGCGAGCTCCGTCCCGATCACGGCGACGTCCCCGTCGATCAGGCCGAGCACGTCCCCGGCCTGGCAGATGCCCGCCGAGGTGAAGGACTGGCGTTCCGCCACGGCCAGTTCGCCGTAGCGGGTGGCTCCCGCGGCGGCGGTCATGGCGACGACGTCCTCGTCGAAGCTGCCCTCCGGGTCGTGCACGGCCAGGGCCGCGAGTCCCTGGACCGCGGAGCGGGTGGGGATCAGGGCGACGCGTACGCCCTCGGCACGGGCCTGTTCGGCGGCCTCGGCCGCGGTCCGGCGCAGCTCGGCGTCGTTGGGCAGCAGCACCACCTCGCGGGCGTGCGCACGGTGGACGGCGTCGAGGAGGTCGGCGGCCGTGGGCGGCTCTCCTGGGCGGGCCAGGACGGTGGTCGCGCCCGCCTCGCCGCAGAGTCCGACGAGGCCTTCGCCCGGCACGACGGCCACGACCGCGCGCTGCACGCGCTCGCCGCGGGCGCGCAGCCGCTCGTCCCCGAAGTGCGTGATGCGGATCCGGTGGGGCCGGCCGGCCTCGACGCCGGCCTCGACGGCGGCCCCGGGGTCGTCGACGTGCACGTGGACGTTCCACAGCCCGTCGCCGCCGACCACCACGAGCGAGTCGCCGAGCGCGTCCAGGGTGCGCCGCAGCCCGGCGACCCCCTGGTCGCCGGCGTCGAGCAGGTAGACGACCTCGTACGCCGGTCCGCCCCGGTCCTCCGCGGTGCAGGGTCCGGAGGCCGCGGTGCCCGCGGCGGGGCGGGCCCGGACCGGCTCCGGTGGGGCCTGCTCCCCCGACAGGGCCTCCCACAGGGCTCCGAGTACGGCGACGACTCCGCAGCCGCCCGCGTCGACGACCCCGGCCCGGCCGAGCACGCCGAGCTGGTCCGGGGTCCGGTCGAGGGCGGTGCGGGCCGCGTCGTAGGCGGCGCGGGCCACGACGGCGGGGTCCCGGCCGGCGGCGCAGGCGGAGCCGGCTGCTTCGGCGGCGGCCGCGGCGACGGTGAGCATGGTGCCCTCGACGGGGTGGGCCACGGCCGTGTACGCGGATGCGGCGGCCCGGTCCAGCGCCGCCGCGAGCAGCTCTGCAGGGCGTCCCGGAAGCCCGTCGGCCCGGCCGTCCTGCCCGCCGGCCGGCTCCTGCGTGCCGCCGAGCACGTCGGCCACACCCCGCAGGAGCTGGGCGAGGATCGTGCCGGAGTTGCCGCGGGCACCTATGAGAGCGCCGTGCGCATAGGCCCGGGCGGCCTGTCCGAGCGTGGGGGCGGTGCTGTCGCCGCCCGGGGCGGCGAAGGCGGCCGCGACGGCCCGGGCGCCGGATTCGGCGGTCAGGAGGAGGTTGGTGCCGGTGTCCCCGTCCGCGACCGGGTAGACGTTGATCGCGTCGATGTCCTCGCGGGCCCGGCCCAGTGCCGTCACGGCCAGCGAGCTCCACGTGCGCACCGCAACGGCGTCGAGGGTGTGCGGCACGTGCACCTGGCGTTCCTCCTTGGCATGCGGGTCTGTCACCGCAGGGTAACGAAGCGGGAGGAGCGTTCCGGGGAGACCACCCGGGGCGGGGTCCGCGGGAGCCGTGGTAGTTTTCTCGGACGGGAGCAGTCGTTGTATGCTGCTCCGGTTGCCCGATGCGAATCGGGCCATCCCCCCGGCAAACCACTTCAGATCTCTGATTCCGGTGCGCCGGATTTCACTGTAAGTGCATCTGAAGTCTTTGGAGTGACCTGTGGCTGCCAACTGCGACGTTTGCGGCAAGGGGCCGGGCTTCGGCAACAACATCTCGCACTCGCACCGCCGTACGTCCCGTCGCTGGAACCCGAACATCCAGCGCGTCCGTGCCGTGGTCAGTGGGACGCCGAAGCGCCTCAACGCCTGCACCTCGTGCATCAAGGCCGGCAAGGTCTCGCGCTGACGCTCCCGTCGTAGCGCAGCCCCTTCCGGTTGCCAAGAAGGCCGGTCCACCTCGTGGACCGGCCTTTTGCCTTTTCTCCCCCGGGCGGCCCCGCGGGCCGCGGCGCCGCCGGGCCGTGCGCGGGTCAGGCCGTGCGCGGGGACGGGGAGCGCCACTGCCAGGCGTGGTCCACCGGGCCGATGCCGCCGCCCAGCGCGAAGCCGGCGGCTATGGCCCCGGTCACGTACTCCTTGGCGGCGGTGACCGCAGCCGGCACCTCCAGGCCCCTGGCCAGTCCTGCCGCGATCGCGCTGGCGAGCGTGCATCCGGTGCCGTGCGTGTGCCGGTTGTCGTGCCGGGGCGCCCGCAGCCACAGCTCTTCCGTGCCGTCCGTGAGCAGGTCCACGGCCTCGTCGCCGACGGCCAGGTGGCCGCCCTTGATCAGCGCCCAGCGCGGCCCGAAGCCGAGGACCGCGTCCGCGGCCCGGCGCATGTCGTCCTCTGAGCGGGCGTGGATCCCCGTGAGCTGTGCCACTTCGTCCAGGTTGGGCGTGGCGACCGTGGCCGCCGGCAGCAGCAGGGTCCGTACGGCGTCCAGGGCGGAGGCGGCGAGCAGCGGGTCGCCGTGCTTGGAGACCCCCACGGGGTCGACCACGGCGGGGGCGCCGGTGCCGGCCAGCAGGCCGGCGACGGTCTCCACCAGCTCGGCGGACGCCAGCATGCCGGTCTTGACGGCCTGGACGCCGATGTCGTCCACCACGGCCCGGTACTGGGCCGTGACGGCCTCGGCGGGCAGCTCCCAGGCTCCGCGGACCCCGAGGGAGTTCTGCGCCGTCACCGCGGTCAGCACGCTCATCCCGTGCACGCCCAGGGCCAGCATCGTCTTGAGGTCGGCCTGGATGCCCGCACCGCCGCCGGAGTCGGATCCGGCGACGGTCAGGCACAGCGGCGGCCGTCCGCTCACGGGGTGCCGTCCTCGATGTCGCCGCCGAAGTGGTCCCAGCCGCCCGTGCTGGTCCAGGGGGCGCCGTCGACGGTCACCTGGGGCTGGGCGGAGGGGTTGAGCACCTCGCCGATGACCTTCCAGCGGGCGGGCAGCTTCACGTCCGGCGGGAAGGTCGCGACGATCGCGTGGTCCTCTCCCCCGGTCAGCACCCACTGGAGCGGGTCGACGCCCACGGCCTGCCCGATGTCGTTCATCTGCGTCGGGATGTCGATGGCGGCCGAACGCAGGTCGATGCGGACCTTGCTGGCCTCCGCGATGTGCCCGAGGTCGGCGACCAGCCCGTCGCTCACGTCGGTCATGGCGGTGGCGCCGAGCCCGGCGGCCGCGGGACCGGCGTGGTAAGGCGGCTCGGGGCGCCGGTGCGCCTCCACGAAGGCCCGCGGTGAGCGGAAGCCCCTCGAAAGGACGGCGAATCCGGCGGCGGACCAGCCGAGCCAGCCGGTGACGGCCACCACGTCGCCGGGCTGTGCGCCGGCCCGGGTGACCGGCTCGTGGTTGCGCAGGTCGCCGAGCGCGGTGATCGCGACCGTGATGGTGTCACCGCGTACGACGTCGCCGCCGACCACGGCGGCGCCCGCGACCTGGCACTCGTCCCGGATGCCGTCCATCAGCTCGGTCGGCCAGGTCACCGGGAGGTCCGCCGGTACCACGAGGCCGAGCAGCAGCGCGGTGGGCACCGCGCCCATCGCGGCGATGTCGGCGAGGTTCTGGGCGGCGGCCTTGCGGCCCACGTCGTAGGCCGTGGACCAGTCGCGGCGGAAGTGCCTGCCTTCCAGCAGGATGTCCGTGCTCGCCACGACCCGCCGGTCGGGTGCCGACACGACCGCGGCGTCGTCGCCGGGCCCCAGTCGTACCGCCGGGGTGGAGGTGAGCCGGGAGGTGAGCTCTCTGATGAGCCCGAACTCCCCCAGCTCGCCCACGGTGCCCTTCATCGCTGTGCTCCTTCTGGCCCAGTGGGCTTGCGGTCGCGAGCCGTCACTGCTGTAGGTACCGTCAACAGATACGTCAACTTCTGCTCTCCGTACGCCCCGCTGCGCGCGGCACCGGGTCCGGGGGTCTCCCCGCGGCGCTCGGCGACGCGGTACCGTGGCGTCCCTTCTTCCCGGGGGTCTTCCCTGGGGCATCCCCGCCGAGTCAGGGGCGGGGACGTCCCTGACCGAAGGTTAGGGGAGATGATCCTCGTGGCCGCCCTGGAGGTTCCGTGGTACAGGCGTACATCCTTATCCAGACCGAGGTGGGCAAGGCGTCCCTGGTCGCCGAGTCCATCGCGAAGATCCCGGGGGTGATCCAGGCCGAGGACGTGACGGGGCCGTACGACGTGATCGTGCGCGCCCAGGCCGACACGGTCGACGAGCTCGGCCGCATGGTGGTCGCCAAGGTCCAGCAGGTGGAAGGCATCACCCGCACCCTGACCTGCCCGGTCGTCCATCTGTAGCCCCCGTCTAGTCTTGGCCGGTGACGTCATTCCGCCACCGGCCCTTCCGTCTGCCCGCCCTGGCCGCCACCGTGCTGCTGGCCCTCGCGGGCTGTTCTTCCGGTGACGAGCGCGCGCAGGTGGAATCTCCGCCTGCCCCGCCCGCGGACGTCGCGAAGCTCTGTGCGGCACTGCACGAGGAGCTCCCGGCGAAGGTGGCCGGCGAGGACCGCCGCGACCCCGAACCGGCGTCCGGGCTGACCGCCGCGTGGGGCGGCGGAGCGATCGTACTGCGCTGCGGCGTTCCGAAGCCCGTCGACCGGATATTGGATGCCGGGACGGGCCAGGTCGAGGTCGACGGCGTGGGCTGGCTGATCGAGAAGGCCCGCGAGGACGGATCGTTCCGCTTCTTCACCGGCGGTCGCCTGGCGTACGTGGAGGTCACGGTCGACAGCGCGCACGCCACCGACGCGGGGCTCCTCGTGCCGCTGTCGCCCGCCATCGCGAAGACGATCCCCGAGGGCATCTCCTCGTACTGACCGGGCGTCGCTGCGACGTACGGCCGCCCGCCGGGGCATCCCCGGCGGGCGGTCGTATGTGCGGAAGGACTAGCGCAGGCCGGTCGAGCGGTTCATCGCCGCCTGGATCAGGCGGTCCACCAGCTCTGCGTACGAGACGCCCGACTCCTGCCACATCCGCGGGTACATGGAGATGGGGGTGAAGCCCGGCATCGTGTTGATCTCGTTGATCACGAACGATCCGTCCTCGGTGAGGAAGAAGTCCGCGCGGACCAGGCCCTCGCAGGACGCGGCGTCGAAGGCCTCGATCGCCAGGCGCTGGACCTCGGCGGTCTGCTCGGGGGTGAGCGGCGCGGGCACGATCCCGGAGGCCGAGTCGATGTACTTGGCCTCGAAGTCGTAGAAGTCGTGGCTGGAGACCGGCGGGATCTCGGCCGGCACGCTGGCGCGCGGGCCATCCTCGAACTCCAGTACGCCGCACTCGATCTCGCGGCCGCGCAGCAGCGACTCGACGATGATCTTCGGGTCGTGGCGCCGTGCCTCGGCGACGGCATCGTCCAGCCCGGAGAGGTCGTCGACCTTGGTGATGCCGATGGAGGAGCCGGCGCGAGCCGGCTTCACGAACAGCGGCCAGCCGTGCTCGCCCGCGAAGTCGACGATCTTCTTGCGGGGGGCGGCCTGGTCCCGCTCCCACTCGCGCGGGCGGATCGTGACGTAGGGGCCGACGGGGAGACCGAAGCTGGTGAACACCCGCTTCATGTACTCCTTGTCCTGGCCGACGGCCGAGGCGAGCACGCCCGCGCCGACGTACGGGACTCCGGACAGCTCCAGCAGGCCCTGGAGGGTGCCGTCCTCGCCGTACGGGCCGTGCAGCATCGGGAAGACGACGTCGACCTCGCCGAGCGCCTTGGGGACGGAGCCGGGCTCGGTGTAGACGACCTCGCGGTTGGCGGGGTCCACGGAGAGCACGACACCGCCGTCCTCGGAATCGGCGAGCTCCTCGACGTCCGGGAGCTTGCGGTCGGTGATGGCCATCCGCTCGGGGGAGTCCGCGGTCAGGGCCCAGCGGCCGTCCCGGGTGATGCCGATGGGCAGCACCTCGTACTTCGAACGGTCGATGGAGCGCAGCACGGCGCCCGCCGTGACGACCGAAATGGCGTGCTCGGAGCTGCGCCCGCCGAACACGACGGCCACGCGGGGCTTGCGGCCCTGCTGCTCAGGGGTCTGGGGGAGGTTCTCGCTGCTCATATCGCCACGAGAGTACCCGCTCAGACGTCCGGAAAGGAGTCAGCGGCGTTCCGGTTTGGCGCTGCGCCCCATGAGTTCCTTGAGCGCGACCAGCGGCGGCTTGCCGTTGTGCACGATGTCGACCACCGTGTCCGTGATCGGCATGTCGACTCCGTGGCGGCGGGCCAGATCGGCCACCGACTCGCAGGACTTGACGCCCTCCGCGGTCTGGCGGGTGACCGCGATGGTCTCCTCCAGGGTCATCCCGCGGCCGAGGTTCGTGCCGAAGGTGTGGTTCCGGGAGAGCGGCGAGGAGCAGGTGGCGACCAGGTCTCCGAGGCCCGCGAGGCCGGAGAACGTCAGCGGGTCGGCGCCCATCGCCACGCCCAGGCGGGTCGCTTCGGCGAGGCCGCGGGTGATGAGGGACCCCTTGGTGTTGTCACCCAGGCCCATGCCGTCGGCGATGCCGACGGCGAGCCCGATGACGTTCTTGATGGCACCGCCCAGTTCGCAGCCGATGACGTCGGTGCTCGTGTACGGGCGGAAGTACGGGGTGTGGCAGGCGGCCTGGAGGCGCTGGGCCACGGCCTCGTCCACGCACGCGACGACGGAGGCGGCGGGCTGCCGGGCGACGATCTCGCGGGCCAGGTTGGGCCCGGTGACGACGGCGACCCGCTCGGACGGGACCTTGGCCACCTCCTCGATGACCTCGCTCATCCGCTTGGCGCTGCCGAGTTCGATGCCCTTCATCAGGGAGACGAGCACGGCGTCGGGGGGCAGCAGCGGGGCCCAGTCGGCGAGATTGCCGCGCAGGGTCTGCGAAGGGATGGCGAGGACCGCGAAGTCGGCGCCGCGGGCGGCCTCGGCCGCGTCGGTGGTGGCGCGCATGTTCGCGGGCAGTTCGACGCCGGGGAAGTAGTCGGGGTTGGTCCGGCCGGTGTTGATGGCGTCGACCACCTCCCGGCGGCGGCCCCACAGGGTCACCTCGCAGCCGGCGTCGGCGAGCACCATGCCGAAGGCCGTGCCCCAGGATCCGGTTCCGAAGACGGCGGCCTTCACGGGACCTGTCACTTCTTGCCCTCCCCCGCGGCGTTGCGCCGCTGCTGCGCCCTGGCCTTGCGATGGTCGTACGGCTGCGCCGGCGCGGTTTCGCCGCGCAGCTCCTCCAGGAGCTTGGTGATGTCGGCCATGATGGCCTCGGTGGCGGCCTTGAGGATCTCCGGGGTGGGTTCCCGGTCGTAGAACTCCGAGAGGTCCACGGGCGGTCCGGCGAGCACCTGGAGGGTCTTGCGCGGGAACAGCCGGACCTTGTTCTCCTTGGCATAGGGCGGCATCGCGAGATTCGCGCCCCACTGGGCCACCGGAATGACCGGGGCCTTGGTGATCAGCGCCACCCGGGCCGCACCGGTCTTGCCCGCCATGGGCCACATCTCCGGATCGCGGGTGAGGGTGCCTTCCGGGTAAAAGGCCACGCATTCACCGCGCTCGATGGCGTCCACGGCGGCCCGGAATGCGTCGAGGGCGTTCGTGGTCTCCCGGTAGACGGGGATCTGCCCGGATCCGCGCAGGATCATGCCCACGAAAGGCACCTTGAAGAGTCCGGCCTTCGCCAGCAATCGGGGCACTCGTCCGGTGTTGTACTGGAAGTGCGCGTACGAGAGCGGGTCAAGATACGAGTTGTGATTGACGGCGGTGATGAATCCGCCCTCGGCCGGAATGTGTTCCGTTCCCCGCCAGTCCCGCTTGAAGAGCACTACCAGCGGCGGTTTTGCGATGACCGCCGCCAGGCGGTACCAGAAGCCGATTCTGCGGCGGGGCACTCGGACACCTTCCTCTAGGACCGGTTCGGTCATGGGCACCTGACCGGGCCGGACAAGTGTCGCCACCGGTCCGGACTCTGTCGAGAACACCGTACGCCCCGGTCGGACGACCGTACCCCCGGGCAGGGCGGCCGGGGGTGACAATGGGGCCCACTCGCACGCCTGCACGCTTTCGAGGACGGGGGACGCCACGAATACCGCCTGGACCCTGGTGGTGCCGCTGAAGCCGCTCGCGCTGGCCAAGAGCCGCCTCGCGGCAGCGGTGGGCGAGGAGCGGCCCGCACTGGCGCTGGCGTTCGCGCTGGACACCGTCGCGGGGGCGCTGGCCTGCCCGGCGGTACGGAATGTGGTGGTCGTCACGGACGACGGCCGGGCCGCGTCGGAACTCGCCGGACTGGGGGCGCGGATAGTGCCGGACTCCCCCGGACGCGGGCTCAACGCCGCCCTGGCCCATGGTGCGCGGGCGGCGCGGGCGGGGCGCCCGGGAGTTGCACTGGCGGCCATGAACGCGGATCTCCCCGCTCTGCGCCCCACCGAATTGCAACGCGTGCTCGATACGGCAGCGGCATTTCCCCGGGCATTTCTGGCGGATGCGGCAGGAATCGGAACAACGCTGCTTTCCGCTGCTCCGGACGTGGAATTGGCACCCGCGTTCGGCGGTCCTTCACGGGCCCGGCATTCGGCCTCGGGGGCGGTGGAAATCGCCCTGTCCGGGGTGGACACCGTCCGCCGGGACGTGGATACGGGCGAGGATCTGCACGCAGCGGCCGCCCTGGGCCTGGGCCCGCGCAGTTCGGCCCGCTACACGGCGCTGGCCGGGGCGCGGCGCCGCTAAAATCCGGGCATGCAGGCGACCGCGTACACGTACGACACCCAGACCCGCAGCGGCAGTGTGCTGCTGGACGACGGCACCCCGGTGCCCTTCGAGGCCCCCGCCTTCGACGCGGGCGGCCTGCTGCTGCTCCGCCCGGGACAGCGGGTACGGATCGAGACCGAGGGCGAGGGCGAGGGCCTGCGGATCACCCTGATCACGCTGCAAACCCTGTGACCTGCACGGACGTCGGGACACGGCGCGGGCCGGTATCCCCAGGAGAGGGACACCGGCCCGGCGCGTGAAGGGTGCGGCCGCCGTTACTTCTTGCGGGCGGTCGTCTTCTTGGCAGTGGTCTTGCGCGCCGTCGTCTTCTTGGCGGGCGCCTTCTTCGCGACGGCCTTCTTGGCGGGCGCGGTCTTCTTGGCGGTGGTCTTCTTGGCCGCCGTCTTCGCCGGTGCCGCCTTCTTGGCCGCGGCGGTCTTCTTCACTGCGGCCGTGGTGGTCTTCTTGGCCGCGGCGGCAGTGGTCTTCTTGACCGCGGTCTTCTTCGCGGCCGCCGTGGTCTTCTTGGCCGCGGCGGTCGTCTTCTTGGCCGCCGCCTTCTTGGCGGTGGTGGCCTTCTTCGCCGCGGCCTTCTTGACAGTGGCCGAGGCGCCGCCGGTCAGGCTGCCCTTGGGGGCCTTCTTGACGGCCACCTCGTCGCCCTTGGGGAGCTTCTTGGTGCCGCTGACCAGGTCCTTGAAGCCCTGGCCGGCGCGGAAGCGGGGCACGGAGGTCTTCTTGACCCGGACGCGCTCACCCGTCTGCGGGTTGCGGGCGTAACGGGCCGGACGGTCGACCTTTTCGAACGAGCCGAAGCCCGTGACCGAGACCCGGTCGCCCGCGACGACTGCGCGGACCATCGCGTCGAGTACCGCGTCGACAGCGTCCGCGGCCTGCTGGCGGCCGCCGAGCTTGTCGGCGATCGCTTCTACGAGCTGCGCCTTGTTCACGTCTTCCCCTTCGGAGACATTGCCAGAACGAATGTGTTCAAGCTTTTTCGCACGTTAGGCGGATATATACCGCAAATCAAACACGAAACGGGCTAATCACCCTAGTGCCGCAACGATGTGGACCGTTGCGGAGTTCCTTCGCATCAGTCGCCTTCAGGGAATCGACCCTCGTCGAGGTCCTTCATCAACCTGTCCAGGCGCCTTGCCGCATCGGCGAGATCGTGCTTCGCCGCGGCCGTGACGACCAACAGCTTCCGGGACAGCGTCATCCTTACGCCCTCCGGGACTTGCAGTGAGCGCACCCTTGCGTGTGCTTCTTTCAACCGGTCCGCGACGAGCTCGTAGAGCTCGAGTTGACTGTCGCGTTCCATGCACAGATTGTGCCATCTGGGGCGAGTTGTCGCCTCACGGGGCCTCAACATACGACTGTGCCCCCTGCTTGAAGCAGGGGGCACAGTGTTCGTTCAGCGATCACCAAGTGGCGAATAAGCGCTGATCAGGCCGGAATCACGCCTGAATCGTGCTCGGCTTGAAGGACGGCCGGGCGCTTTCGTACGTGGAGATGTCGGCTTCGTTCTGAAGGGTGAGGGAGATGTCGTCCAGCCCCTCCAGCAGTCGCCAGCGGGCGTTCTCGTCGAGTTCGAACTCCGCCTCGATTCCGGCCGCGCGAACCCGGCGGTCCACGAGGTCGACGGTGATCTCGGCGTTCGGGTCGGCCTCGGTCAGCTCCCACAGCCGGTCCACGGTCTCCTGCGGCAGGACCACGGTGAGCAGACCGTTCTTCAGCGAATTGCCGCGGAAGATGTCGGCGAAGCGCGAGGAGATGACGGTCTTGAAGCCGAAGTTCTGGAGCGCCCAGACGGCGTGCTCGCGAGAGGATCCGGTGCCGAAGTCGGGGCCGGCGACCAGGACGGTCGCGCCCTGGCGCTCGGGGCGGTTCAGCACGAACTCCGCGTCCTTGCGCCAGGCCTCGAAGAGCCCGTCCTCGAACCCGTCCCGGGTGATCTTCTTGAGCCAGTGGGCCGGGATGATCTGGTCGGTGTCGACGTTGCTGCGGCGCAGCGGGACGGCCCGGCCGGTGTGCGTGGTGAAGGCTTCCATGACTCTCAGACTCCTGCGGGGGCGGGAACTTCGGACGCACCGGCCAGATCGGCGGGCGAGGCCAGGTGGCCCAGGACCGCGGTGGCGGCGGCCACCTGGGGGGAGACCAGGTGGGTACGGCCGCCCTTGCCCTGGCGCCCCTCGAAGTTACGGTTCGACGTGGACGCGGAGCGCTCACCGGGGGCCAGTTGGTCGGGGTTCATGCCCAGACACATCGAGCAGCCCGCGTGCCGCCATTCGGCGCCGGCCTCCTTGAAGACCTTGTCCAGGCCCTCCTCGACGGCCTGGAGCGCGACCCGGACGGAGCCCGGGACGATCAGCATCCGTACGCCGTCGGCGACTTTGCGGCCCTCGACGATCCCGGCGACCGCGCGCAGGTCCTCGATGCGGCCGTTGGTGCAGGAACCTACGAAGACGGTGTCGACCTTGATGTCGCGCAGCGGCTGTCCGGCGGTCAACCCCATGTATTCCAGGGCCTTTTCGGCGGCCAGGCGCTCCGAAGCGTCCTCGTACGAAGCCGGGTCGGGGACGTCGGCCGACAGCGGCGCGCCCTGGCCCGGGTTGGTGCCCCAGGTGACGAACGGCGACAGCGAGGCGCCGTCGATGACGACCTCCGCGTCGAAGACCGCGTCCTCGTCGGTGTGCAGGGTCTTCCAGTACGCGACGGCCGCGTCCCAGTCCGCTCCCGCGGGCGCGTGGTCGCGGCCTTCCAGGTAGTCGAAGGTGGTCTGGTCCGGGGCGATCATGCCCGCCCGGGCACCGGCCTCGATCGACATGTTGCAGATGGTCATGCGGGCTTCCATCGACAGCTTCTCGATGGCCTCGCCGCGGTACTCCAGGATGTAGCCCTGGCCGCCGCCGGTGCCGATCTTGGCGATGATCGCCAGGATCAGGTCCTTGGCGGTGACGCCCTCGGCCAGCTCTCCGGTCACCGTGATCGCCATGGTCTTCGGGCGGGCCAGCGGCAGCGTCTGCGTGGCGAGCACGTGCTCGACCTGGCTGGTGCCGATGCCGAAGGCCAGCGCACCGAAGGCGCCGTGGGTGGAGGTGTGGGAGTCACCGCAGACCACGGTGGTGCCGGGCTGCGTCAGTCCCAGCTGCGGTCCCACCACGTGGACGACACCCTGCTCGACGTCGCCCAGCGAGTGCAGCCGGACGCCGAACTCGGCGCAGTTCCTGCGCAGCGTCTCCAGCTGCATGCGGGAGACCGGGTCCGCGATCGGCTTGTCGATGTCGAGCGTGGGGGTGTTGTGGTCCTCGGTCGCGATGGTGAGGTCGAGGCGCCGCACCTTGCGGCCGTTCTGCCGCAGCCCCTCGAAGGCCTGCGGGCTGGTCACCTCGTGCAGCAGGTGCAGATCGATGAAGAGCAGGTCGGGCTCGCCTTCGGCGCGCCGGACGACATGGTCGTCCCAGACCTTCTCCGCGAGTGTCCTACCCATCGCCTTCCCTCCGGCCAGCGGCTTCTGCCGGCGCTTGTCGAGACTCTGAACCCACTGGTTCGTGGGCCCGTACATACAGACTGGCGGCTTCTTGGAAAAATTGAACTTGCGTTTCACAGTGTGAGACATGAATATCGTTGCATGGACAACTCTAGCGGCGTCGGCGTTCTCGACAAGGCAGCTCTGGTATTGAGCGCACTGGAGTCCGGTCCGGCCACCCTCGCCGGGCTGGTCGCGGCGACAGGGCTCGCACGACCCACGGCACATCGCCTGGCCGTGGCACTGGAACACCACCGGATGGTGGCGAGGGACATGCAGGGCCGGTTCATCCTCGGCCCGCGGCTTGCGGAGCTCGCCGCGGCGGCGGGCGAGGACCGGCTCCTGGCCACGGCGGGACCGGTACTCACCCACCTGCGCGACGTCACCGGCGAGAGCGCGCAGCTCTACCGCCGGCAGGGCGACATGCGCATCTGCGTGGCGGCCGCCGAGCGGCTGTCCGGTCTACGGGACACGGTTCCGGTCGGCTCCACGCTCCCCATGAAGGCCGGCTCGGCCGCGCAGATCCTGATGGCCTGGGAAGAGCCCGAGCGGCTCCACCGCGGCCTGCAGGGCGCGCGCTTCACGGCCACGGCCCTGTCCGGCGTACGGCGCCGCGGCTGGGCCCAGTCGATCGGCGAGCGGGAGCCCGGTGTGGCCTCCGTCTCGGCGCCCGTGCGCGGGCCTTCGAACCGCGTGGTCGCCGCCGTGTCGGTCTCCGGGCCGATCGAGCGCCTGACGCGCCACCCGGGCCGGATGCACGCCCAGGCGGTCATCGACGCCGCCGCACGCCTCTCGGAGGCCCTCCGCCGCTCCGGCTGACCGGTTTCCGGCCCGCCACCCACTCCCCCGGGCCCGGGGGCGCCTACGACGCCGCACACGTCCGAACAGGCGCCTTCGGGCCCGCACTTGCTCCCGGACCCGGGAACACGGGAACCCGGGAACACGAAAGAGGCCCTCCGCGATGATCGCGGAGGGCCTCTTCTGTGCGTACCCCCGACCGGATTCGAACCGGCGCTACCGCCTTGAGAGGGCGGCGTGCTAGGCCGCTACACAACGGGGGCATGCCTCACAGCTTTCGCTGCACTGCGCTGGGCTACCAGGACTCGAACCTAGAACAAAGGAACCAGAAACCTTCGTGTTGCCAATTACACCATAGCCCAAAGTGGTCTAAACCAGACCAACAGTACCCCCGACCGGATTCGAACCGGCGCTACCGCCTTGAGAGGGCGGCGTGCTAGGCCGCTACACAACGGGGGCCCTAGCGATCCTGCATCAAGACGTACGGGAGCTACCCAGGACACCTCGCGGGAAGGATCTGTACCCCCGACCGGATTCGAACCGGCGCTACCGCCTTGAGAGGGCGGCGTGCTAGGCCGCTACACAACGGGGGCAAAGCACTGCGTTACTGCTGCACTGCGCTGGGGTACCAGGACTCGAACCTAGAATAAGGGAACCAGAAACCCTCGTGTTGCCAATTACACTATACCCCACTGAAAGTCAAGACCTTGTCGGTACTTTCTTTCGAGTGGCGCCTCCGTCCGGCCTTTCGGCCCGCTCCGGCGGCGCAGAAAGAACATTACCGGATGCCTGACCGTGCTCCAAAACGGGTATCCCCTGCCAGCAGATCCGGGAGCCCGTCGAGGCCGGAGATGCGGTGCACGCCGGCGGGACCGTCCCCGCGGCCGCCGTCCCGGTCGAGCCAGACCGCCAGCAGCCCCGCGTCGCGCGCCCCGCGCGCGTCGATCTCCGGCTGGTCGCCCACGTACGCCACCTCGCCCGGCGGCAGCCGCATCGCCTCGCAGGCGGCCAGGAACGCACCTTCCTCGGGCTTGCTGATCCCCAGTTCGACGGCGCAGACCAGCACCTCGAACCGGTCGCGCAGCCCGAGGTCGCGCAGTTTGGGGTCCTGGTTGGCGGTGGAGGAGTTGGAGAGAACCCCGTGCCGGTAGCCCTGCGCGAGGGCGTCGAGGGCGGGCACGACGTCGGGGAAGACGCTCCAGGCGGACTTGTAGTGCACGACGTACCGGTCGAACCACGCGTCGGCCTCGTCCTCGGTCATCCCGGGCTCTCCGAGGAACTCCCGTACGCGGTCCCGGCGCTGCCCCTGGAAGGTGCCCTCGCCGGCGGCGAAGCGCTCCCAGTGGCGGTCGGTGATCTCCCGCCACAGGGCGAGCGCCTGCGCGGGCGTGCCGTAGCGCTCCGCGATCCGCTCGGCTTCGAGCTGCCGGGCCAGACCGGCGGCGTCGGCCCCCGTGTAGTCGAAGAGGGTGTCGTCGATGTCCCACAGCACGGCGCGGATCGGCATGGGCCGAGCCTACGCCGGGCGCCGCGCCCGCGGGGGCGGTACGGGAAGACCGGCGGCCGGGTAACGCCGCAGGGGGCGGCGGCCGGTGGTCCGGCCGCCGCCCCCTGCGGGACGTACAGGTCGCCTGGTGCGCCGCCGCGGACGGCTCAGGCGGCGAGCTTGGCCAGCGCCGCGTCGATGCGGGCGAGCGACTTCTCCTTGCCCAGGATCTCCAGGGACTCGAAGAGCGGCAGGCCGACCGTGCGGCCGGTGACGGCCACGCGGACGGGGGCCTGGGCCTTGCCGAGCTTGAGTCCGTGGGCCTCGCCGGCGGTCAGGACGGCCTGCTTGAGGGACTCCGGGTCCGACCAGTCGGCGGCGTCCAGATTGGCGCGCGCGGTGGTCAGCAGGGCCGCGGGCTCGCCCTTCATGGCCTTGTCCCAGGACGCCTGGTCCTCGACGGGCTCCTTGCGGAAGAGGAAGTCGACGTTGGCGGTGATGTCCGACAGGACGGTCACGCGCGTCTGGGCGTGGGGCGCGATGCGCGCCCAGGCCTCGGCGTCGAACTCCTCGGGCTCCCAGTTGGCGTGCGGGGCCTGCAGCCACGGGGTGCAGGCGTCCGCGAAGGCCTTCGGGTCCAGGAGGCGGATGTGGTCGGCGTTGATCGACTCGGCCTTCTTCAGGTCGAAGCGCGCCGGGTTGGCGTTCACGCCGTCGATGTCGAACTTCGCCACCATCTCCTCGATCGAGAAGACGTCCTGGTCCTTGGAGAACGACCAGCCCAGCAGCGAGAGGTAGTTGAGCAGCCCCTCGGGCAGGAAGCCGCGCTCGCGGTACAGGTTGAGCGAGGACTCGGGGTCGCGCTTGGAGAGCTTCTTGTTGCCCTCGCCCATGACGTACGGGAGGTGGCCGAAGGACGGGATCTGCTGCGCGATACCCAGCTCGATCAGCGCCTTGTACAGGGCGATCTGGCGGGGGGTGGAGGAGAGCAGGTCCTCGCCGCGCAGGACGTGCGTGATCTCCATCAGCGCGTCGTCCACCGGGTTCACCAGGGTGTACAGCGGGGCGCCGTTGGCCCGGACGATGCCGTAGTCCGGCACGTTCTCCGGGGTGAAGGTGAGCTCGCCGCGGACCAGGTCGGTGAAGGTGATCGGCTCGTCGGGCATGCGGAAGCGGACGATGGAGGTCCGTCCCTCGGCCTCGTACGCGGCCTTCTGCTCCTCGGTCACCACGCGGCACGTGCCGTCGTAGCCGGAGGCCCGGCCCTCGCGGCGGGCGAGCTCGCGGCGCTCGTCGAGCTCCTCCGCGGTGCAGTAGCAGTGGTACGCGTACCCGCCGTCGATCAGCTTCTTGGCGACGTCGGCGTAGACGTCCATCCGCTGGGACTGGCGGTACGGAGCGTGCGGGCCGCCGACCTCGGGGCCCTCGTCCCAGGTGAAGCCGAGCCAGCGCAGCGAGTCGAGCAGCTGGACGTACGACTCCTCGGAGTCGCGCGCCGCGTCGGTGTCCTCGATGCGGAAGACGAACGCACCGCCGTGGTGGCGGGCGAACGCCCAGTTGAAGAGGGCGGTGCGGACCAGGCCCACGTGGGGGTTGCCGGTCGGTGAGGGACAGAAACGTACGCGGACGTTCGCGTTAGCCACGCTTGATCACCTTGTTGGTGAGAGTGCCGATGCCTTCGATGGTGACGGCGACCTCGTCGCCGACGTTGAGGGGGCCGACCCCTGCCGGGGTGCCCGTGAGGATGACGTCGCCCGGGAGCAGCGTCATGGCCTCGGAGATGTGCACGACCAGGTCCTCGACCGACCGGACCATGTCGCTGGTGCGGCCGAGCTGGCGCTGTTCGCCGTTGACCGTGCACTGGATCGTGAGGTCGCCGGGGTCGAGGTCGGTCTCGATCCAGGGGCCGAGCGGGCAGGCGCTGTCGAAGCCCTTGGCCCGGGCCCACTGCTTCTCGCGCCGCTGGACGTCGCGCGCGGTGACGTCGTTGGCGCAGGTGTAGCCGAGGATCACTTCCTTGACGCGCTCGCGGGGGACCTCGCGGCACATCCGGCCGATGACCACGGCCAGCTCGGCCTCGTGGTGCAGCTCCTGCGAGAAGGAGGGGTAGGTGATCGGGTCACCGGAGCCGACGACGGAGGTCGAGGGCTTGAAGAACGTGATCGGGGCCTCGGGACGGCCTTGATCGTCGACGATGGCGTTGCCGAGCTCCGCCGCGTGCTCCGCATAGTTGCGGCCGATGGCCACGACCTTGTTGGGGAGCACGGGCGGCAGCAGGCGGACCTTGTTCAGCGGGACCTTCGTGCCCGAGAGCTCGAAGTCCGCGAACGGGATGCCCTTGATGATGTCGAGGACGAGCTCGTCTTGGGCAGTGCCCTCTACGGCGCCGAAGGCGACATTGCCGTCGATGGAGAACCTGGCGATGCGCACGTGTTGCGTCTGCCCCTCTGTTTCCGCTGGCTGGAGTCTGCGCTCCAGGCTAACGCGGCGGGCCTGACGCTTGGCGTTCCTTCGGGGTGCGGTGGCTACTGCGCGGCGGTGCCGGCGGGCGCGACCATGAGGACCGTACGGCGCGGGTTTGCGGTCTGGGTGGGCAGCTCGACGGCGTGCTCCGGGGCCTCGACGGCCTGCAGCTCCTCGGCGTCCTTCAGGTGCGCGAGGGTGGTGCGGCGCGGGTTGGCTATGTTGCGGAACATCATCGTCGTCTTCATCGCTGTCTCGGAACCCTGTCGGTCACGGGCACCCGAGGGCGCCGGTTGTCGGATGACTCATCCATGTAAACAGCAAGGCTAAACATCGAAATCCCCGCGGAACCAAGGAAGTAATGGCTCCGAGTATGTGAGTTTGCTCACGAGCTGCCAGGCATTACCGACATTACGGACAGGCGCTTTGACCCGAAGAAACGGACATTGCGCCACTGAATGCTCCATTCCGCTCCTGATCATCTCGACTGGGACACCCGGGGGGCGTAAGTGATTCATAAACTAAAGTCCGTTTTCTCCTGGAACACCTTCGACGTCGCGTAGCACTCCCGTCACAAGGGGTCACGGATCACGGGGTGCGGTACTCGCACCTTGTTGGAGATCCGGCACTGTGCTGGAATTCCGGGGACCGCCGCGGGATTCAGCCGGCGCGCAGAGGGCGCAACGCAGCGCCGGGCGGCGGTATCGGAAGGGGAGAAGCGCCGGTCACCGACGACCACCATGGGGCTCGTTAGTGCCCCACGACTCGACACCGTTCCGCCGTTCACCGGTGGAACGCCTGGTCCAGAGGTTGCGACGCTAGTGCAGGGACGATTCAAGAGGGATGGCAGCGCGGCGGCGGAGCAGGAGCCGCGCGGCGGGAACGACCGTGGCTCCTCGCCCCAGCACGCCCAGAACCGAGGGCCGGCCGCAGGCGGCCCGGGTGCCGCCCCCGCGGGCGAGCCCGGTGCTCAGGTGAAGGCCAAGGGCAAGGGCAAGGGCAAGACCGCCAAGGCCAAGGCCGGCAAGAGCAGCGACCAGGGGCAGGACCAGGCGATACCCGTCGCCGCGGCTCCCCAGGGCCCCGGCTCCCGCCTCGCTCTCCAGAACTGGCGCATCAG
The DNA here is from genome assembly GCF_055602345.1 of Streptomyces sp. NPDC037401. Classification (NCBI taxonomy): domain Bacteria; kingdom Bacillati; phylum Actinomycetota; class Actinomycetes; order Kitasatosporales; family Streptomycetaceae; genus Streptomyces; species Streptomyces sp. NPDC037401. Next base: position 154,051 of record NZ_JBVJWO010000002.1, read on the forward strand.
CACGCGACTCGTGTCGCTGCTCGCCCTGCCGGTCGTCGCCGCCACCTCGCTCGGTGGCTTCCGTATCAACGAGTCGATGACCGACATCCAGCAGCTCGAGCACATGCAGCTGCTGACCACGATGACGAAGCAGGCGACCGCGCTGGCCTCCGCGCTCCAGGAGGAGCGCGACAAGTCCGCGGGCCCGCTGAAGAACAACAAGAACAAGCCCAACAGCCTCGTCGACGGCGTTCGCAAGAACACCACCGACTCGGCGACCGCCTTCCTCGAGGCCACGCAGAACATCGACGAGCAGGACCAGAACGACGAGACGCTCGAGTCGATCCGGTCCAACGTCCTCCAGATCAGCCAGCAGCTGATGACGATCGAGGACATCCGGAAGAACGCCTATCAGAACGGCGCTCAGCAGACCGTCTCCGAGTACAACCAGCTGATCCAGTCGCTGCTCAGCCTCTCCCAGGACATGGCCCAGGCCACCTCCAGCCCGGAGATGATCAAGCGCACCCGTGCCCTGGCCGCGTTCTCCGCCGCCAAGGAGTACGCCTCGATGCAGCGCGCGGTCATCGCCGCCGCGCTGCCCGAGTCCAACAGCAAGCCCGGCACCCTCACGGAGAACGACCGCCTCTACGCGCTCGCCGCGCTCAAGAGCGAGGGCCAGGCCCGCAAGACCTTCGACCTCGTCTACCAGGGCAAGGCCGAGGAGCTCACGGAGACCCTCAACGACGGCCACGCCGAGATCTCCAGCGCCGAGCACTACGCGCGCCGCATCCTCGGCACCCAGGGCCAGTTCGCCAAGGAGAAGAACCGCTCCTGGATGGACTGGTACGACCAGGCCGACACCAAGCTCGCGGCCATGAAGACCATCGAGCTCTCGCTGCTCGACGACATGGACCAGGAAGCCCGCCGGCTCAAGAGCGAGGCCCAGCGCGACGCCATCATCAACGGTGCGCTGATCCTCCTCGTCCTCGGCGTCTCGCTCGTCGGCGCCTTCGTGGTGGCCCGCTCGATGATCCGCTCGCTGAAGCGGCTGCAGGACACGGCGACCCGGGTCGCCCAGGACCGCCTGCCCGAGCTCGTCAAGCAGCTCTCCGAGACCGACCCGCAGGACGTGGACACGTCCGTGGAGTCGGTCGGTGTCCACTCGCGCGACGAGATCGGCCAGGTGGCCGCGGCCTTCGACGACGTGCACCGCGAGGCCGTCCGCCTCGCCGCCGAGCAGGCCCTCCTCCGGGGCAACGTCAACGCGATGTTCACCAACCTCTCGCGCCGCTCCCAGGGTCTTATCCAGCGCCAGCTCTCGCTCATCTCCGAGCTGGAGTCCCGCGAGGCCGACCCGGACCAGCTGTCCTCGCTCTTCAAGCTCGACCACCTCGCGACCCGCATGCGCCGTAACGGCGAAAACCTCCTCGTCCTCGCGGGTGAGGAGCCCGGCCGCCGGTGGACCCGCCCGGTCCCGCTGGTCGACGTCCTGCGTGCCGCCGCCTCCGAGGTGGAGCAGTACGAGCGCATCGAACTCGCCTCGGTGCCCGGCACCGAGGTCGCCGGCCGCGTCGTCAACGACCTCGTGCACCTCCTCGCCGAGCTGCTGGAGAACGCCACGTCGTTCTCCTCCCCGCAGACCAAGGTCAAGGTGACCGGTCACGCGCTGCCTGACGGCCGCGTGCTGGTCGAGATCCACGACACCGGCATCGGCCTCTCCCCCGAGGACCTCGCCGCGATCAACGAGCGGCTCGCCTCGCCGCCCACCGTGGACGTCTCCGTCTCCCGCCGCATGGGCCTGTTCGTGGTCGGCCGCCTGTCCCTGCGACACGGCATCCGCATCCAGCTGCGCCCGTCCGACTCGGGCGGTACGACGGCCCTCGTCATGCTCCCCGTCGACGTGGCCCAGGGCGGCAAGAAGCCGGGCCCCGTGCCCGGTGCCCCGGGTGCCGGACAGCAGGCTCCGGGCCAGGCGCCCGGCCAGCAGGGCGGCGGTGCCCGGCCGAACGCCGGAGCGATGCCGCAGGGCGGCGGCCTGCTCGCGGGCGGCCCCCAGCGCAGCCAGGTCGCCGGCGGCGGTCAGCGCGCCGCGCTTCCCGGCCGCGACGGTGCCGGTCAGCGCGGTCAGCAGCAGGGCGGCCGGCAGCAGGGTCCGGGCCAGGGCCAGTCGCAGGCCCCCAACGCCTTCGGTGCCGGCGCCCCGATGGGCTCCCGTGGTCCGCAGGGCGGCCCGCAGGGTGCTCCGCAGGGCCGGCCGGCTCCGGCACAGCCCGCCCGCGGCCAGCAGGGTCCGGGGCAGCAGGGTCCGGGCCGGCAAGACGGCGCCCGTGGTCAGCAGCAGGGCCAGCCCGGTCAGGGTCAGGGTCAGCAGGGCGGTTTCCCGCAGGGCACCGGCTTCGAGCGCCCGCAGCAGAACCCGGCCGCGCCCGCCGCGCCCACCCGTCCCGCGGCTCCGGCCGCACCGGTCCGGGCCGACGCGGGCGAGCTGCCCGGCGCGCCGCGGCCGCAGCTGCCTCCCCGCGGCGGCGCCCGCCCCGAGCTGCCCGGCATGCCGCAGGCCGCCAGCTGGGGTGCGGACCAGGCGGCCGGCCGCGGCGGCCAGGACGTGCCGCGCGGTCACGACGAGCGCCAGGGCCCCGGCTCCACCGCCGAGTTCGCCCGGCCGGACTTCAACGCGCCGACGCCGCAGGGCCCCGGCGCCGCGGACCCGTCCCAGACGGGGCAGTTCGCCCGTCCGGAGCTGCCGCAGCAGCACCTCGGCTCCACCACCGGCCAGTTCCCGCGCCCGCAGTTCCCGGCCGCCCAGGACCCGGCTGCCACCGCTCAGTTCGAGCGGCCCGACTTCCAGGCCCCGCGGCCCGGCGGCCCGGGTGTCGGCGGCTACGGACAGCCCCAGGGCCAGCCGTATCCGCAGCAGCAGCACCAGACCGGCGAGTTCCCCGTACCGGGTGCGCGTCCCGAGGCGCCGCGCCTGCCGCAGGCCCACCAGCCCGAGGCGCTGCCCCCGGCCTCCGGCCCGGTCGACGGCCGCACGCCGCTCTTCGACAACCTCGAGTCGAACTGGTACCAGAGCGACGCCGGCCAGCCCGGCCAGCAGAACCCCTCGGTACCGCAGCAGCCGCAGCAGTACCAGCAGCCGAACGCCCCGGCCCCGCAGCCGCCCCAGCGGCCCCTCCCGCAGCGCGCTCAGGAGCGTGCCGCGGACCCGCTGACGGCCACGGGCGCGACGCCGACGGTGAGCTGGCGCAGCTCCCCCAACGACGAGCTGATGAAGCAGGCCGAGCGGGTGCGTCAGCCCGCAGCGGGCGGCATCACCACCTCGGGCCTGCCCCGCCGGGTCCCGCGGGCCAACCTCGTCGCGGGCACCGCTCAGCAGCAGTCGGACGCCCAGTCCGGACCCCAGGTCTCGCGTGCGCCCGACGACGTGCGCGGACGACTCACCAACCTCCGCCGCGGTATCCAGCAGGGTCGCCAGGCGGGCAACAGCGGCCCGGCCACCGGCAGTTACCGCACCGGCCCCACTCACCAGCAGGAGCGTTAGTTGAGTTCCATGAGCCAGGCGGCACAGAACCTGAACTGGCTGATCACCAATTTCGTGGACAACACCCCTGGGGTGTCCCACACCGTGGTGGTCTCCGCCGACGGCCTCCTTCTGGCGATGTCCGAAGGTTTCCCGCGTGACCGCGCCGATCAGCTGGCGGCCGTGGCCTCCGGTCTGACCTCGCTGACCGCAGGCGCCTCCCGCATCTTCGAGGGCGGCCACGTCAACCAGACCGTGGTCGAGATGGACCGGGGATTCCTCTTCCTCATGTCCGTCTCGGACGGCTCCTCGCTGGCCGTGCTCGCGCACCCCGAGTGCGACATCGGCCTCGTGGGCTACGAGATGGCCCTCCTCGTGGACCGCGCGGGCAGTGTCCTCACCCCGGACCTGCGCGCCGAACTGCAAGGCAGTCTCCTCAGCTGAACCGCCACTCCCCTGGCCGGGCGGTACTCCCGGCCAGGGGACCGGGGCGTACCCGGATTCCCAGTACCACCGTCAGGCCGTACCCCCGTCCCCCCACCGGCCCCGTAGGACGGCAGGCTGACCACTGCTGTCCAGCCCGGAGGATCAATGACCCCGCCCCCCGCCTTTCCCGATGCGTACGGCGACCAGTCGTACGCGGAAGGCGACCAGCCGCTGGTACGTCCCTACGCCATGACCGGTGGCCGGACCCGGCCGCGCTACCAGCTCGCCATCGAGGCGCTGGTCAGCACCACGGCCGACCCGGCGCACCTGTCGACACTGCTTCCCGAGCACCAGCGCATCTGCACGCTGTGCCGTGAGGTGAAGTCCGTCGCCGAGGTGTCGGCACTGCTTCAGATGCCGCTCGGCGTCGCCCGGATCCTCGTCGCCGACCTGGCGGAGGCCGGGATGGTGGCCATCCACCAGCCGGGCAACGGAGAGGCCGGCGGAACGCCGGATGTAACGCTCCTCGAAAGGGTGCTCAGTGGCCTTCGGAACATCTAGCGGTGGAGCGGCTCGCTCCACCACCTCCGCGAAGATCGTGGTGGCGGGCGGCTTCGGCGTGGGCAAGACCACGTTCGTCGGCGCCGTCTCCGAGATCAACCCGCTGCGCACCGAAGCCGTCATGACATCCGCATCCGCCGGAATCGACGACCTCACCCACACCGGTGACAAGACGACCACCACGGTCGCCATGGACTTCGGCCGCATCACCCTCGACCAGGACCTCATCCTCTACCTGTTCGGCACCCCCGGACAGGACCGCTTCTGGTTCATGTGGGACGACCTCGTCCGCGGCGCCATCGGCGCCGTCGTCCTCGTCGACACCCGCCGCCTCGCCGACTGCTTCCCCGCCGTCGACTACTTCGAAAACAGCGGCCTCCCCTTCGTCATCGCCCTCAACGGCTTCGACGGATACCAGCCGTACACCCCCGAAGAAGTCCGCGAAGCACTCCAGATCGGCCCCGACGCACCCATCATCACCACCGACGCCCGCCACCGCGCCGACGCCAAGAGCGCCCTCATCACGCTCGTCGAACACGCACTCATGGCCCGGCTGAAGTAGCGGCGGTGCCGCCGACTCCGGGGCGGGCTGTGTCCTCTGACACGGCCCGCCCTTTTGTTCATAACGTTTCGACAGAGAATTGGCGCGAGTTGGACACCCCGTGCGTTCGCCCGGTGTCGCTGCGCGCACGACAGCCCCGGCTTTTGCCGCAGCTCGCTCTTTATGTCCGTTTTACGTGTGGCATAAGGCTCTTGGAACGGCCGGATTCAACTGTTTGGAACACGGACGTTACCCGTGCTGGAATTCAACGAACTAGCTAGTAGCACCGCCGAGAGGTTGTTGGTCGAGTGAGGCGAAGCAACGAGAGCCCCGCGGAGGCAGTCCCGTCCGACGGGGGTGCACGGGGCAACTTCACCCCGGCACAGCGCGCGGTGCCGTCGTCCGACGCGCCTGCCGACCTGCCGGCGAAGCCCGGCAGCCAGAGCCGGTTCGCGCCCCGCAACTGGCGTGTGCCCACGCGTCTGAACGCGATCCTGCTCGTGCCCGCCCTCGTCGGCCTGGTCATGGGCGGCTTCCAGGTGAAGGGCTCCATCGAGACCTGGGACGAGGCCAAGGACGCGGAGAAGACCGCGCGCATCGTCCAGGCCGCGTCGGAGTACGGACAGGCCCTCCTCAACGAGCGCGACCTCAGCGCCGAACCGCTCCTGAGCGGCAAGAAGGGCAGCGACGCCGTCGCCTCGGCCCGTGCCGCGACGGACACGGCGAAGGCGAACTTCGACGAGGCCGTCAAGGGCATGCCGGAGAAGCAGGGTCTGGAGCACCGCCTCGACCTCTTCCGCCGCGAAGAGCCGAAGCTGGAGAAGATCCGCCAGACCGCCTACGCCACGGCTGCCGAGACCCCGAAGAAGAACCCGGCGCAGAACCAGGGTGGCCCCGTCGCCACCGAAGAGGGCTACGTGCTGGTCCAGCACAACCTCATGCAGTTCTCCAACGAACTCGGCCTCGGCACCGGGAACGTCACGTCCTACGGCCGCATGGTCTACGCGATCCAGCTGGCCAAGGCCGCCGGCTCGCTCCAGCGCGCCATCGGCACGCACCTCCTCGTGCGCCCGAGCAAGAACGAGGAGATCCACGACGGCCAGCTCGTCGCCTTCTCCTCGTACGCGTACCTGGAAGAGATCGCCCTCGCCGAGTACGTCGCGGCGGGCACCGACGCCGACACCCAGCGGCTCAAGGACGTCTTCGCCACGAAGACCAAGGAGGCCGAGGCCAAGCTCGCGCAGGCCAAGGCCGACGCCGACGCCGTGGGCGCCGAGTTCAAGTCCCCGCCGGTCGTCAACGGCTCCGCGCTCGAGGGCATGACCGAGGCGATAGCCAGCGGCGAGGACCCGAAGGACCTCGCCGAGAAGGGCACCAACGCCGTCTTCTGGCAGGCCGGTGCCACCGCCAAGTTCGACGCGTACACCGACATCGAGAAGGACGTTCTCGCCAAGGCCGTGAACGAGGCCGTGGCGATCTCCGAGGACGCCCGCAACGACGCCATCATCAACGGCGCCGTCGTGGTCGTGGCCCTCCTCACCGCCTTCATCATGGCCGGTCTGATGGCACGCCAGATGGGCCGCTCCATGCGCCGTCTGCGCGGTGCCGCCTTCGACATCGCCGAGCAGCGCCTGCCGTCGCTCGTCGACCAGCTCTCGCGCACCGACCCGGGCAAGGTCGACACCCGCGTCCACCCCATCCCGATCGACTCCCAGGACGAGATCGGCGAGGTCGCCCGCGCGTTCGACCAGGTCCACCGCGAAGCGGTCCGTCTCGCCGCCGAGCAGGCGCTCCTGCGAGGGAACGTCAACGCGATCTTCACGAACCTCTCCATGCGCAACCAGTCGCTGATCGAGGGCCAGCTGACCCTCATCACCGACCTGGAGAACAACGAGGCCGACCCGGACCAGCTGGAGAACCTCTTCCGCCTGGACCACCTCGCGACCCGTATGCGCCGCAACGGCGAGAACCTCCTCATCCTCGCGGGCGAGGAGCCCGGCCGCCGCTGGGACCAGCCGGTCCCGCTGGTCGACGTCCTGCGCGCCGCCTCCTCCGAGGTGGAGCAGTACGAGCGCATCGAGCTCTCGGGCGTCTCGGAGGCCGAGATCCACGGCCAGGCCGTGACCGACCTCGTGCACCTGCTCGCCGAGCTGCTGGAGAACGCCACCACGTTCTCCTCCCCGCAGACCAAGGTCCGCGTCAACGCCACCCGTCTTCCCGACGGCCGCGTGATGATCGAGATCCACGACAAGGGCATCGGCCTCACGGCCGAGGACTTCGCGGACATCAACCACAAGCTGGCCAACCCGCCGACCGTGGACGCCGCGATCTCGCAGCGCATGGGTCTGTTCGTGGTCGGCCGGCTGTCGGACCGGCACGGCATCCGCGTCCAGCTGCGCCCCTCGGGCGAGGCGGCCGGCACCACCTCGCTGGTCATGCTCCCGGACGCGATCACCCACGGTGGCGGTGGCGAGGGCATCCCCGAGGACGACTTCACGGTGTCCTCGATGATCCCCCAGCAGCAGGCCCACGAGGGCGCCCCGCTGCGCACGGCCGCCGAACTCGGCTTCGACGACTCCCGCTATGACGCCCCGCAGGCCGACGGCACGAGCCTCGATCCGGTCGGCCGCTCGCTCGGCCGCGGTGAGCGGCGTGCGAACCTCGGCGCCCAGGCCGAATACCAGCAGGGCCCGCAGCCCCCGCAGGACGGCTACCCGCAGGAGCCCCAGCCGGAGCACGGCTACCAGCAGTACCAGGGCGAAGCGGAGGGCCAGTACTCCGAGGAGGCCGGTTACCGGCAGTCCGGCGGGTACGAGCAGCAGCCGGGCGGGTACCAGCAGCAGGACGGCGGCTACGAGCAGCCGGCCGAGAACGGCTACCAGGACTACACCCCGGACGGGTACGCCTATCCGGAAGCGCAGTACCAGGACCAGCCGCCCGTCGGCCAGGAGTACGAGAGCGGCTACGACGCCCGGCCCCACCAGGCCGAGTGGCCTGCCCAGAACGCCTATCAGGGCGACTACCAGCAGGGTTACGGCTCCGAATCGGAATCCCAGCCCGCTCCCGAAGCAGCCCGGGACCGCGTAGGCTTCGACCGTCCGGGTACCGCTGCCGACACCGGTCACCAGATGACCGGAGCGGGCCTGCCGCGGCGCGGCAGCCAGCAGCAGTGGCAGCCGGCGCAGCAGGAAACGGAGCGCAAGTCGTTCTTCGAGGGGGCCACTTCCGGCGCCGCGGAGAACGGGGCGGGCGACGAGAGCTGGCGGTCGGCCAACGACGAGCGCTGGCAGCAGGCCGGAAAGCTCCGTGAGCCGAAGGCAGGCGGGGTCACCCCCTCCGGTCTCCCCCGGCGGGTGCCCAAGGCCAACCTGGTCGAGGGCACCGCGGAGTCCACCCCGCAGGGCGGCCCACAGGTCTCCCGCGCCCCTGAGGACGTCCGCGGCAGGTTGAGCAACCTCCGCCGCGGTGTGCAGCAGGGCCGCAGCGCGGGAAACGAGCAGTCAAGTAACAGCTATGACCAGGAGCGTTAGTGTGAGCCCGATGAGCCAGGCGGCACAGAACCTGAACTGGTTGATCACCAACTTCGTGGACAACACCCCCGGGGTGTCCCACACCGTGGTGGTCTCCGCCGACGGCCTTCTTCTGGCGATGTCCGACGGATTCCCGCGTGACCGCGCCGATCAGCTGGCGGCCGTGGCCTCCGGCCTGACGTCGCTGACTGCGGGTGCCTCGCGGATCTTCGAGGGTGGCGCGGTCAACCAGACGGTGGTGGAGATGGAGCGAGGCTTCCTCTTCCTCATGTCGATCTCGGACGGCTCCTCGCTGGCCGTGCTCGCGCACCCGGAGTGCGATATCGGCCTCGTGGGCTACGAGATGGCCCTCCTCGTGGACCGAGCGGGCAGTGTCCTCACCCCGGACCTGCGCGCCGAACTGCAAGGAAGCCTTCTCAACTAGTTCTCAACTAGCAGACAGGCAGTGCGTTTCGCGCCACCGCACCATAAGGTGCGGTGGCGCGGTTCCACAGGGAGTACTGCGTTCTTGGAGTCGGAGGAGGAAACGTGACAACACCCGGAGGACATCCTTATGGCGGCGGCCAGCCGCAGGGTGGGCACGACCAGAACCGCTTCAACTTCCCCTCCGCTCCGTCCAGGCACCCCTCGCAGGAGCAGAACCCGTATATGCAACAGCAGCCTTATGGGCAGTCCCAGCCGCCTCATATGCCGCCGCCGCAGCCCCAGCGGGCAGCCCAGGCGGCTCCGAAGGCCCACAACCCGCTGGTACGCCCTTACGCGATGACCGGTGGCCGGACCCGGCCGCGCTACCAGCTCGCCATCGAGGCGCTGGTCAGCACCACGGCGGATCCCGCACGGCTGCAAGGGCAGTTGCCCGAGCACCAGCGCATCTGCCGCCTGTGCCAGGAGATCAAGTCCGTTGCGGAGATCTCGGCACTCCTCTCCATTCCCCTCGGCGTCGCCCGAATCCTCGTCGCCGACCTGGCCGAGGCCGGACTCGTCGCCATTCACCAGCCCGGCGGCGACGAGTCGGCCGGCGGCCAGCCTGACGTGACACTGCTCGAAAGGGTGCTCAGTGGACTTCGCAAGCTCTAACGGAGGTTCTGCTGGAGGGGCGCCGCGCTCCACCACCTCCGCGAAGATCGTGGTGGCGGGCGGCTTCGGCGTGGGCAAGACCACGTTCGTCGGCGCCGTCTCCGAGATCAACCCGCTGCGCACCGAAGCCGTCATGACATCCGCATCCGCCGGAATCGACGACCTCACCCACACCGGTGACAAGACGACCACCACGGTCGCCATGGACTTCGGCCGCATCACCCTCGACCAGGACCTCATCCTCTACCTGTTCGGCACCCCCGGACAGGACCGCTTCTGGTTCATGTGGGACGACCTCGTCCGCGGCGCCATCGGCGCCGTCGTCCTCGTCGACACCCGCCGCCTCGCCGACTGCTTCCCCGCCGTCGACTACTTCGAAAACAGCGGCCTCCCCTTCGTCATCGCCCTCAACGGCTTCGACGGGCACCAGCCGTACACCCCCGAAGAAGTCCGCGAAGCACTCCAGATCGGCCCCGACGCACCCATCATCACCACCGACGCCCGCCACCGCGCCGACGCCAAGAGCGCCCTCATCACGCTCGTCGAACACGCACTCATGGCCCGCCTCCGGTAGTCGGGCCCCCAGGCCGCGTCACCGTACGGGAAGGCCCCCGCACCCATCGGAGTGCGGGGGCCTTCCCGTGGGCGCGTACCGGCCCGTCCTGCACGCGTCCCGGTACGCCGAAGGCCCCCGCACCCGGTGACGGGTACGGGGGCCTTCGCGGCGTGCCGTTGCGCCCCTGGGGCGTACCGGCTCAGCCCTGCCAGCTGTGCGGGGCGCGGAAGCCCGGTGTGCGCTCCAGGCGGCGCCAGCCGGCCTGGGAGCGGCTGCGCCGGGCGGGGGCCGGGGCAGAGGCGGCGCGGGCCATCAGGATCGCGGTGATCGCGGCCAGCTCCTCGGGCTCGGCGTGGCCCTTCTCGACGCGGAGCAGAGCGTCAGCGGGAGTGCTCATGGGGTGGCGTGTCTCCTTACTGCGGCGGGTTGCCGTGCTTGCGGGACGGAAGGTCTGCGTGCTTGTTGCGCAGCATCGCGAGCGAGCTGATGAGCACCTCTCGGGTCTCGGCGGGGTCGATGACGTCGTCGACCAGGCCCCGCTCGGCCGCGTAGTACGGGTGCATGAGCTCGGCCTTGTACTCCTTGACCATGCGGGTGCGCATGGCCTCTGGGTCCTCGGCCTCGGCGATCTGCTTGCGGAAGATGACGTTGGCGGCGCCCTCGGCACCCATGACCGCGATCTCGTTGGTCGGCCAGGCGTACGTGAGGTCGGCGCCGATGGACTGGGAGTCCATGACGATGTAGGCGCCGCCGTAGGCCTTGCGGAGGATCAGGGAGATCCGGGGCACGGTGGCGTTGCAGTAGGCGTAGAGCAGCTTGGCACCGTGGCGGATGATGCCGCCGTGCTCCTGGTCGACGCCCGGGAGGAAGCCGGGGACGTCCAGCAGCGTGATGATCGGGATGTTGAAGGCGTCGCACATCTGGACGAAGCGCGCGGCCTTCTCCGAGGCCTCGATGTCGAGCACGCCGGCCAGCGACTGGGGCTGGTTGGCGACGATGCCGACGACCTGGCCGTCCAGTCGGGCGAGGGCGCAGATGATGTTGCGCGCCCAGCGCTCGTGGATCTCCAGGACGTCGCCGTCGTCGACGAGCTCCTCGATGACCTTGTGCATGTCGTACGGGCGGTTGCCGTCGGCCGGCACGAGGTCCAGGAGGACGTCGGAGCGCCGGTCGGCGGGGTCGTCGGTCTCGTGGACCGGAGGGTTCTCCCGGTTGTTCGACGGGAGCATGGAGATCAGGTACCGCACCTCGGCGATACAGGTCTCCTCGTCGTCGTAGGCGAAGTGCGCGACGCCGGAGGTCTCGGCGTGGACGTCCGCGCCGCCGAGCCCGTTCTGGGTGATCTCCTCGCCGGTCACCGCGCGGACCACGTCCGGGCCGGTGATGAACATCTGCGAGGTCTCCCGGACCATGAACACGAAGTCGGTGAGGGCCGGGGAGTAGGCCGCGCCGCCGGCGCAGGGGCCGAGCATGACGGAGATCTGGGGGATGACCCCGGAGGCCTTGGTGTTGCGCTGGAAGATGCCGCCGTAGCCGGCGAGGGCGGAGACGCCCTCCTGGATGCGGGCGCCGGCGCCGTCATTGAGGGAGACCAGAGGGGCACCGGCCGCGATGGCCATGTCCATGATCTTGTGGATCTTGGTGGCGTGGGCCTCGCCCAGCGCGCCGCCGAAGATCCGGAAGTCGTGCGCGTAGACGAAGACCGTGCGGCCCTCGACCGTGCCCCAGCCGGTGATGACACCGTCGGTGTACGGCTTGCGGGACTCGAGGCCGAAGCCGGTGGCGCGGTGCCGCCGGAGCTGCTCGACCTCCTTGAACGAACCTGCGTCGAGCAGCAGCTCGATGCGCTCACGGGCGGTGAGCTTGCCCTTGGCGTGCTGGGCCTCGGTGGCGCGCTCACTGGGTCCGCGCCGCGCCTGCTCACGCAGGGCAAGCAGCTCGGCCACGCGGCCGCGAGCGTCCGTCGGCTCGCCGGGGGTCTCGTCCACAACGGTCATGTACCGACCTTACGAAGAGCGTCAAGAAAAACCCTCCGTCAGTTCCGCACAGTCTCCGGCCCGATCCGCTGTGGTGGCCGGACAGTACGGGTCGGCGGGGTAAGTGACCCACCAGTTGCAACCCGAGTCCTTTGTGCGTGTCCTACAAAATCGGCTGGAGTCCCACTAGAAAGTTGAAATTTGAACAGACGGGCTCTACTGTGGTTCTAGTTGAACATTCAACGAGGCCGCCCTGAGAGGGCGACCCGAACGAGGAGGAACGTCATGGGTCTGTTCACCCGCCGCAGCCGCGAGACCGCCACCACCGGTACCCCGGCCACGACCGTCGCCGCCGGCGCCGTCGCCACGCTCGAAGCCGACCCGGCCCTCGCGGCCCTGACCGGCGACTACGTCATCGACGCGGCCCACAGCCGCATCGGCTTCACGGTCCGCCACGCGATGGTGACCAACGTCCGCGGATCGTTCGGCACGTACGAGGGCGCCCTGCACCTGGACGGCGCGGACCCGGCGCGCTCCACCGCCACCATCGACGTCACGACCGCCTCGATCGACACCGGCATCGCCGACCGCGACGGCCACCTGCGCAGCGGTGACTTCTTCGACTCCGAGACCTTCCCGCTGATGACCTTCCGCTCCACCGCGGCGTCCGCACTCGGCGGCGACACGTACCGCATCACCGGCGAGCTGACCATCAAGGACGTCACCCGCCCGCTCTCCATCGACCTGGAGTTCAACGGCTCCGCGACGGACGTGTACGGCAACGAGCGCGTGGGCTTCGAGGGCAGCACCGACATCCTGCGCTCCGAGTGGGGTCTGACCTGGAACGCCGCCATCGAGGCCGGTGGCGTGATGGTCAGCGACAAGGTCCGGCTGACCTTCGACATCTCCGCGATCAAGCAGGCCTGAGCTGCGGGCCCGACCGGCCCCGGGGGCGGCAGGCCACTCCCTAGAAGCCGCCCCCGCCGTCGAAGCCTCCGCCGCCGCCGAAGTCCCCTCCCCCGAAGTCGGAGGAGCTGAAGTCGGAGCCGGAGTAGTCGCCGCCCTCGTATCCGCCGCCGTAGTCGGAGGCGTACGCGGGGGTCGCCATCATCGAGCCGAGCATGGTGCCCACCAGCAGACCGGGCAGGATGCCGCCGCCGAAGTAGCCGCCGGCCCACGGGCCGTACGCCGGCCCCGCGTCGTAGTACGGGCGCGGGCCGTGTTCGGTGTCGACCGTACGGACCATCGGCTCCCGGCCCTCCCGCAGCCGGACCGCGTCCGCCGCGCACACCGGGACCGTACGGGCCGCCCCGCCGGCCGGGGTCCACTCGGCGTCCTCGGTACTGGGACCGTGGCGCGGGTCGAAGAAGCAGGGCGAGCGCCGCTCGGGGAGCGGGCCGCCCTCGCGCCGGGCGGCCAGGACCGCGAGCGAGAACCGGCCCTCCTCCAGCGCCTGGGTCACGCCCTTCACCTCGTCGGGGTGGCGGACGTTCCCCATGATCTGCTTCGCCCGGTCGTACGAGTCCAGGGCCTGTTCGTAGTCCTTGCGCATGGCGTCGTCGGCGCCGGGCTCGCCGGGGTGGAAGTCCAGCCGCTCCAGCTCCTCGCCGAAGGCCGTGATGTCCTCGTCCACGACCACGCGCAGCTTCTCGACGGCTTCGCGCTCGGCCTCTTCCTTCTTCTTCCGGTTGCGCCGCACCAGCGCGTACGCCCCGCCGCCGCCGAGGGCGGCCACCGTGCCGAGCGCGACCAGACCGCCGACGGGCACCCCGTCACCGCTTCCGCCGGAGCCCTGCCACGAACTCGGGGCGCCGCCCCTGACCTGGGTCAGCGCCTGGTCGACGAAGTTGTTCAGCTGGGTCGCGGCGTCGACCGGGCCGCCGGCCTTCACCGCGTCGGTGAGGTTGCGTACGGCGTTCACGGGCATGACGGCCCGGTCGGCTCCGGCGTCGAAGCCGTCGCCGAGCCGGATGCCGTAGAGCCCGGTGATCCCGGTCTCGGCCCGCACGGTCTTCAGCACGCTCGCGGGCGGGAACTCGGACACGGCCGGCAGCACCGCGACGAACACGGGCTTCCCGGCGTCCTTGATCTTCTGCGCGAGGGCGTCCGCCTGCTCCTTGGGCAGCTGCGCCTCGGCACGCGGATCCACATAGACGGGGCCCTTCTTGAGGGCCTCAGCCACGGCAGCGGGCCCGGTGGCCGCCTGTGCCTGCGGGGCCGCCCCGAGGGCGGCCACCGACAGGCCCAGCAGCAGACCGGACAGTACGGTTATCAGCCTGGTCCTCATATGCATGACGCTACCTGAACAGGGACTTTCCTGTGTGAGTAGGACATAAGGGCCAGGTCGGGCACCCGTGGGCCTACTCGGCGGGCTCCACGCCCGCGTGGAGGAGGCCGTAGGTGAAGGCGTCGACGATGGCCTCCCAGGAAGCAGCGATGACGTTGGTCGCGACGCCGACCGTGGACCATTCGCGGTGGCCGTCGGTGGTGGAGATCAGGACCCGGGTCGTGGACTCGGTGCCGTGCGTGCCCTCGAGGATGCGGACCTTGTAGTCCACCAGCTCGAACTTGGCGAGCTGGGGGTAGAACCGCTGCAGTGCGACGCGCAGGGCGCGGTCGAGCGCGTTCACCGGGCCGATGCCCTCGGCCGTGGCGACGATCCGCTCGCCCTTGGCCCACAGCTTGATCGTGGCCTCGTTGGCGTGGGTGCCGTCCGGGCGGGTCTCGGCGATCGAGCGCCAGGACTCCGTGCGGAAGTAGCGCCGGGCCCGGCCCTCGGCCTCGGCGCGCAGCAGCAGTTCGAAGGAGGCGTCGGCGGCCTCGTACGTGTAGCCGCGGAGCTCGCGCTCCTTGACCCGCTCGACCACGCGGGAGACCAGGGCGCGGTCCCCGCCCAGGTCGACGCCGAGCTCCTTGCCCTTGAGCTCGATGGAGGCGCGCCCTGCCATGTCGGAGACCAGCATCCGCATGGTGTTGCCGACCCGCTCGGGGTCGATGTGCTGGTACAGGTCGGGGTCGACCTTGATCGCCGAGGCGTGCAGGCCGGCCTTGTGCGCGAAGGCCGAGACGCCGACGTACGGCTGGTGGGTGGACGGGGTCAGGTTGACGACCTCGGCGATGGCGTGCGAGATCCGGGTCATCTCCGCGAGTGCGCCCGTGGGCAGCACCTTGCGGCCGTACTTGATCTCCAAGGCCGCGACGACGGGGAAGAGGTTGGCGTTGCCGACCCGCTCGCCGTAGCCGTTCGCGGTGCACTGCACGTGGGTCGCGCCCGCATCGACCGCCGCGAGGGTGTTGGCCACCGCGCAGCCGGTGTCGTCCTGGGCGTGGATGCCCAGGCGGGCTCCGGTGTCCGACAGGACCGTGGCCACCACGGCGGAGATCTGGGCCGGGAGCATGCCGCCGTTGGTGTCGCACAGGATGACGACGTCCGCGCCCGCCTCGTGGGCGGCGCGGACCACGGACTTCGCGTACTCGGCGTTGGCGCGGTAGCCGTCGAAGAAGTGTTCGCAGTCCACGAACACCCGCCGCCCCTGTCCGACCAGGTAGGAGACGGTGTCCCGGACCATTTCGAGGTTCTCGTCGAGCGTGGTGCGCAGAGCCAGCTCGACGTGCCGGTCGTGCGATTTGGCGACCAGCGTGATCACCGGGGCGCCGGACTCCAGCAGCGCCCTGACCTGCGGGTCCTCGGCGGCGCGGCCGCCGGCGCGGCGGGTGGCGCCGAAGGCCACCAGCTTGGCGTTCTTGAACTCGATCTCGGTCCTGGCCCGCGCGAAGAACTCGGTGTCCCGCGGGTTGGCACCGGGCCAGCCGCCCTCGATGAAGCCGACACCGAAGTCGTCCAGGTGACGGGCGATCGTCAGCTTGTCCGCGACCGTGAGGTTGATGCCTTCGCGCTGTGCACCGTCGCGCAGCGTGGTGTCGAAGACATGGAAGCTGTCGTCGATGACCTCTGTCGTCATGCTGATCTGACTCCTGTCGGATGAGTGGCTCCGGATGCCCGGGATCCACTTGCCCTCATCATCCCGCGCACTCGGCTCCCGGCAGGAATGGAGCCGGGAAACGAAAAAACCTCTCGCGGGTGCGAGAGGTCTGCGCGCGGGTCTGGGGCACGGTGGCCGCTGCCGCGGGGGTCTTCCACGGTTCAGCGGGCACTGCGGACCGGCGCGCTGCTTCCCATAATCATGGTGAATGCATGCACGGTCCGCAGTCTGCCATACCCCCTGCGGCGGGCAGGGGCCGTCTCACGATTCGGGCCGCGGGGCGAGCCCTTCGGTGAGGAACTCGCGGGCGTGTTCCAGGATCTCCGCCCGCGCCGTGTCCGGGAGGCCGACCGCCAGCTGGATGCTGAAGCCGTCGAGCAACGCCCGTATCCGGGTGGCGAAGCGGTCGGCGTCGACCGGCCTGAACTCGCCGCGCGAGACGCCTTCGGCGAGCAGGGCGACCAGGTCGCGGTGCCAGGCGCCTTCGATGGCGGCCTGCCGCTCGCGCTCCTCCGGACCGGCGTTCTGCGAGCGGTTCCAGACCTCCAGCCACAGGGTCCAGTGCGGGTCGCGGGGTCCGTCGGGCACGTACAGGTCGACGTACGCCTCGAGCCGCTCGCGGACCGTGCCGCGGCGGGCGAGCAGGGCCCGGCGCTCGGTGCCGAGCCGGGCCTCGCTCCACTCCAGGGTCTGCAGCAGGAGCTCGTCCTTGCTGCGGAAGTAGTAGAGGAGGTGGCCGCTGCTCATGCCGACCTCGCGGCCCAGACCGGCCATGGTGAGCCCGTCCAGGCCGCGTTCGGCGATCGTGGCCATGGCGGCTACGAGTACGTCCTCGCGCGGCGGTGCGTTCCTGCGTGCACGCGCCCCTGCCGCCATGACCTCTCCTCGGTGTGTCCTAGACCTTCGGCTGCTGCTGGGTGATGCAGTGGATACCGCCGCCCCCGGCAAAGATCGTACGTGCGTCAACCAGCGTGACCGTCCGGTCCGGGAAGAGTCCGCGGAAGATCTCGGCCGCCTCCTCGTCCCGCGGGTCGTCGAAGGAGCACAGCACGACGCCGTCGTTGCACAGGAAGTGGTTGATGTACGAGTAGTCGACCCACTCGCCGTCCTCCTGGAGCACGGTCGGCGCGGGGATCTCGACGACCTCCAGCCGGCGGCCCTGCGCGTCGGTGGCCGCCCGCAACAGGGCGGCGATCAGCTTGCACCGCTCGTGGTCGGGGTGGGCCGGGTCGGGCTGGGTGTGCACCATCACCACGCCGGGGCGGGCGAAGGCGGCGACGATGTCGACGTGGCCCTGGGTGCCGTAGGTGCCGTAGTCGCCGGCCAGTCCGTACGGGAGCCAGATGGCCTTGGTGGTGCCGAGGTGGGCGTGGATCTCGGCCTCGACCTGCTCGCGTGTCCAGCCGGGGTTGCGGCCCTCGCCGAGCTGCACGGTGTCGGTGAGCAGGACGGTGCCCTCGCCGTCGACGTGGATCGCACCGCCCTCGTTGACCAGCTTCGTGCTGTACGTACGGGTGCCCGCGAGGTCGGAGACGTGCCGGGCGATCTTGGAGTCGTGCTCCCAGCGGGCCCACTCCTGGGCGCCCCAGCCGTTGAAGGTCCAGTCTACGGCGGCCAGTGCGCCGCGGCCGTCGGTGACGAAGGTGGGGCCGATGTCGCGCATCCAGGCGTCGTCGAGTTCGCGCTCGACGACGTCGAGGGGGTGGCCGTCGCCGGCGCCTGCGGTCGCGCGGGCGTCCTCGGCGTCACCGGGGGCGACGACCAGGGTCACCGGCTCGAAGGCGCGGACGGCGCGGGCGACGGCACCCCAGGCCTCGCGGGCCTCGGCCAGCTCGCGGGCGTCGGTGAACGTGGGGTTGGGGCTGGGCCAGGCCATCCAGGTGCGCTCGTGGGGAGCCCACTCGGGGGGCATCCGGAAACCGTTGGCGGCGGGGGTGCCGGCGGGGGCGGCAGCAGGAGTCGTGCTCATGGTCGGGGGTCCTTACGGGCTGAGCTGACTTACAGGAAGTACAGGCGGTTGAGGGAGACCGATTCGGCGGCTTCGGAGCGCAGCGGGTCACCGTCGAGGGTGACGAGGCCGCTGCGGCCGTCGACATCGACCGCGCCCACCCGGGAGTTGAGGAGCATGTCCTTGGGGCCGATGCCGCGGGTGCCGCGGACGGCGACGCGGCGGCGCCGGGTGGGCATCTCGTCGGAGCCGAGGGCGGCGGCGGCCGCGGAGACGAACGCGACGGAGATGTCGGCGGCGGTGGCGCCGTACGAGCCGAACTGCGGTCCGAGGACGAGGGGTTCGCAGGTGTCGGTGGCGGCGTTGGGGTCGCCGGTGACGCCGTAGGCGGGGAAGCCGGACTTCAGGACCAGCTGCGGCTTCGCACCGAAGAACTGCGGACGCCACAGCACGATGTCCGCGAGCTTGCCGACCTCCACCGACCCGATCTCGTGCGCCAGACCGTGCGCGATCGCCGGATTGATCGTCAGCTTCGCGATGTAGCGCAGCACGCGGGCGTTGTCGTCGCCTTCGCCGTCGCCGGCCATGGGGCCCAGTTCGTGTTTCATCTTGGCGGCCATGGCGAAGGTGCGGCGGATCGTCTCGCCGGCGCGGCCCATGCCCTGGGCGTCGGAGGAGGTGATGCCGATCGCGCCGAGGTCGTGCAGGACGTCCTCGGCGCCCATCGTGCCCGCGCGGATCCGGTCCCGGGCCATCGCCGCGTCCCCGGGCAGGTCGGGCTTGAGGTCGTGGACCGAGACGATCATCCCGTAGTGCTCGGCCACCGCGTCCCGCCCGAACGGCAGCGTCGGGTTCGTCGAGGAGCCGATGACGTTCGGCACGCCCGCCATCTTCAGCACGTTCGGAACGTGCCCGCCGCCACACCCCTCGATGTGGAACGCGTGGATCGTACGGCCCTCCAGCACCCGCAGGGTGTCCTCCACCGACAGGCACTCGTTGAGACCGTCACTGTGCAGCGCGACCTGCACGTCGTGTTCCTCCGCCACCCGCAGCGCCGTGTCCAGCGCACGCGTATGCGCACCCATGTCCTCGTGCACCTTGAACCCGGACGCACCGCCCTCGGCCAGCGCCTCCACCAGCGGAGCGGCGTCGGAGGAGGAGCCGCGGGCCAGGAACCCGATGTTCACCGGCCAGGCGTCGAAGGCGTTGAAGGCGTGCTTGAGGGCCCACGGGGAGTTGACCCCCACGCCCCAGACCGGGCCGAACTCCTGGCCGATCACGGTGGTGACACCCGCGGCGAGCGAGGCTTCCATGATCCGGGGGGAGAGCAGGTGGACGTGCGTGTCCACGGCTCCGGCGGTGGCGATCAGGCCCTCGCCGGAGACGATCGAGGTGCCGGTGCCGACGACGACGTCGACGCCGTCGAGGGTGTCGGGATTCCCCGCCCGCCCGATCGCGTGGATCCGGCCCTCGCGGATACCGATCGACACCTTGCGGATGCCGAGCACCGCATCGATGACCAGCACGTTGCTGATCACCACGTCACACGTCTCGCGGACCGCGGCCGCCTTCAGGTGCAGCCCGTCCCGCGCCGTCTTGCCGAAACCCGCCAGGAACTCCTCCCCCGGCTTCTGCGCATCGGACTCGACCCGCACGGTCAGCCCCGAGTCGCCCAACCGCACCCGGTCCCCCGCACGCGGCCCGAACACCGCCGCGTACTCGTGCGGATCGATGTGCCGGCTCCCCGGCGCACAGTGATCACTGTGCCTGGTCTGCTTGCTCATCGCTGCTCTCCCTCGGCTCCGAGATAACCGCAGGCCACGGCCTTGCGCAGGGCCTCTTCCCGCGCACCGGGCGCATCCAGCGGCCCATCCACCAGACCCGCGAAACCGATCGCGACCCGGGCACCGCCGATGGACACCAGGCCGACCTCGGCCTCGCCGCCCGGGTCGAAGCGGACCGAGGACCCGGCCGGCACGCACAGCCGCATGCCGTAGGCGGCGGCGCGGTCGAAGTCGAGCCGCGGATTGGCCTCGAAGAAGTGGAAGTGCGAGGTCACGCTCACCGGCACCGCGGCCGTGTTGCGCACGGTCAGGCGCAGCTCGGGCTCCGCGGCGGGGCTCTCCGGTCCGGGCACGACGGCGCCGGGGGCGTCGTCGCCGAGGCCGGTGGCGCCCTGGATCGGCGCGGAGACCACGGCGAGCCGGGAGCCGTCGTCGAAGACCGCCTCGACGTGCACCTCGGTGACGACGTCGGCGACACCGGGGAGGACGTCGTCGGCGCCGAGCACACTGCGCGCCGCCTCGATGGCCTCGGCGAGCCGCATTCCGTCGCGGGCGGCTTCGCAGACCGTGTCCGCGATCAGCGCGGTCGCCTCGGGGACATTTAGTTTCAGGCCACGGGCCCGGCGTGCCCGTGCGAGCTCTGCCGCGCTGAACAGCAGAAGCCGGTCACGCTCGGTTGGAGTAAGCCGCACGACGATCCACCACTCTTCCACTCGTCCGGTTAGAGCATCACTCTAACTCTTCATTTCGCTGCACGGAATCATTGACCTGACAGCAGGGCTTGAGTCACATTGAGTGGCGCTCAAATTTCTCCGGCACTTCACGCCGCCCTTCTGTCGCCCTGTGAGGGAGTCCCCCCATGCCCATCGAACAGCGCGGAGTCGACACCATCCCCGAAGAGGAGCGCACGAGCGGCCCTCGTGACTTGATTTCGATCCTCCTCGGCTCCAATCTCTGCCTCGGCGTGATCGTCTTCGGCTGGCTGCCCCCGTCGTTCGGACTGGGCCTGTGGCCCTCGGTCACCGCGATCGTCACCGGCACCGTGGTGGGAATCGCGTTCACCGCGCCGCTGGCACTCGTCTCGCTGCGCACGGCCACCAATCTGTCCACGTCCAGCGGAGCGCAGTTCGGCGTCCGCGGCCGGCTCGTCGGCTCGGTGGTCGGCCTGCTGCTCTCCCTCGGCTACACCGCCCTGACGCTGTGGATCGGCGGTGACGTCATGGTCGGCGTGCTGTCCCGGCTGACCGGACTGCCCGACACCGGGCTCTCGCGCGCCGTGATGTACGGCGTCCTGGCCGCGTGCACCGTCGTCGGAGCCGTCTTCGGCTACCGGCTCCTGCTGCGCATGAGCAAGGTGCTCGCCGTCGCCATGGTGGTCCTGCTCGCGGTGGGCGTGTTCGCGTACGCCGGCGACTTCACCACCGCCGCCCCGCCGGACACCCCGTACCTGCTCGGCTCGTTCTGGCCGACCTGGCTGCTCGCCGCCGTCGCCGCCGGGCTCAGCGGGCCGGTCGCCTTCATCACGCTGCTCGGCGACTACACCCGCTACGTCTCCCCGCGCCGGCACGGCTCCCGTACGGTCCTGTGGGCGACCTGCCTGGGGCTGTTCGCCGGCCTGCTGATCCCGCAGCTGTTCGGCACGTACACCGCGCTGGCCGCCCGCGCGGGACTGGACTACGCCGGGCCGCTCGTGGACGCCTCGCCCGTCTGGTACCTGCTGCCGCTGTTCGCCGCCGCCGCGGGCGGGACGGTGGGCAACGCCGGCCTGATGCTCTACTCGATGGGCCTGGACCTCGACGCGATCGTCCCCAAGACCACCCGCACCCGGGCCACCGTGGTGGCCGCGGCCGTCGCGACCGCCTTCGTCTTCCTCGGGTCCTTCGCCTGGGACGCCCAGTCCGCGATGACGTCGTTCGTCCTGCTCCTGACCGCCCTCGGCACCCCCTGGGCGGTCATCACCCTGATCGGGTACGTCCGCTGCCGAGGCCGCTACGACGCCGACGCGCTCCAGGTGTTCAACCGTCGGGCCCGCGGCGGCGTCTACTGGTACAGCGCCGGGTGGAACCTCCGCGCGACGGCGTCCTGGGCGCTGGGCGCGGCGGTGGGCCTGGCCGCCGTGTCCACACCGCTGTACGAGGGTCCGCTGCTGGCCCTGACGGGCGGGGTGGACTGCAGCTTCGTCCTGTCGGGGCTGTCGGGCGGCCTGGCCTACGCCGCACTGACGCTCCGGCCGACGGTGATCAACTCCACCGAACCGACCGGTAACATCGAGGTCGCCGCCGTGGACTGACGGCGACGGGGACATACGGGGAGTGACCGTGGAAGAGGCTGCATTCGTACTGGGCAAGGTCGTCAGGGGGCTGGCCGGCGTGCTGTACCTCTTCGGTGACGCGCTGGTGGCGCTCCTGCCGGACGGCAGCTCCCGGGTCGCCGCACGCAAGCAGAAGCGCAGGCGCCGCACGCGCTGACCGCCCGGCGCACCCGCCGGCAGGCATACGGGAAGGGCCCCGCGCAGTGTGCGCGGGGCCCTTCCCGTATGTCGTGGAGCTGAGGGCTAGCCGAGCGGGTGCATCCAGCCGTGGGCGTCCGCGCTCTGGCCGGTCTGGAGGTCCAGCAGCGCCTTGCGGAGCTTCATGGTGACCTCGCCGGGCTCGCCGTTGCCCTGGGTCCAGCTCGCGCCGTGGGACTTGACCGAGCCGACCGGGGTGATGACCGCGGCGGTGCCGCAGGCGAAGACCTCGGTGAGCGTGCCGTTCTCGTTGTCGCGCTTCCAGTCCTCGGTGGAGATACGTCCCTCCTCGGCGGTGTAGCCGAGGTCGCGGGCGATGGTGAGGAGCGAGTCGCGGGTGATGCCCGGCAGCAGCGAGCCGGTGAGCGAGGGGGTGACGATGCGGTCGCCGTACACGAAGTACAGGTTCATGCCGCCCATCTCCTCGATCCAGCGGTGCTCGACGGCGTCGAGCCAGACCACCTGGTCACAGCCGTGGCCGGCGGCCTCGGCCTGCGCGACGAGGGAGGCGGCGTAGTTGCCGCCGGTCTTCGCGGCGCCGGTGCCGCCCTTGACGGCGCGGACGTACTCCTCGGACAGCCACACGGAGACCGGCTTCACGCCGCCGGGGAAGTACGCGCCGGCCGGCGAGGCGATGACCATGAACAGGAATTCGTTGGCCGGGCGGACGCCGAGGCCCACCTCGGTGGCGAACATGAACGGCCGCAAGTAGAGGGAGGCCTCGCCGGAGGACGGGACCCAGGACCGGTCCTGCTGGATCAGGGCGTCACAGGCGGCGATGAACAGGTCGGTCGGGAGCTCCGGCATGGCCATCCGGCGGGCGGAGGCCCGGAAGCGCTCGGCGTTCGCCTCCGGGCGGAAGGTGGCCACCGAGCCGTCGGGCTGCCGGTAGGCCTTGAGACCCTCGAAGATCGTCTGCGCGTAGTGCAGGGTCATGTTCGCCGGGTCGATGGCGAGCGGCGCGTACGGGACCAGCTCGGCGTCGTGCCAGCCGCGCCCCTCGGTCCACTTGATGGTCACCATGTGGTCGGTGAAGTGGCGGCCGAATCCGGGGCTGGCCAAGATCGCCTCGCGCTCCGTGTCGGACAGCGGGTGCGAGGAGGGCTTGAGCTCGATCGTGGGCGTCGTCATGAGTGCGTGTCCTTCACCGGTTGTGTGGAGTGGACCGCGCTCACTGCGTACTAGGACGTCCGAGCTCCCCGTTTTCCGCGGCCCCGCGTTCGATTATCGCGCGGGAGCGGTCGTACGGAGAACCGGGGTGATGCGGCCCAGGGGAGATGGTGGCACCCGGAGGCCGCACAGGAGAAGCCGCCGGGGCCCTTACAGGGCGGACCCGGCGGCTTCGCTTGTGAAGAGTGAAGGGCTGCCGGGTCAGCCGGCTACTCGCGCCGCGAGGGTGTCGCCGATCTCGTCGGTGCTGCGGAAGGTGCCGTCGCGCTCGGCCAGGTCGGCGGAGACCGCTTCCTCGATCCGCACGGCCTGGGCCTCGTAGCCGAGGTGGCGCAGCAGCAGGGCGACCGAGAGGATCGTCGCGGTCGGGTCGGCCTTGCCGGTGCCCGCGATGTCCGGGGCCGAGCCGTGGACCGGCTCGAACATGGACGGGAAGGCGCCGGTCGGGTTGACGTTGCCCGAGGCGGCCAGGCCGATGCCGCCGGTCACGGCTGCGGCCAGGTCGGTGAGGATGTCGCCGAAGAGGTTGTCCGTGACGATGACGTCGAAGCGCTCGGGCTGGGTGACGAAGAAGATCGTCGCGGCGTCGACGTGCAGGTAATCGGTGGTGACCTCGGGGTACTCCTGGCCGACCTTGTCGAAGGTGTTCTTCCACAGGTGGCCCGCGTACACGAGCACGTTGTTCTTGTGGACCAGGGTCAGCTTCTTGCGCGGGCGGCTGTTGGCGCGCTCGTACGCGTCACGGACGACGCGCTCGACGCCGTAGGCGGTGTTGATGCTGACTTCGGTGGCCACCTCGGCCGGCGTGCCCGTGCGCAGCGAGCCGCCGTTGCCGGTGTACGGGCCCTCGGTGCCCTCGCGGACCACGACGAAGTCGATCTCCGGGCGGCTCGCGAGCGGGGTGGCGGTGTTCGGGAACAGCTTCGACGGGCGCAGGTTGATGAAGTGGTCGAAGGCGAAGCGGAGCTTCAGCAGCAGCCCCCGCTCCAGCACGCCGGACGGCACCGACGGGTCGCCGATGGCGCCCAGCAGGATCGCGTCGTGGTGCCTGAGGGCCTCCAGCTCCGCGTCCGGCAGGGTTTCGCCGGTGCGGTGCCAGCGCTTGGCGCCGAGGTCGTATTCCTTGGTCTCCAGCTTCACATCCTGGGGCAGGACCGCGGTCAGGACCTTCAGGCCCTGCGCCACGACTTCCTGGCCGATGCCGTCACCGGGGATCACTGCGAGATTGATGCTGGTCGACATGACGGCACCGTACTCCCTGTCCCATCCGTTGACACGTCATGTCCATCATCCGGACATGACGTGTCAGCGGAATGCAAGCGCGACGTCAGTGGCCGGTGGATCCGCCGTTGTCGCGGCGGTCCAGGGCGCGCTGCAGGGCGGCGGCGGCGTTCTGGCGCTCGGCGGCGGAGCGGGAGGAGCGGCGGACGCGGCGGGCGGCGGGCATGGCGGTCTTGGTCATCGTGATCGACTCCTTGAGGTCACGGCGCGGCCCGGAAAGCAGGAGGGGGCCGCTGATGAGAGGGGTTCTTCAAGGCGCCGGAAGGGGCGGGGAGTCGGGCGCCGGCAGGGGTTGCCTGCACGGGGGCGCACACTCACGACCGCCGGTCGCTGATCAGCGAGACGTTCGGCTCCTACAACGCTAGGACAGCTTTCGCTGTATGTCTCTGCAATTAGTCGGACTTCCTAGTATCTGAGACGGGGCTCACCCGGCGGGGTTCGCGCGGGTGGCCCTCAGCTCTCGCACCAGCGCCTGGACGGCCAGGGTCGCGGCCTGCTCCGGGGTGGTGACGTACCCCACCGAGCGGGTCGGCCGGTCCGGGCCGAGGTCGGTGATGCCGACGGCGGCGGGAGCCCCGGTCAGGGACAGGGCGGGCATGATCGCCATGCCGAGCCCGCGCTCCACCATCGTCACCACCATGGCGTCGTCCTCGGCCTTCACCGTGGCACGCGGGATCCAGTCCTGGCCGGCCCACCAGGACCGGGTGTAGGAGCCGCAGTTCTCGTCCCAGTCCAGCAGCGGCAGGTTCCGCGGATCGGCGTGCCCGGCCGGGTGGACCAGGGCGTAGGGCTCCTCCAGCAGGACGCCGCTGAGCAGGCCCGGCGGCAGTCCGTCCGGGCCGTTCAGGGTGGCGATGCCCAGGTCGGCGCGGCCCGCCAGCACCTCCCCCGCGGTGCCCGCCCCGAGCTCGCGGACGACCCGTACCTCGGGCTCGATCCCCGGATGGCGGGCCCGGAGCCGCTCCAGGACGGGCGGCAGCAGGTGCAGCGCCGCGCTGCGGAAGGCCGCGATGCGCAGCGTGCCGCCGAGTGCCGTCCCGTCGACGGGACGGCCGGCGCCGCGGGCCTCGGACACCAGGGCGGACATCAGGCGCAGGATGCGCCGCGCGTGTCCGACGGCCCGCTCTCCGGCCGGGGTCGGCCGGGCCCCCCGCCGGTCGCGCTCGAAGAGCACCGCGCCGATCTTCGCCTCGCTCGCCCGCACGGAGTGGGACACGGCCGACTGGGTGATCCCGAGCGCGGCTCCGGCCGCGGAGAAGCCGCCCTCGTCCGCGACGGCCACCAGGATCCGCAGTTCCTGCGGTGCGAGATCCGTCATCAGGCCTGCCACCTCGATCCATGAGCGGGATTCATGCAGCGGGTGCTGCCATGAACCCAACCCCCTGCCCGGCCCCGGGATTCCTTCCTAACGTCATGGCCATGACCACGCACACCGGCTACGCCGTCCACCAGACCGCCCGCCCCACCGGCTTCCCGACCGCGGACCTGTTCCGCTACGCCGAGGTCCCGGTGCCCTCCCCCGCACCCGGCACCGCCCTGGTCGAGAACCTCTACCTCTCCGTCGACCCGTACCACCGCGGGCTGATGGACGGCGGCGAGGGCGGCTTCGACCTGAACGCCCCGCTGGAGGGCCGGGCGCTGGGCCGGGTCCTGCACTCGAAGGACCCGTCGCTGCGCGAGGGGGACCTCGTCTTCCACCGCCAGGGCTGGCGCACCCACGCCCTGGTCACGGCGGGCACCGACGGGACCCGCCGGATCCGTTCCCACGAGGGCGTGCCGCTCGCCGCGCACCTCGGCATCCTCGGCGGCACCGGGCTGACCGCGTACGCCGCCCTCACCCGTACCGCCGCCCTGCGCGAGGGCGAGGACCTCTTCGTCTCCTCCGCGGCGGGCGGGGTCGGCACGGCCGCCGGGCGCATCGCGCGGCTGCTCGGCGCCCGCCGGATCGTGGGCAGCGCAGGCTCGGCGGCGAAGGTCTCGTACCTGACGTCGCACGTCGGCTACGACGCCGCCTTCGACTACCACGACGGCCCGGTGGCGGAGCAGCTGGCCGCCGCCGCGCCGGAGGGGATCGACGTGTACGTGGACAACGTGGGCGGCGACCACCTCGAGGGCGCCATCGAGGGGCTGCGCGAGTACGGGCGGATCGCGTGGGTGGGGGCGATCGCGCAGTACCACGGGGACCGGGCGCCCGCCGCGCCGCGCAACCTCTTCGAGGTCGTGCACAAGTCCCTTCGCCTGGAAGGCGTATTGGTTCGAAACCACACCAATCTCCAGGAGGAGCTGGAGGACTTCCTCGTGCCCCACCTGCGCAGCGGCGCCGTCACCTCGGACGACACCGTGGTCACCGGTTTCGAGCGGACCGTCGACGCCTTCCTCGGCATGCTGGGCGGGGAGAACACGGGCAAGATGCTCGTCCGCGTGGCGAACTGACCGGTGTCCACCGGATGTTAACCGAGGGCTTACTGCACGGATCTAGACCTTTGGGCTCCGCTCCCCCACCCTGTGCTGGGCGTGCCGCCGGGGCACGCGGGACGCGAGGGGCGGGGCATGACTCCCATCAGCCGCAGGGGATTCGTCGGGATCGGTGCAGGGCTGGGTGCAGGGCTCGTGGCCGGCGCGGTGCCGCCCGCCGCCGCGAGCGCGGCGGCCGCCGCGGCCACGGGGACCCTGACCGACGTGCGGCACGTCGTGATCCTCATGCAGGAGAACCGCAGCTTCGACCACTACTTCGGCAGGCTGCGCGGGGTCCGCGGCTTCGGCGACCGCGCCGCGGGCAACATTCCGGGCGGCTGGGGGACGTTCCAGCAGCCCAACTGGGGCGGCCGGCAGTTCCCGTGGAAGCTCAGCTCCACCCCGCCTGCGGGCGGGGCCGACGGCAAGACCCTCGCCCAGTGCACCGGCGACCTGCCGCACAGCTGGACCTCTCAGCACGCCGCCTGGAACAAGGGCCGGATGGACAACTGGGTCACCGGCGTCGGCAACGTCCGCACCCTGGGCCACCTCGACCGCGACGACATCCCCTTCCACTACGCGCTCGCCGACCACTACACCGTCTGCGACGCGTACTTCTGCTCCGCGCTCAGCGCCACCGGACCCAACCGCGCGTTCCTGTGGAGCGGGCGGATCGACGCGTCCAGCAAGGACGGCGGCGAGGCGGCAGGGCTGACCTGGGAGACGTACGCCGAGGCCCTCCAGCGGGCGGGCGTCAGCTGGAAGGTCTACCAGAACGCCCAGGACAACTACGGGGACAACGGGCTCGCCTACTTCAAGAAGTTCACCGACGCACGCCCCGGCGACCCGCTCCACGACCGCGGGATGGCCTCGGTCCCCCGGGTCACCGGCTCGACCCCCGACGACATCGCGGCCGCCCTGCGCGCCGACGCCCTCGCGGGCACCCTCCCCCAGGTCTCCTGGGTCGTCGCCAGCGAGGCCTTCTCCGAGCACCCGTACGCCCCGCCCGGCGACGGCGCCCACTTCGTGGACCTGGTCTACCGTGCGCTCGCCGCGAACCCCGAGGTCTTCGACTCGACCGTCTTCATCCTCAACTACGACGAGAACGACGGCTTCTTCGACCACGTGCCGCCGCCCGTGGCCCCGCCCGGCACCCCCGGCGAATACCTCGACGGGGTCCCGATCGGGCTCGGCTTCCGCGTACCGATGCTCGTCATGTCCCCGTGGACCCGGGGCGGCTGGGTCAGCTCCGAGGTCTTCGACCACACCTCCGTCCTGCGCTTCCTGGAGACGTGGACGGCCGCCCTCGGCACCCCCGCCGCCTGCCCGCACATCAGCCCCTGGCGCCGCAAGGTGACCGGCGACCTCACCGGCGTCTTCGACTTCGCCCGCCCGGTGTACGGGGTCCCCGCCGGTCTCCCCTCCACGGCAAAGGTGATCGGCCAGGACACCTGCCGCCCGCTCCCCAACCCGGCCCCGCAGGACAACGCCCTGCCCGCCCAGGAACCCGGCACCCGCCCGGCCCGCGCCCTGCCGTACCAGCCGAACGGCAACCTGACCCGCCTGGAGTTCGGCGCCGCCGGGAAGATCCTGGCGTGGTTCGAGATGGGCAACACGGGCCCGCAGGCCACCCGCGCGGCGCACTTCTCCATCCACCCGCACCAGCACCGGGACACGACGGCCTGGCAGTACACGGTCGAGCCGGGCGCCACCGCCTCGGACTACTTCTACATCGGCCTCGGCCACGGCGCGGGGAAGTACGACATCTCGATGTACGGCCCGAACCGCTTCCTGCGCCGCTTCATCGGCGACGCGTCCAAGGCGGGCAAGTCGATCGAGGTCGCCTCGCGCTACGCGGTGGAACCCGGCACGGGCAAGACCGCACTCTGGCTGAAGATGACCAACGCCTCCGGCGCGCCCGTCACCTTCACCGTCCGCGCCAACGCCTACCGCACGGACGGGCCGTGGACCTACACGGTCCCCGCGAAC
The DNA here is from genome assembly GCF_055602345.1 of Streptomyces sp. NPDC037401. NCBI lineage: Bacteria > Bacillati > Actinomycetota > Actinomycetes > Kitasatosporales > Streptomycetaceae > Streptomyces > Streptomyces sp. NPDC037401. Next base: position 183,335 of record NZ_JBVJWO010000002.1, read on the forward strand.
TCCTCCCGCGAGGACTTCTTCAACGCCGTCGCCTACAGCAACGGCTGGTACGACTTCACGGTCCTGGCCGACTCCGACGGCACCTGGTCGCGCCGCTACACCGGCCACATCGAGACCGGCACGCCGAGCATCACGGGATCCTGAAGGGCCGCGGCAGCAGCACCGGCACGATGGTGAGCGCGGAGACCAGCGGGAACATCAGGCGGGCGCCGTACCGGTCGGTGAGCGCGCCGACCGGGACCCGGCCCAGAGACCCGACGATCACCGGCACGGCGACGAGGAGGGACTGCTCGAACGAACTCAGCCCGAGCCGGTCCCGGTAGTCGCTGCCCAGCGGGGCGATCAGGTCCCAGCCCCAGAACGTGAGCGTGAACCCGACCGTGACGACAGCCAGGTTCAGGTACGCGGTCGGGGGCGTCGGGCCGGACGGCGTCCGGCGGGCTGCTTCCACAGCGCCACGCTAGGCAGCCTCCGGCGTCCCGGCGCGCGGGACTGCACCGTCCGGAGCACGCCGGGCCCGCCTGCGCGGCCCCCTCAGAGCACGTCCCCGTCCCGCCAGTCGAAGAACAGCGCCCCGGCGGGGTCCGGCAGGGCGCCGCCGGGCGGCGTCCACAGGTATGTCGAGCCCTCCTCCTCGGGGAGGCGGACCGGTCCCCCGGGCGACAGGGCGCCGACCCGGCCGCCCCAGACCTGCCAGCCCCGGACCGCGTACAGCAGCGCGCCCTCGTCCGACGCCGACAGCGCGCCGAGGACGTAGGCCCCGGCGATGACCCCCTCGAGGGCGTCCATCACGGCGTGCCCCACCCCCCGGCGCCGCCGTCCCGCCCGTACGGCCACCGCCTCGACGTACCCCGTCCGCAGCGCCCGCCCCTCGTGGACGACCCGCCGCTGCACCACGCTCCCGTGCGCGACCAGTTCCCCGCCCTCGCGCAGCAGCGCGTGCATGCCGCCGAGGCCGTGCTCGAAGTCCTCGTCGGAGAAGTCCCCGTCGAAGGCCTCGTCGAGCAGCCCGCGGACCTCGCGGAGTTCCGGCGCGGTCAGCTGGGAGGTGTGCGCAAGACGTGTCGCGTTCATGGCGCCAGTCTGCCCCTCGCACAGGCCCCGTCCGCACGGGAAAGGCCGGAATCGTGCGGGGTCCGGATGCCGGACGCGGGGTGCGGCCAGGCGCGCCAGGGGCGTTGCGGCCGCGGGGCTCCGGCGGTGCCCGCGGCGGCGGCCCGGGCCGGGCGGGAAACGGCCGACGTGTGCGCGGGGCATAGTCCGCCTGTCCGTACACATCGGACAGGAGCCCGCGAAGAGCCGGTAGCCAGTGCGGTGTGCGCGTCGCACACTCTGCGCATGGCACCTGAGACGCAGCAGTGGACCCCCACGCACGGACAGCCCTACCGGCCCGTCGCCTACCGTCCCGACCGCATGCCGGCCGGCGAATCGCTCGCGCGGGCCGCGGAGTTGCGTGCCCGGATGGACGAGCGGCGGACCGTACGGCACTTCTCCGCCGACCCCGTGCCCGAGCAGGTCGTCCGGGACGCGATCGCCTGCGCGGCGACCGCGCCGTCCGGGGCCCACCAGCAGCCGTGGACCTTCGTCCTGGTGAAGGACCCCGCGGTCCGGCAGCAGATCCGGGCGGCCGCCGAGCAGGAGGAGGAGCTCTCCTACGACGGGCGGCTCGGCGACGAATGGCTGGCGGCACTGCGCCCGCTGGGCACCGACTCCGTCAAGACCCACCTCACCGACGCGCCCGCCCTCGTCGTGGTCTTCCAGCAGCGGTACTGGCTGGGCCCCGACGGCACCAAGCGCAAGCACTACTACGTCGACGAGTCGGTCGGCATCGCGGTCGGCATGCTCCTCTCGGCCCTCCACCTGAGCGGCCTGTCCGCCCTGATCCACACTCCGAGCCCGATGCGCTTCCTGAGCCACGTCCTGGGACGGCCCGAGAACGAGAAGGCCTTCGCGGTCATCCCGGTCGGCTACCCCGCCGACCCCTGCGAGGTCCCCGACCTGGTCCGCAAGTCCCTGGACCAGGTCCTGGTGGAGGTCTAGTTCCGGGGTTCGGCGGGCGGGCCCGGATCCCCGGCGCGCCGCCCGCCCAGCGCCCCCGCGAGCCGGAGCCCGATCCGCACCCGGTCCCTGGCCGAGCACCCGTCCATGGCGGCCCGCACCTGCCGCAGGATCAGCACGTCCCGCACCACTTTGGCGACCCCGAGCACCACGGCCGCCACGATGCCGGCGGTCAGCATGCCCCGGCCTTCCAACCGGCGGCCTGCGGGGCGAGCCCGCACGGCCCGCGCCGGATGATGACCGCCGCATCGCCGAGCGCCAGGGTCCCGGGTCCGTCCCACCCGCGCCGCGCCGCTTCCCGGGCCTGCCCGGCGGTGAGCCCGCTGCGCCGCAGCCGCCGGGCCAGTTCGTCGGTCTCGACGGAGCAGCACCATTCGATGGCCAGCTCCCGGTCGCCGCGGCTGTAGGTGTTGGCCCATCCGTGGGCCGAGCCCGCGGCGTTGAGGAGCCTGGGCCTGCGGATCAGCCGGCTGAGCAGGCGGTCCCGGTCCGGGTCCGGATCCCGGGCCGCGTCCAGCCACTCGGCCTCGGCCGGGTGCAGCCGGTTCCGGCTGTGCCACCACACGTGGTCGGGGCAGGCGAACTCCTCCAGGTAGGAAGCCCACCCGGGTCGGGGTGCAGCAGCAGGAGGGAGGCGTCGCACCGCAGGCGGACCTGGGTCCCCTCGCGCTCGGGCCGCACCCCGGGGATCCCGCGCAACGCGCGGCACCCCCCGCCGCTGAACGAGTCGACCCGCGGGAGCAGCGAGGCGAGGACCTGGCGCCCCATCTCGGGGTGCACCCACAGGGTCGCGCCCTCGGGGTGGGGTGCCGCGGACATGGAACCGCCCCCGCTCCGGACTTGGGGGTACCGGGGCGGGGGCGGGGTCACAAGGGGCCGGCGGGCGGCCCGTGGGGGCGTCAGCCCATGTGGGGGTAGCCGTACTCGGTCGGCGGGACCAGCGTCTCCTTGATGGAGCGCGTGGAGGTCCAGCGCAGGAGGTTCGAGGCGGCACCGGCCTTGTCGTTGGTGCCGGAGGCGCGGCCGCCGCCGAAGGGCTGCTGGCCGACGACGGCGCCGGTCGACTTGTCGTTGATGTAGAAGTTGCCCGCGGCGAAGCGGAGCTTCTCCATCGTGTGCGCGGCCGCGTAGCGGTCCGCGGCGATGACCGAGCCGGTCAGCGCGTACGCCGAGACGTTCTCCATCTGGGCGAGCATCTCGTCGTACTTGTCGTCCTCGTAGACGTGGATCGCGAGGATCGGGCCGAAGTACTCGGTCGTGAAGACCTCGTTCTCCGGGTCGGTGCACGCGATGACGGTCGGGCGGACGAAGTAGCCCTCCGAGTCGTCGTAGGTGCCGCCGGCGACGATCGTGCAGGTCGGGTCGGCCTTCGCACGGTCGATCGCGGCCTTGTTCTTCGCGAAGGAGCGCTCGTCGATGACCGCGCCGATGAAGTTCGACAGGTCGGTGACGTCACCCATGGTGATGCCGTCGACCTCGGCCGCGAACTGCTCCTTGAAGCCGTCGTTCCAGATGGAGGCCGGGACGTAGGCGCGGGAGGAAGCCGAGCACTTCTGGCCCTGGAACTCGAAGGAGCCGCGGGTCAGGGCGGTCTTCAGGATCGCGCGGTCGGCGGACGGGTGCGCGACGACGAAGTCCTTGCCACCGGTCTCGCCGACCAGGCGCGGGTAGGACTTGTACTTCTCGATGTTGTTGCCGACCGTCTTCCACAGGTACTGGAAGGTCTTGGTCGAGCCGGTGAAGTGGATGCCGGCGAGCTCGGGGTGCTCGAGGGCGACCTCGGAGACCGCGATGCCGTCGCCGGTGACCAGGTTGATGACGCCCTTGGGCAGGCCGGCCTCCTCCAGGAGCTCCATGAGGAGCACGGCGGCGTGGGTCTGCGTCGGGGACGGCTTCCACACGACCACGTTGCCCATCAGGGCGGGGGCGGTGGGCAGGTTGCCCGCGATGGCCGTGAAGTTGAACGGCGTGATCGCGTAGACGAAGCCCTCGAGCGGGCGGTGGTCGCTGCGGTTCCACACGCCGGCGGAGTTCGCCATCGGCTGCTCGGCCAGGATCTGGCGGGCGAAGTGGACGTTGAAGCGCCAGAAGTCGACGAGCTCGCAGGGGGTGTCGATCTCGGCCTGCTGGGCGGTCTTGGACTGGCCGAGCATGGTCGAGGCGGCGAGCTTCTCGCGCCACGGGCCGGCCAGCAGCTCGGCGGCGCGCAGGATGATCGCGGCGCGGTCGTCGAAGGAGGAGGCGCGCCAGGCCGGGGCCGCGGCCAGTGCGGCGTCGACGGCGTCCTGCGCGTCCTGCTTGGTGGCGTTGGCGTAGGTGCCGATGACGGCCTTGTGGTTGTGCGGCTGGACCACGTCGAAACGCTCGCCGCCACCCATCCGCTTCTCGCCGTTGATGGTCATCGGGAGGTCGATCGGGTTCTCGGCCAGCTGCTTCAGCTGGGCCTCGAGCCGGGTGCGCTCCGGGCTGCCGGGGGCGTACGAGTGAACCGGCTCGTTGACCGGGGCGGGGACCTGGGTCACAGCGTCCATGAGAGGTGCAACTCCTTGATGAGGGGTGTTCTGCCGACCGGGGGTGCTCGGGCCTGAAGCTAGTTCTTGGTGATCAAAGATCGGACGAAGAACAGCAGATTCGCCGGCTTCTCCGCGAGGCGCCGCATGAAGTACCCGTACCAGTCGGTGCCGTACGCCGTGTAGACGCGCATCCGGTGGCCCTCGGCGGCGAGCCGGACGTGCTCCTCGCTGCGGATGCCGTACAGCATCTGGAACTCGTACTCGTCGAGCTTGCGGCCGGCCTTGCGGGCCAGCTCCTGCGTGATGGCGATCAGGCGCGGGTCGTGGGACCCGATCATCGGGTAGCCCTCGCCCTCCATGAGGATCTTCAGGATGCGGACGTACGCTTTGTCGATCTCGCCCTTGTCCTGGTACGCGACCTCGGCGGGCTCCTTGTAGGCGCCCTTGACGATGCGCACGCGGCTGCCGGAGTCGGCCAGGCGGCGGGCGTCGTCCTCGGTGCGGAAGAGGTACGCCTGGATGACGCATCCGGTCTGCGGGAAGTCCTTCCGCAGCTCGTCGTGGATGGCGAACATCGAGTCGAGGGTGGTGTGGTCCTCGGCGTCCAGGGTGACGGTGGTGCCGATGGCGGCGGCGGCCTCGACGACCGGGCGGACGTTCGCGAGGGCGAGCTCGTGGCCGCCCTCCAGCGCCTGGCCGAACATCGACAGCTTGACGGACATCTCGGCCCTGGTACCCAGGCCGAGCTCCTTCAGGCGGCCGATCAGCTCGAGGTAGGCGTCACGCGCGGCGTAGGACTGCTCGACGGTGGTGATGTCCTCGCCGACCACGTCGAGGGTGACCTCGAGGCCCTTGTCGGTGAGCTCCGTGACGATCGGGATGACCTGGCCGACCGTCTCACCGGGGATGAACCGGTTCACCACGGGCTTGGTCACCGGGGCAGCAGAGACGATCTTGCGCATCTTGTCGCTGCGCGACGCGGCGAGGATCACGGGACCCAGCACGGGGCACCTCCAACGGGTGGCAGAAAAACTATAAGAAATGCCGCAAAGGTGATGGAGATGAACGGAACATCTTTATCCCGCCGCGACACGGAGAACCACCGTGAAACCTAAGGACCGTTCCGATGCTCTGCCATCGACAGCTGTCACGCATCCGTGGCCGGGATCTCAGACAGATGTCTGAAGGGGTGGGAGAATGCCAGCGTGAAGGGCGATTACCAGGACCTGGTCGACGAGATCTCCGTGCTGCTGGGGGCGCCGGCGACCTTGGAGAACCGCGATTTCCGGCTGATCGCCTTCGGTGCGCACGACAGCGAGGACGACCTCGCCATGGACCCGGTGCGGACCCGGTCGATCCTGACCCGCCGGTCGACGGCGGCCGTGCGCAGCTGGTTCGAGGGCTTCGGGATCGCCCGGGCCACCGGCCCGGTCCGCATCCCGGCGGCCCCGGACGCGGGGGTCTTCCGCGGCCGGATCTGCCTGCCGGTCCGCCACCGCGGCATCGTCCACGGCTACGTGTGGCTGCTGGACACCGACCCGGGCCCCGGTCGGGAGCAGCTCGACGCGGCGATGGAGGTGGCCGCCCGGATCGGCGTGCTGATGGCCGACGAGGCGAAGGCCGGGGCCGACCTGTCCCGGGAGTTCCGGGCGGTGCTGACGGCGGGCCCGGGCTGGGAACGGGACTCGGCACTGGCCGCACTGCGGGCGGCGCTGGGCGCGGGGGCGGAGGGACTGCACGCCGTGGTCTGCGTGGCCCCCTGGCAGACGGAGGCCCCGCAGTCGGTGCCGGGCGCGGCCGCCGTGTGCCTGGCACCGTGGCGGTCGGAGGGTACGCACGCCCTCGCCGCCCTGGTCCGGCTGCGCTCGGCGGACACCCCGGCGCCTGCGGCGGCGGCCGCGGCCCGGCTGCTCGCCGACGGCGGCGCGGGGACGGCGCGGGCTTCCGGAACCGGGGAGGGGAACGGGGCGAGGAGCGGAACGGGCGGCAGCGGCGCCGGCGTCTCGACCGCCGCGCCGGCCGGTGCCGCCCCCCGCACCGGCGGGATCGCCGCCCCGCGGAGGGGACTGGGCGAGCTGGCCGACGCCTGGGGCGAAGCGGTCGCCGCGGCCCGCGCGGCAGCGGCGCAGCCCCGGCTGGGCCAGGTCGCGCACTGGTCGGACGTCGGCCCGTACCGGATGCTGGCGGCGCTCCCGGCGGGCCCGGCCGACGATCCGGCCACCCGCGCGCTGCTCTCCCCCGCCCATGCCGAACTGGCCCGCACCGCCGAGGTGTTCCTCGACTGCGCGGGCCAGGCGAGCCGGGCGGCGGCGGCCCTCGGCATCCACCGCCAGACGCTGTACTACCGGCTCTCCCGCGTGGAGCAGCTCACCGGCCTCGACCTCGACGAGGGCGAGGACCGGCTGCTCCTGCACATGTCACTGAAGGCGGCCCGGCTGGCGCGGTGAGGCACCGGCGGGGCCCTGGTTGCGGGTCGCCGCCCCGGCGGCGCGGCGCATTCCCTCCGTGAGCTCCTCCGGGGTGGCGGCCGACTCGGGGTCGAACAGCCACTGGATCATGAGGCCGTTCAGGAGGGCCTGGCAGAAGGCCCCGACGGTGCGCTCGTCCCGTTCGTCGACCTCGTCCTCCGGCGTGCCGGCCAGCATGGAGATCAGTCCGCGGCGCCCCTCGGCCTGCGAGGTCGACATCATCGCGCGCAGCTCCGGGAGCCGGTCCCGGCTCAGCGCGACCTCCAGGCTCGCGGCCCGCACCGGCGCCGAGGCCTCGTGCTGGGCCATCACGCCCTCCCACACCGAGCGGAAGCGGTCCAGCGAGCCGGGCTCGCCCGTGACGCCGCTCGAGAAGCCTTCGCCCCACTCCTCCATGAGGGCGATGAAGGCCTGGGTGAGCAGGGCGTCCTTGGCTGGCCTCCACCCCCGCCGAGAAGGCCGGATCTGCCGCGTCCCTGCTGGAGACCGGCCAGGAGTTCGGCGGCGCCCTCGGCATGGCCCCGCTCGGCAGCCTCGGCACGGCGGTCTACCGCGACGACCTCGACGGCAGCGGGCCCGCGGTCCGCGAGACCCTGGGCGGCCCGGTGGCCGCCGCCCGGCAGCTCGGGGGCCCGGCGGGCGACGGCGTCCTGACCCTGGCGCGGGAGGCCTTCGTGCACGGGATGCAGTACGCCGCCCTCGGCGGCGCGGCCCTCCTGCTGGGGGCGGCCCTCCTCGCGGCCGCGCTGCTGCGGCCCGGTGGGGCTCCGGTCCCGGCGGAGGTGCCCGGGCCGGCCGGCGCCGCGCGCCGAACGGCGTACGTGCCACACCGCCGTCCGGCGGACACGGCGAAGGGCCCGGGGAACACCCCGGGCCCTTCGTCACACTGCCGCCGGCGGTCAGCCGGCCAGGTTCACCGAGCGGGCCGACGTGGCACCGATCTCCTCGGAGATCTCCGTGAGCACGGACTGCGGAACGGTGTCGTCCACGGTGAGGACGGCGAGCGCCTCGCCGTGCTCCTCCGCACGGGCGACCTGCATGCCCGCGATGTTCAGGCCGCCCTCACCGAGGATCCGGCCCACGGTGCCGACGACGCCCGGGCGGTCCTGGTAGCGCAGCACGACCATGTGGTCGGCCAGCGACAGGTCCACGTCGTACTCGCCGACGCCGACGATCTTCTGGAGGTGCTTGGGGCCCGCGAGGGTGCCGGAGACCGACACCTCCTGGCCGTCCGAGAGCGTGCCGCGGACGGTGACGACGTTGCGGTGGTCCGGGGACTCCGAGCTCGTCGTCAGGCGCACCTCGACACCGCGCTCCTGCGCGAACAGCGGCGCGTTGACGTAGGAGACCGTCTCGTCCACGACGTCCTCGAACACGCCCTTGAGCGCGGACAGCTCGAGCACCTTCACGTCGTGCTGGGTGATCTCGCCGCACACCTCGACGTCGAGGCGGACCGCGACCTCGCCCGCGAGGGCGGTGAAGATGCGGCCGAGCTTCTCGGCGAGCGGCAGTCCCGGACGGACGTCCTCGGCGATGACGCCTCCCTGGACGTTGACCGCGTCCGGCACGAGCTCGCCGGCGAGCGCGAGGCGCACCGACTTGGCGACCGAGACGCCGGCCTTCTCCTGGGCCTCGTCCGTGGACGCGCCCAGGTGCGGGGTGCAGACGACCTGGTCGAGCTCGAACAGCGGGGAGTCCGTGCAGGGCTCCTTCGCGTACACGTCCAGGCCGGCGCCGGCGACGCGGCCCTCCTTGATGGCGGAGTACAGCGCGGCCTCGTCCACGATCCCGCCGCGCGCGGCGTTGACGATGCGGACGGACGGCTTGACCTTGTGCAGGGCCTCGTCGCCGATGAGACCGAGGGTCTCCGGCGTCTTGGGCAGGTGCACGGTGATGAAGTCCGCGACCTCCAGCAGCTCGTCCAGCGTCAGCATCTTGACGCCCATCTGGGCGGCGCGCGCCGGCTGCACGTACGGGTCGTACGCGACGACCTTCATGCCGAAGGCCGACATCCGCTGGGCGACCAGGACGCCGATGCGGCCGAGGCCGACGACGCCGAGGGTCTTCTCGCTGAGCTCGACGCCCGTGTACTTGTTCCGCTTCCACTCGCCGTTCTTCAGGGCGGTGTTGGCCTGCGGGATGTTGCGGGCCGTGGCGACGAGCAGGCCGCAGGCCAGCTCGGCGGCGGTGACGATGTTGGAGGTCGGGGCGTTCACGACCATCACGCCGGCCTTGGTGGCGGCGGAGACGTCCACATTGTCGAGACCGACGCCCGCACGGGCGACGACCCGGAGCTTCTTCGCGAGGGCGATGGCCTCGGCGTCGACCTTGGTGGCGGAGCGGACGAGGATCGCGTCCACGTCCACGATGGCGGGCAGCAGCTCCGCGCGGTCGGCGCCGTTGCAGTGCCTGATCTCGAAGTCGGGGCCGAGCGCCTCGACGGTGGCAGGCGAAAGCTCTTCGGCGATGAGTACGACAGGTTTCGAGCTCACGTGGGTCCTCACAAGTCCAGTGCGGACGGCCGTCCCGACGGCCGCAGGCGGTGGAGGGGGTAGCCGCGTGGAAGACGCACGACACTGTGGGCCTGACGCGTATGTGTTGAGCAGTGTAGTGGCGGCGCGGGGGCGGATTTCCGCCTGTCCGGAAGGATCACCCGTCCGTGGTTGGCCGGGGTGGACAAGCGGACCCCCGGCCGGATGTGCGCGGGGGCCGGGACGGACCGTCCCGGCCCCCGCCGGAGGACTACTTCTCCTCGCTGTCGACCCAGCTCATCAGCTTGCGCAGCTTCTTGCCGGTGGTCTCGAGCAGGTGCTCCTCGTCGGCCTTCTTGTACTCGTTGTACTTCGGCAGACCGGCCTTGTACTCGGCCATCCAGGTGTTCGCGAACTCGCCGCTCTGGATCTCCGCGAGGACCTTCTTCATCTCGGCCTTGGTGGCGTCGGTGATGACGCGCGGGCCGGTGATGTAGTCGCCCCACTCGGCGGTCTCGGAGACCGACCAGCGCATCTTCTCCAGGCCGCCCTCGTACATGAGGTCGACGATGAGCTTCAGCTCGTGGAGGCACTCGAAGTACGCGATCTCCGGCTGGTAGCCGGCCTCGGTCAGGGTCTCGAAACCGGCCTTGACCAGCGCGGAAGCACCACCGCAGAGGACGGCCTGCTCACCGAACAGGTCGGTCTCGGTCTCCTCGGTGAAGGTGGTCTTGATGACGCCGGCGCGGGTGCCGCCGATGCCCGCCGCGTACGAGAGCGCGAGGGCGAAGGCATTGCCCGTGAAGTCCTGCTCGACGGCGGCGATGCACGGAACGCCGCGGCCCTCCTCGTACTGGCGGCGGACCAGGTGGCCCGGGCCCTTGGGGGCGACGAGGGCGACGTCGACGTTGGCCGGGGGCTTGATGAAGCCGTAGCGGACGTTGAAGCCGTGGCCGAAGAAGAGCGCGTCGCCCTCCTTGAGGTGCTCCTTGACGGACTCCTCGTAGATCTCGGCCTGGAGCGGGTCCGGGGTGAGGATCATGATGACGTCGGCCCAGGCGGCGGCCTCCGACACGGAGACGACCTTCAGGCCCTGCTCCTCGGCCTTGGCCTTGGACTTCGAGCCCTCCTTGAGACCGACGACGACGTCGACGCCGGAGTCACGGAGCGACAGCGCGTGGGCGTGGCCCTGGCTGCCGTAGCCGATGACCGCGACCTTGCGGCCCTGGATGATGGACAGGTCGGCGTCGTTCTCGTAGAACAGCTCGGCCACTGGGATATCTCCTTGGTGCGCTGATGTTGCTCCCACCGTACGGCGGGGGACGGAAGAAGAGTCTTGCGGTCTCGGTATACGAGCGGCGCGCGGTTCCGGCGCGCGGCGCGCCGGAACCGACGGTCGGTCAGGCGCTGCGGTCGAGCGCGCGCAGGCTGCGGTCCGTGATGGACCGTCCGCCGCGCCCTATGGCGATCGTGCCGGACTGGACGAGTTCCTTGATGCCGAACGGCTCCAGCATCTTGAGCATCGCCTCGAGCTTGTCGGCACCGCCGGTGGCCTCGATGGTGACGGCCTCCGGGGAGACGTCGACCGTCTTGGCGCGGAAGAGCTTGACGATCTCGACGATCTGCGAACGGGTCTCGTTGTCGGCGCGGACCTTGACGAGGACCAGCTCGCGCTGGATCGCGGAGCCGGGCTCCAGCTCGACGATCTTGAGGACGTTGACCAGCTTGTTGAGCTGCTTGGTCACCTGCTCCAGGGGGAGGTCCTCGACGCCCACGACGATGGTGATGCGCGAGATGTCGGGGTGTTCGGTGACGCCGACCGCGAGGGAGTCGATGTTGAACCCGCGGCGGGAGAACAGTGCGGCGATCCGGGCCAGGATGCCGGGCGTGTTCTCGACCAGGACGGAGAGCGTGTGCTTGGACATGTGAGTCGGTCTCTCTCTGCGCTCTGCGCTCAGTCGTCTTCGTTGTCGCCGAAGTCGGGGCGGACACCCCGGGCGGCCATGACCTCGTCGTTGGAGGTGCCGGCGGCGACCATCGGCCACACCATGGCGTCCTCGTGGACGATGAAGTCGATGACGACCGTACGGTCGTTGATCGCGTTCGCCTCGGCGATGACCTTGTCGAGGTCGGCCGGGTCCTCGCAGCGCAGGGCGACGCAGCCCATGGCCTCGGACAGCTTGACGAAGTCCGGGACGCGGGTGCCCTTGCGGGGCGCGCTGGACTCGCCGAGCTGGGAGCCGACGGTGTCGTGGCCGGTCTCGTCGGCGTGCAGGACGGTGTTGGAGTACCGCTGGTTGTAGAACAGCGTCTGCCACTGGCGGACCATGCCCAGCGCACCGTTGTTGATGATCGCGACCTTGATCGGGATGTTGTTCAGGGCGCAGGTGACCAGTTCCTGATTGGTCATCTGGAAGCAGCCGTCGCCGTCGATGGCCCAGACCGCGCGGTCCGGCATGCCGACCTTGGCGCCCATCGCGGCGGGGACCGCGTAGCCCATGGTTCCGGCGCCGCCGGAGTTGAGCCAGGTACGGGGCTCTTCGTAGTTGACGAAGTGCGAGGCCCACATCTGGTGCTGGCCGACGCCGGCGGCGTAGATGGTGCCCTTGGGCGCCAGCTGGCCGATGCGCTCGATGACCTGCTGCGGCGAGAGCATGCCGTCCTCGGGCAGGTCGTAGCCGAGCGGGTACGTGTCGCGCCAGCGGTTGAGGTCGTTCCACCAGGCGGTGTAGTCGCCGGTGTTGCCGTCCGTGTGCTCGGCCTGGACGGCCTGGACCAGGTCGGCGATGACCTCGCGGGCGTCGCCGACGATCGGGACGTCGACGGCGCGGTTCTTGCCGATCTCGGCCGGGTCGATGTCCGCGTGGATGACCTTGGCGAACGGCGCGAAGCTGTCGAGCTTGCCCGTGACGCGGTCGTCGAAGCGGGTGCCGAGGGCGATCAGCAGGTCGGCCTTCTGCAGCGCGGTGACGGCCGTGACCGCGCCGTGCATGCCGGGCATGCCGACGTGCAGCGGGTGGCTGTCGGGGAAGGACCCCAGGGCCATCAGCGTCGTGGTGACCGGGGCGCCGGTCAGCTCGGCCAGGACCTTCAGCTCGGCGGTGGCGCCGGCCTTCATGATGCCGCCGCCGACGTACAGCACCGGGCGCTTGGCCTGGACGATCAGCTTCGCGGCCTCGCGGATCTGCTTGGCGTGCGGCTTGGTGACGGGCCGGTAGCCGGGGAGGTCCTGGGTGGGCGGCCACGTGAAGGTGGTCTGCGCCTGCAGGGCGTCCTTGGCGATGTCGACCAGGACCGGGCCGGGGCGGCCGGTGGAGGCGATGTGGAAGGCCTCGGCGATCGTCCGCGGGATGTCCTCGGCCCTGGTGACCAGGAAGTTGTGCTTGGTGATCGGCATCGTGATGCCGACGATGTCCGCCTCCTGGAAGGCGTCGGTGCCGATGGCCTTCGAAGAGACCTGGCCGGTGATCGCGACGAGCGGCACGGAGTCCATGTGCGCGTCGGCGATCGGCGTGACCAGGTTGGTGGCGCCGGGACCCGAGGTGGCCATGCAGACGCCGACCTTGCCGGTGGCCTGCGCGTAGCCGGTGGCGGCGTGGCCGGCCCCCTGCTCGTGCCGGACGAGGATGTGACGGACCTTCTTGGAGTCCATCATCGGGTCGTACGCCGGGAGGATGGCGCCGCCCGGAATGCCGAAGACGGTGTCGCACCCCACCTCTTCGAGAGAACGGATGAGGGACTGCGCACCCGTCACGTGCTCAACTGCAGCGGTCTGCTGTCCGCCGTTACGGGCCCGCGGCTGCGGATGGTGGGCCCCGGTGGCCTGCTCGGTCATCGGCATTCTCTTCTCGAAGCTGAGGGTTTTTGCGAGGGTTCGGGTTTTGCCAGTGCAACAAAAAACCCCTCGTGCCGGCAGGCAAGCGAGGGGAGCGCGTCGGGTGCGATCAGCGGGGACATGACTGGCCCAGCTTCAGCCGACGCGCTTTCCAAGTACGAGAATTCGGGTGCGCATGGCACTGACCCTCCCTCCGGCGGGAGGTTGATGTCAAGTGGGTGGGATGGACGTCTCATTATTTGAGCACCTACGGCCCCCCAGTGAACCGCCTGCCAGAACCGCCATGGCGTTTCCTCCAGGTACTGGGAACGTACCTCGCACGAGCGTGCGGCGCAGCCGGTACTCGTCCAGAGGTCCGGAAAACGCCATTCCCTGGCCATGGGTGCACCCCATCGCCCGCAGGGCCATGACCTGCTCCGGCAGGTCCACGCCGTCCGCCACGGACTGCATTCCCAGATCATTTGCGATCCGCAACAGACCGGCCGTGATTTTGTGGAGTCTGGCGGATTCCACGACCCCCTCGACGAGCCCTCTGTCCAGTCTCAGCACGTCCACGGGCAGCCTGCGCAGGGCACTGATGGCCGCGTAGCCGCTTCCGAAGCCGTCCAGGGCGATCCGCACCCCGAGCCGGCGCAGGGCCGTGAGACGCCGCTCCAGGTCGTCGAAGGGCACCCTGGGGTCGCTGTCGGCCAGTTCGATCATGAGGGCGCCGGAGGGCAGGCCGTGGCGGGTCAGGAGGGCCTCCACCGAGCCGACGGGCACGGCCCGGTCCAGCAGCCGGTGGGCGGAGATCCGTACGGACACGGGGACGTCGTGGCCGGCCCGGTGCCGCTCGGCGGCCTGTTCGACGGCCTCCTCCAGCAGCCAGCGGCCCAGCTCGGCGGTGCGGGAGCCGCCGGGCGGGTGTGCTCCGGAGGCGACCTCGGCGGATTCGGCCACCCGGAGGAATTCGGCGGGGGTGAACAGGATGCCCTGGGCGGAGCGCCAGCGGGCCTGGGCGGCCACGGCGGTGACGGCACCGGTGGCCAGCGAGACCACGGGCTGGTGGAGCAGGGCGAACTCGCCGTCGTCGAGCGCGGTCCGCAGCCGTCCGGCCACCTCGGCCCGCTGGACCACCTCGGCCTGCATCTGGGGCGCGTACAGCTCGACCCGGTCCTTGCCGCCGGCCTTGGCCCGGTACATCGCCAGGTCGGCGTTGCGCATCAGGTCCGAGGGCGTGATCCCGGGGTCCGCGAAGGCGACCCCGATACTGGCGGCGACCCGTACGTCGCTGCCGCCGATCCGGTACGGCTGGGAGAGCGTGGTGCGCAAGCGGTCCGCGATCTCCTGGACCTGGAACTCGCGCGCCGAGCGGTCGCGGCTGCCGTCGCCGAGGATCAGGGCGGCGAACTCGTCCCCGCCGAGGCGTGCGGCCGTGTCCCCGGCGCGCACCGAGTCCTGGAGGCGGCGGGCGGCCTCGACGAGGAGCTCGTCGCCCGCCTGGTGGCCGATGGAGTCGTTGACCGCCTTGAAGCCGTCGAGGTCGATGAAGAGCACGGCGGAGCTGTGGTCGCCGGCGCGGCGGCCGGTGAGCGCCTGGCGCACCCGGCGGGTGAACAGGGCGCGGTTGGGCAGGTCGGTGAGCGGGTCGTGCTCGGCGCTGTGCTGGAGCTGGGCCTGGAGGCGGACGCGCTCGGTGACGTCGCGGCTGTTGAGGATCAGTCCGCCCTGGTGGCGGTTGACCGTGGATTCGACGTTGAGCCACTCGCCGCAGCCGGACTCGAAGCGGCACTCGATCCGGGTGGTGGGCTCCTCGGCGGGAGGCGCGGCCAGGAAGCGGCGGACCTCGTGGACCACGCGGCCCAGGTCGTCGGGGTGGATCAGGGTGGACAGTTCGGCACCGACGAGCTCCTCGGCGTCGCGGCCGTAGACACCGGCCGCGGCGGGGCTGACGTACCGCAGGACGCCGTTCGGCGCCGCGATCATGATGACGTCGCTGGAGCCCTGGACCAGGGAGCGGAAGTGGTTCTCCTTCTGGGCCAGTTCCTGGGTCAGGGCGATGTTGTCGAGGAGCATGATGCCCTGCCGGACCACGAGGGCGAGGACGACGGTGCAGCCGGTGAAGACGACCACGCGGTCCACGCGGCGTCCGTCGACGACGTTGTAGAGGATCCCGAGGGTGCAGACGGCCGCGGCGAGGTACGGCGTGAGCGCGGGCAGCGAGCCGGTGATGGGGCGGCTGAGCGGCCGGGCGCCGCGGAGCTGGGCGGCGGCCTCGGGGCCGTCCATCCGGCGGGCGCCCCAGGGGGCGTACGCGAGCAGCAGCGAGCCGGCGAACCAGCCGGCGTCGAGCAGCTGACCGGACTGGTAACTGGCGCGCATCAGCGGCGAGGTGAAGAGGGCGTCGCTCAGGACGGTCAGCGCGAGGGCCGCGACGGCGGTGTTGACCGCGGAGCGGTTCCCGGCGGAGCGCCGGAAGTGCAGGACGAGGACGATCGAGACGAGCGCGATGTCCAGCAGCGGGTACGCGAGGGAGAGGGCGGCCCGCGGCACGCTGCCCGAGCCCCCGGAGGCCACGGATTCGGCGGTGTGCGCGAGGGCCAGGCTCCAGGAGAGCGTGAGCAGGGAGCCGCCGATGAGCCAGGAGTCGAGTGCGAGGCAGACCCAGCCGGCCCGGGTGACCGGGCGTTTGGCGAGGACGAGCAGGCCGACGATGGCGGGCGGCGCGAAGCACAGGAAGAAGAAGTCCGCGAGGGAGGGGCTCGGCACCTCGCGGCCGAGCACTACCTCGTACCAACCCCAGACGGCGTTGCCGCCGGCGCCCATGAGGGAGGAGAAGGCGAAGAGCAGCCAGGCGGGCCGCTCCCTGGGTTCGTTGGAACGCGCGTAGGAGTAGCACGAGACGGCGGCGAGCAGGCCCGCGGCGCTCAGCCCGAAGTCGCCCATGAAGAGGGCGACTTGCTCGGATCCCCAGCCGAGTGCGGCGCCGACGGCGTAGCCGCCGCACACCACGGCGAGGACGAGCTGAGCGCCCAGGCCCTTCCCGCCGCCGGACGCCGGCTGCTGGGCCAGGAGCGCCCCGGGGGCGCTCACCGGGGCTCCTTGGCTGAAAGCAGTGCACCGGGGCACCGCCTCCGGCGGCCTCGCCGCGTCGGGTTCTTCGTCCATTGGCCGTACATCGCCCGTCGCCCCCCAAAGTGTCCGATCACTCCCCAGCGCCGTACGTTCGCGGCGCAGCCCCTGGTTCCGGACGATACACCAGTTTCGTCACTCAGGGACATAGAGCCTCTACGCTGCGTGACCAGGCGAGATGTTATGGACACGGGGTGCGCACAAAGCGCTTCGGAGCGTGCACGATCGGACTCATTCCGTGATCAACACGGTGTTGTCCACAGGATCTCCTGCGGCGAATCGGGTGAGCTGCGAAGCCATCAGACGCTTGGCCCGGGGCATGAAGGCCGACGTACTGCCTCCGACATGCGGCGTGATCAGGACATGCGGAGCATGCCAGAGCGGGTGGCCGGCGGGGAGGGGTTCGGGGTCCGTGACGTCGAGGGCGGCCCGCAGCCGGCCTGATTCCAGCTCGACGAGCAGGGCCTTGGTGTCCACGACCGGGCCGCGGGCGACGTTCACCAGCAGCGCACCGTCCTTCATGCGGCCGAGGAACGCGGCCCCGGCGAGGCCCCGGGTGTCCTCGGTGAGCGGGGTCGAGAGGATCACGACATCGGCCTCGGGCAGCAGCGACGGCAGGTCCGCGAGGGCGTGCACGGGGCCGCGGGCGGTGGTGCGGGCCGAGCGCGCGACGCGGGAGATCCGGGCGCACTCGAAGGGGACGAGCCGGTCCTCGATGGCCGCGCCGATCGATCCGTATCCCACGATCAGCACGGACTTGTCGGCGAGCGCCGGGTAGAAGCCGGCCCGCCACTCCTCGCGGTCCTGGCCGCGGACGAAGCCGGGGACGTCGCGCAGCGCGGCGAGGACGAGGGCGAGGGTGAGCTCGGCCGTGCTGGCCTCGTGGACGCCGCGGGCGTTGCAGAGCCGTACGCCGGGGCGGAGGTCGCCGACGCCGGGCTCGACGTGGTCTATTCCGGCGGAGAGGGTCTGGACGACCTGCACAGAGGACATCTGCGCGAGGGGGCGTGTGGCGATGACCGGTCCCTTCATGTAGGGGACCACGTAGAAGGCGCAGTCGGCCGGGTCGGCGGGGAAGTCGGGGCCGCCGTCCCAGAACCGGTAGCGCAGGCCCTCGGGAAGCCCCTCGATCTCGTCCGCCGGGATCGGCAGCCACACGTCGCGCATCGCATCAGTCGTCATGGTCAGGAGGCTATGCGAAGCGGCCGGGAACCCAGACGTTAGTTTGGGGAGCGGGAGAGGGAGGGGTACGAGCAGGTGGAGCGCAGGACTATCGGCGCGGCGGCCCTCGCCGTCGGCGCCGTCGGGCTCGGCTGCATGCCGATGAGCTGGGCCTACACCGCGTCGAGGCGGCACGGGGAGAGCTCGGTACGGGCGGTGCACGCGGCGCTGGACCACGGGGCGAGCCTGCTGGACACGGCCGACATGTACGGGCCGTTCACGAACGAACTGCTGCTGGGGCGCGTCCTGAAGGACCGGCGGGCGGACGCGTTCGTGTCCACCAAAGTCGGGCTCCAGGTCGGCGACCAGCACATCGTGACGAACGGCCGGCCGGGGTACGTGCGGCGGGCCTGCGACGCCTCGCTGCGGCGGCTCCAGACGGACGTGATCGACCTGTACCAGCTGCACCGGCCGGATCCGGACGTCCCGGTGGAGGAGACCTGGGGGGCGATGGCGGAGCTGGTGACGGCGGGCAAGGTGCGCGCGCTCGGCTTCTGCGCGGTGGGCGCGCGGGCGGCCGGATCTCCGCGGGACGGGCGGCAACGGCCCTCCGGGCTCTATGACGTGACGATTCGCCAGCTGGAACGCGTGCAGCAGGTGTTCCCGGTGAGCGCGGTGCAGGCCGAGCTGTCCGTGTGGTCGGACCGGGCGCTGGCGGCACTGCTGCCCTGGTGTGCGGCGCGCGGGGTCGGGTTCCTGGCGGCGATGCCGCTGGGCAGCGGGTTCCTGTCCGGGACGCTGACGCCGGGGCAGGGGTTCGAGCCGGAGGACGCGCGGGCCCGGCACCCGCGGTTCACGGCGGAGGCGATGGCGGCGAACCAGCCTCTGGTGGCGGGGTTGCGGCGGGTCGCGCTGCGGCACGGGCCGCAGGTCACGCCGGCGCAGGTGGCGCTGGCGTGGGTGCTGGCGCAGGGGCCGCACGTGGTGCCGGTGCCGGGGACCAAGCAGGAGCGGTGGGCGGCGGAGAACGCGCGCGCGGCCGAGGTGATGCTGACGGCCGGCGATCTGGCGGAGATCGCGGCGCTGCCGGCCGCGCTGGGGTCCTGGGACTGAGCCGGCCCCGGTGGCGGACCGGGACCGGGACCGGGAGGACCACTCGATCGGGTGTACGAGAGGTGGAACTCAGGGGGGCGTGGGCGCTGTTGTGTCATGTGTAGGCAGGCGGGAGGACCTAGGCGGGACTGAAGGGAGCGGGGCCATGCACATGCGCGCGAGGGGTGTGGTGACGGCCGGGGTGCTGGCCGGGTGCGGCGCGATGCTGGTGGCGGGCTGCTCGTCGGGGGACGGCGCCGGTTCCGGGGGGACGGCTTCCCCGGGAGCCCCGGCCGGGTCGCCGGGGGCGTCGGGCAGCCCGTCGGGGGCCTCGCCCACCGGCCCGGTGCCGTCGGCGAAGGGGGCGGTGACGGTCACGGGCGAGGCGGCCAAGGGGCTGCGGAGCCCGTGGGGCGTGGCCCCGCTGCCCGACGGGGACCTGCTGGTCGCCTCGCGGGACGAGGGGACGGTGAGCCGGGTCGACGGGGACACCGGCAGGACGACGGTGATCGGCGAGGTGCCGGGGGTCGCAGCGGGCGGTGAAGGCGGTCTGATGGGGCTCGCGCTCTCCCCCTCGTACGCCTCGGACAAGCTGGTCTACGCCTACTTCACGACGGAGTCGGACAACCGCATCGCGCGGATGCGGTACGACGAGAAGAGACCGGCGGGGCAGCAGCTGGGCGCGCCGGACACGGTGTTCCGCGGCATCCCCAAGGGGCTGATCCACAACGGCGGCCGGATCGCCTTCGGCCCGGACCGGATGCTGTACGCGGGGACGGGCGAGACCGGCGACACGGGCCTGGCACAGGACAAGAAGTCCCTGGGCGGGAAGATCCTGCGGATGACTCCGGACGGCGAGCCGGTGCACGGCAACCCCGAGGCGGACTCGGTCGTCTACTCGTACGGGCACCGGAACGTGCAGGGGCTCGCGTGGGACGCGGACAAGCGGCTGTGGGCCGCGGAGTTCGGGCAGAACACGTGGGACGAGCTGAACGTGATCGAGCCGGGCGGCAACTACGGCTGGCCCGAGGCGGAGGGCAAGGCGGGCAAGGCCGGGTTCAAGGACCCGGTGGCCCAGTGGCGGACCGACCAGGCGTCGCCCAGCGGGATCGCCTGGGCGAAGGGCTCGATCTGGATGGCCGGGCTCCGGGGCGAGCGGCTGTGGCGGATCCCGCTCGACGGCACCCGGGCGGCGGCCCCGCCGGAGGCCTTCCTGACGGAGAAGTACGGCCGCCTGCGGACGGTGACCTCGCTCGGGGGCGATCGCATGCTGCTGGTCACCAGCGAGACGGACGGACGGGGGTCGCCGGGCGGGGGCGACGACCGGATCCTGTCCCTGACGGTCCGGTGAGCAGGCGCAGGTGCCCGGACGCCTTCCGGGCACCGCCCCTGCGGGCACCGCGTGGGCTCATACCCCCTGAGGGCCTGCCGGGGGGCCGAAGAGCCTGAGGCGGTGGGCCAGGGCCGCAGCCTCGCCGCGGCCGGCGACACCCAGCTTGCCCAGGATGTTCGAGACGTGGACGCTGGCCGTCTTCGGGGAGATGAAGAGCTCCTCGGCGATCTGGCGGTTGCTGCGGCCGACGGCGACCAGGCTGAGGACGTCGCGCTCGCGGCTGGTGAGGCCCAGGGCTTCGACCGGGTCCTCGGCGGTCGCGGCGGGGCCGTGCAGCGCCTCGGGGGCGGTCAGCGGCAGCCGGGCGCGCTGCGCGAGCAGCGCCAGGTCCTCGCGCAGGCGGCGTGATCCCAGGCTCTCGGCGGCCTCCAGGGCGTCCCGGAGCAGGGCCGCGGCCGCGTCGCGGTCGCCGCCCGCCGCGAGCATGGCCTCGCCGAGCCGGTAGCGCACCCGCGCCAGCAGGTACGGGCGCTCCAGGGGGCGGATCACGCTCTCGGCCCGCTCCCAGTCGGCGACGGTGTCCTGGCCCTCGGCGCGCAGCAGCTCGGCCCGGACGTAGTCGGCGTGGCCCTGCCACACGGGGATCGGGGCGGGGAGCTTGCGGGCCTCGGTGCGGATCAGTTCGAGCGCCGCCTCCCGGCCGGGGTCGGCGGCGGGCAGGCCCCGGGCGTCGGCCTCCGCCGAGGCGGACGCGAGCAGCACGGGCCACGCGTACCGGTGGTTGCCCAGCGGGAAGCCGAATTCGACCGCCTTGGCCAGCTCGGCGCGGGCATCGAGGATGCGTCCTTGACCTGCCGCGATGCCCACGGCGAGGCGGAAGAGCGGGATGCGGTGCTGCGGGGAGTTCTCGTGCGGGCCGAAGTGCGCGTGGGCGGCGGCGAGCTGGGTCGCGGCTTCGGTCAGCTCGCCGCGGGCCAGGGCGAGATAGGCCAGGCGGGCCGAGGCGGAGCCGCGCGGTTTGGCGCTCTGCGCGGTGGTCAGGGTGCGCCGGGCGCTCTCGGCCGACTCGTCCCAGCGTCCGAGGCTGTAGAGGGACTCGGACATGTTGCCGCTGACCCAGGCCTCGGAGTCGTAGAGGCGGTACTCGCGTATGCGTTCCAGACCCTGTGCGGCCACGTCCACGGATTCCCGGGACCGGCCGACGTGCTCCAGCTGAGAGGTGATGTTGATATGTGCGCGTGCCACGAGCATGGCAAGGCCGAGTTCGGCGGCGCGGTCCTTGACCGCGTGCATCTCGGCGAGCCCGCGCTCGCTGTCGGTGTCGGCGACCAGGCAGCCGACGGTGATGCGGGCGTTGAGCTCGATCTCCTCGGCACCGATCATCCGGGCGTACTCCACGGCCCGTTCGGCAAGGGCGAGGTTGTTCGGGCCGGGCTTGTGGAGCATGCCCCAGCCGGCCGCCAGGACGAGTACCTCGGCGTGCACCTGGGACGGGGGCAGCCCGCGAACAAGCTCTTGGGCGATGGCGAGCTCCTCCCAGCCGTCGCCGCGGGCGAGGCTGGAGACGAGCCGCGAGCGCTCCGTCCAGAACCACGCGGCGCGCAGCGGGTCCTTCTCGTCCTCCAGCATGCGCAGCGCCGTCTTGGTCAGCTTCAGGGCGCGTTCGCGCTCGCCGCCGAACCGGGCGGCGACGGTGGCTTCGGCCAGCAGGTCGAGGCGGACCAGCGGGGTGGTCTCGGGGTCGCAGCCGCATGGCGGGTACACCGCGGCGTCGTCGGCGGGGCGGAGCGAGTCGCGGACTTCCTGCGGCGCGTCGTCCCACAGGTCCAGGGCGCGTTCCAGAAGGCGCAGCTGCTCGGAGTAGGCGTGCCGGCGCCGGGCGGCGACGGACGCCTCCAGGACGGCGGGCAGGGCCTTGGCCGCGTCGTGGGCGTAGTACCAGTAGCTGGCGAGCCGGATGACGCGCTCCTCGGCCCGGACGAGCGAGTCGTCGGCTTCGAGGGCTTCGGCGTAGCGCCGGTTGACGCGGGATCGTTCGCCGGGGAGGAGGTCGTCGCTGACGGCCTCGCGGACGAGGGAGTGCCGGAAGCGGTAGCCGTCGCCGTCGGGGGTGGCGAGGAGGATGTTGGCGCCGACGGCCGCGCGCAGGGCCTCGATCAGCTCGTCCTCGGAGAGCTGGGCGACGGCGAGGAGCAGCGGGTACTCGACGGTGGAGCCTCCCTCGGCGACCAGGCGCGCGACGCGCTGGGCGGCTTCGGGGAGCACCTCGACACGGACGAGCAGCAGGTCGCGCAGCGATTCGGTGAGGCCGGTGCGGCAGCCGCTCTTCATGGAGGCGACGAGTTCCTCGACGAAGAAGGCGTTGCCGTCGGAGCGGTTGAAGACGGTGTCGACGAACGTCTCGTCGGGCGCCGTGGAGAGGATGCCGGTGAGCTGGCGGCGGACCTCGGCGCGGTTGAAGCGGGAGAGCTCGACGCGCTGGACGGTGCGCAGCCGGTCGAGTTCGGCGAGCAGGGGGCGCAGCGGGTGGCGGCGGTGGACGTCGTCGGCGCGGTAGGTGGCGACGAGGACCAGGCGGCCGCGGACCAGGGTGCGGAAGAGGTAGGACAGGAGGTGCCGGGTGGAGGTGTCCGCCCAGTGCAGGTCCTCCAGG
Organism: Streptomyces sp. NPDC037401; assembly: GCF_055602345.1. Lineage (NCBI taxonomy): Bacteria > Bacillati > Actinomycetota > Actinomycetes > Kitasatosporales > Streptomycetaceae > Streptomyces > Streptomyces sp. NPDC037401. Next base: position 206,030 of record NZ_JBVJWO010000002.1, read on the forward strand.
ACGATCACGACGGTGCGGTCGGCGGCGAGCTTCTCCAGCAGCCGGGCGGTGAGTTCGAAGAGCCGTGCGGTGCTCTCCTCGTCGTGGGGCCCCTTGGGGGTGTCGCCGAGTTCGGGCAGGATGCGGGCGAGTTCATCCTCCTGGCCGGCCGCGGCGGCGGCGAGCTGTTCGGGGAGCATCCGGCGCAGGGCGCGCAGTGCAGCGGAGAAGGGGGCGAAGGGAAGCCCCTCCGCCCCGATCTCGACACAGCCTCCGACGGCCACGACCGCGTCGCGCCGGGCGGCCTCGCAGAGGAACTCCTCGGTGAGCCGGGTCTTGCCGACTCCGGCCTCGCCGCCGATGAGCAGGGCCTGCGGCTCCTGCCCGGCGGCGCGGGCGAGTGCATCGGTGAGTACGGCCAGTTCATCGGCACGGCCGACGAACACCGGGCTGACGGATCTGGTCTCCACGCCGCCGAGCATCGCACAGAGATCCGGTCCGGCGGCACTCGTTATCACTGCGGGCGTCATGATGTGACGGATTCCGACCGCTGCCGCGCGCGTTACGCGGCCTTGGCGAACGGGTGGGGGCTGGACTTCACCGTCCCCTCCGGTTCGTCCGTGCCGGATACGGCGGACCGGCGGAGCGCCTTCACCCGGCGGTACGCGTCGGCCTCGCGGATCAGGTCGGCGCGGCGCAGCGTGGCGATCTCGTACTCGAACATCTCGTTCTCCCCTGACTGGATTCCTGGGCACCTCGTTCGGTGTGATCCAAGATTCGCGTGCCAGGGGGTGCCGGCACATCGGGCGACTGCCGCATCTGTGCGGGCCAGGGGGCCTTAGTCCCGGAGCCGGGGTTCCCGGGGCGGCCTAAGCCGGTGCCTAGGCCGATGCCCGTGCCGGTGTCCAGCCGGGCCTCCGGCGGGTCTGACGTGCCTTAAGGGGCGGTGGGGAGGGGCGCGAGGACGTCGAGGTACATGACCGCGGAGACGAGGACGCCGAGGAGGCCGAGGACCACTGCGGCCCAGGAGAAGGCGCGGACCCAGGTGGGCAGCGCGGGGCCGGGGGTGCCGAAGGCGGGGCGGACCAGCACGAAGAGTCCGATGAGCAGGGCGAGGGCCGCAAAACCGCCGTTGACCAGGGCGGTCATGTGCCACGGGTCGCCGTACAGGGCGGTGATCTTCTCCTGGGTGGAGTTCGCGGTGGCCGACTCGATCTGGCCTATGAGGGTCTGCCGTTCGGTGAGGATCCGGGACACCCAGCTGCCGCTGAGGGCGACCACGCCGAGGCCGGTGCCGACGACGGCTGCGGCCGCTGCGGCCACGCCGGTGGGCCGGTGCGTGTCCAGCTCGTCCGCGACGGGCTCGCCGGCGGGGGTGGCCTCGTCGTCGTCCGCGTCGCGCGTGCCGAGGAGGTCCTGCTCGACGGCCGCTTCGTCCGCGGGGGCGTCGTCGATCTTCTTGGTGTCCATGCGGGCACCGTAGGCGGCGTTTCTGAGAGGTTCCTGAGAGGGCCGCCGGTCAGGCGCGGGCACGGTGGGCACCGGGCCGGGTCAGGCAGCGGCTCTCCCCGGTGCGCCGGGGAGAGCCTGCATGGCCGGAACCGCCGGTCAGGCCTTGGGGTCCCACTCGTGGGCGAGGACGGACCAGACCTCGGTGCTCTGGCGGACCCCGCGGTGCAGGTAGTTCTCGCGCAGGACGCCCTCGCGGGTCAGCCCGAGCCGCTCGGCGACGGCGATGCTCTTCTCGTTGGCGGTGGAGACGTGCCACTCCACCCGGTGCATGCCGCGCTCGCGGATCGCCCAGTCGATCAGCACCCGGCACGCCTTGGTGACCAGGCCCCGTCCCGCCGCCTCCGGCTCCAGCCAGCAGCCGACCTCGCAGTTGCCCGCGGCGGCGTCGAAGTCCCGGTAGAGGACACCGCCGACGAGCTTGCCGTCGACGCGGATGCCGAAGAGCCGACCGCCGTCGGCGGCGGCCTTCTGCGCGAAGTCGCCCAGCAGCTTGCGGGCGGATTCCAGGTCGGTGGTCCGGTCCGGGAAGCCCACGTGCTGACCGATGAAGTCACGGCCCCGGTCGATGTGCGCGAGGAACTCCTCGGCGTGGTGGATCTCCAGGGGGAACAGCTGGGCGTCGTCGGCCAGGGCTATCGAGAACATGCGGCGGGTTCCTTACGGCGGTAACCGGGCGGTCAGCGGGACAGCGCAGAGGGCTCTGCGCTGTCTTCGCTCACCCGCTGCGACGGAAGTGTCGCATGCCGCACGCAGTCGGGAGGCTCGATGCTGATCCGGGGCAGTCGCCGGTCGAGCCAGGCCGGCAGCCACCAGTTGGCGCCGCCGAGCATGTGCATGAGGGCCGGTACCAGCAGGGTGCGGAGCACGAAGGCGTCCAGGGCGACGGCCGCGGCGAGTGCGATGCCGAACATCGCGATGAGCCGGTCCCCGCTGAGCACGAAGGCCAGGAAGACGGAGATCATGATGACGGCCGCCGAGTTGATGACCCGGCTGGTCTCGGCGAGGCCGACCCGTACCGCCCGCTGGTTGTCCCCGGTCTCCAGCCACTCCTCGTACATCCGGCTCACCAGGAAGACCTGGTAGTCCATGGACAGGCCGAAGAGCACCGAGACCATGATCACCGGTAGGAACGGCTCGATGGGACCTGCACTGCCCAGCCCCATCGGCTCGCTACCCCAGCCCCACTGGAAGACCGCCACGACGATGCCGAAGGAGGAGGCGACGGCGGCCACGTTCATCGCGGCGGCCTTGAGGGGGATGCCGATGGACCGGAAGGCCAGGAGCAGCAGGGCGCAGCCGAGTGCGATGACCACGCCGACGAAGAGCGGCAGCTTGCCGACGATGACCTCGGCGAAGTCGTCGTATCCGGCCGTCACGCCGCCGACGTACACCTCCATCGAGCTGCCCTGGCCGGCCTCCGGAATGACCTCGTCGCGGAGCCGGTCGACGAGCGCGCTGGTGTCCTTGGACTGGGGCGAGGACTCCGGTACGACGGTCAGTACGGCGGTGTCACCGCTGCGGTTGAGCACCGTGTGCCCGGTCCCGGCGACACCCGGGGCGGAGCGTACGGATTCGGCGAGCCGGTCGAAGGCCACCCGGTCGCTGGCCCCGTCGAGGTGCGCGACGAGGGTCAGCGGCCCGTTCACGCCGGGTCCGAAGCCTTCGGCGAGCAGGTCGTAGGCCTGCCGGGTGGTGGAGGTCGACGGGTTGTTCCCCTGGTCGGACGTGCCGAGGTGGAGGGAGAGCGTGGGCAGTGCGAGCACGGCCATGACGGCGGCGGCGACCAGGCCGAGCAGCTTGGGGTGCCGCTCCACGAAGGCGGACCAGCGGGCCGCGAAGCCGGTGAGCTCGTCCGTCTGCGGCCCTTCCTCGGCGAGCTTGCGCCGCTCGCGCCGGGACAGGGCCCGCATCCCGATGTACGAGAGGAGGGCGGGCAGCAGCGTCACGGAGGCGGCGACGGTCAGCACGACGGTGAGCGAGGCGGCGATGGCGACGCCGTTGAGGAAGTTCAGCCGCAGGATCAGCATGCCGAGGAGGGCGATGCAGACGGTCGCGCCGGCGAAGACGACGGCCCGCCCGGTGGTCGCGACGGCGTTGCGCGCTGCCTCGTCGACGGAGAGACCGCGTTTGAGGCCCTTGCGGTGCCTCGTGACGATGAAGAGCGCGTAGTCGATGCCCACGCCGAGGCCGACGAGCAGGCCGAGCATGGGCGCGAAGTCGGCGACCGGCATGGCGTGGCCGAGCAGCACGATGCCGGAGTAGGCGGTGCCGACGCTGACCAGCGCGGTGGCGATCGGCAGCAGGCTGGCGGCGAGCGACCCGAAGGCGAGGAAGAGGACCACGGCCGCCACGGCCACGCCGATGGCCTCGGCGAGGTGCGATCCGGGAGCCTCGGTGAGGCCGATGGCGCTGCCGCCGAGCTCGACCTGGAGCCCGTCCCCTTCGGCGGCCTTGGCGGCGTCGACGACGGCGGCGGCCTGGGCGACGGGTACCTGGTCGGCCTGCTCGTCGAAGGTGACGACGGCGTACGCGGTGCGCCCGTCGGCGCTGATCTGGGGAGTGCCCTCGGGGCTGTACGGTCCGGCCACGGAGCCGACGCCGGGCAGGTCGGCGATGGTGTCGAGGGCGCGCGTCATGCGCTGTTCGACCTCGGGGGTGCGGGCGCTCTGCCCGGCGGGGGTGCGCCACACGACGGTGTCGGTGTCCCCGCCCTGGCCGTGGAACCCGGCACGCAGCAGCTCGGTCGCCTTGCCGGACTCGGTGCCCGGGACCTCGTAATTGTTGGAATACGCGGTTCCGGCGACGGTGGCGGCGGCCGCGGTGCCGCCGAGCGCGAGAAGCCAGAGCAGAACGGCGACGAGGCGGTGCTGCATGCACCACCGTGCGATTGCTGCCAACGGACGCGCTCCCTGGGGGTTCGGATCTTTACCGGGAACGCCCGATGCCTGACCTGACCGACTGACTGACTGACTGACTAACCTGACCCGAACTGACCTAACGGGCCATACCGACACGATCGCAGCGAAACGTGATCGTTAGCCCCTTTCGTGTGCATCGTCACAGGGGTACGCGCAGGTAGGGGCCTTTCGGCCCGGGACAGGGGATGCGGGACATGCGCGGGTGGGTGGGCCGTGCTGGGGTGGGTGGGTCATGCGCGGTAGCCGGGGAGGGACGGCCAGCGCACCGTGAGTACGACCGAGTCCTCCTCGGCGTACCAGGAGTGGTCGACCCCCCGGCCCCACACCACGTAGTCGCCCTGTTCGGCGAGTACGACCTCCCGCCCCGGGAGCTCCACCCGGAAGCGCCCGCTGATCAGCACCTGCAAGGCCGTCCGTGCCTCGCCCCGCACCCATTGGGCGCGCCGGTCGCCCCGCGGATGGACACCCCATTTGATCTCTACGTCCTCGCTGTGGCGGGGGTCGGCGGGGTCCTTGAAGTGACCGAGCAGCCAGCCGTGGTCGAGCGGGGCGTCCTTGCCGGCGTTGCCGACGTAGACGTTGTCTTCGTCCGTCCCGGTGTTGTCGTCCACCGTGATGTTGTCGGTGTTGTCGGTGTTGTCGTCCATGCAGACCGAGGCTAGTGGGCGGCCGACCGGCTGGTTATTCGGTTGCCGGGGAGCGAGCGCGGCTGTTGGGGTGGGGCGCATGGATCACACACAGGTTTTGGCCCTGTACGACCGGGAGATGCGGCGGGCAGCCCGGCCGGACGGGCCGGACAGCCGGGTCGAACGGGTGGCGGTGGGGGCCGGCGGGACCGTCGTACGGCAGACCGCCCCGCCGCTCGGGTTCAACGGCGTCGTCTGGTCGGACCTCGACGAGTCCACGGCGGATGCAGCGATCGCCGCACAGGTGGCGTACTTCGCCGGCGTGGAAGGCGGCGCCCGGACCTGGGAGTGGAAGCTGTACGCCCACGACGGCCCGGCGGACCTCGGCGCGCGGCTGCTCGCGGCCGGATTTGCGGCCGGGGAGCCCGAGACCCTGATGGTCGCCCGGGTCTCCGAGCTGCCGACCGAGGTGACACTCCCGCCCGGCGTCCGGCTGGAGCCGGTGACCGACGCGGCGGGCGTCGATCTGATGATGGAGGTCCACGACCTGGCCTTCGGCGGCCCTGCCCGTCCCGACCTGCGGCACCAGCTGCTGACCCGGGTGACCGAGGAGCCGGACAGGATCGCCGCGGTGGTCGCGATGGCAGGGGACCGGCCGGTGAGCGCTGCCCGGCTGGAGATGCTCGAGGGGGCGCGGTTCGCGGGCCTGTGGGGCGGCGGGACGGTCGAGGAGTGGCGCGGCAAGGGCATCTACCGCGGCATCGTCGCCTACCGGGCCGTGATCGCGGCCCGCCTGGGCATCCCGTACCTCCAGGTCGACGCCTCCGAGCACAGCCGGCCGATCCTGGAGCGGCTGGGGTTCGCCGCGCTGGGCACGACCACGGAGTACGTGTGGGAGGCCCGGCGGTGAGCGACGGGCTGGCGGCGGCGACTACGGACTCGCGCGTCGGGCCGCCGATGGCCGGTGGCGAACGCGAGACGCTGCGGGCGTTCCTCGATTACCACCGGGCCACGCTCGCCATGAAGTGCGAGGGGCTGACGGACGAGGAACTGCGCCGGCAGGCGAGCCCGCCGTCCTCCCTGTCCCTGCTGGGGCTGGTCCGTCACATGGCCGAGGTGGAGCGGGCGTGGTTCCGCCGCACCATCGACGGCGAGGACGTTCCCCTCGTGTGGTCGGCGGACGGCGACTTCCAGGTCGCTTATGACACGAGCCGTGGCACGGGCACGGGCACGGGCACGGCCACGGGCACGGGCACGGCCACGCGGGCGGAGGCCTTCGCCGCCTGGCAGTCCGAGATCGAGCGGGCCCGTCGCATTGAGGCGGCGGCGGAGTCACTGGACGTGACGGCCTACAGCGCGCGGTGGGGCGGGGAGGTCTCCCTGCGGATGGTGATGCTCCACGTCCTCAACGAGTACGCCAGGCACAACGGCCACGCGGATTTCCTGCGCGAGGCGATCGACGGGGTGGTGGGGGCGTAGGGGGCCGGGGTGACGGGGTGATGGGGGCGGGTTTGCGGTGGGTCGGGGTTTGGATGGTTCTCCGTGGTCTGCCCGCATGTCTGAGTGTCCGTCCGTGCCGGGCCGTGCCCTCAAGGGCGCTCCCTTCGGTCGCGTCGCTTCGCGATTCCGCTTCGCTCCACCCTTGACCGCCCGTCCCGTCCCGGAAGTCCACAGACTTGCGAGCATCCCCCGGAGGGGGAGGGACGGCAGGGGGGACGGGACCCGGTGCCGGTCCCCCTGGGCCCGCGGAGCGGGGTCGGGGGCGCGGGGTGCCGCCCTCCGGGCGGAAAGGCACGCGACAGATCGCTACACAGCCGCGGCCGACTCGGCGGCCGGCGGCCGACCGTGGCCGTGCACAAGCCGCCCACGATCGCTACACACCGGCGGCCGACCGGCGGCCGACGGCCGTCCGTGGCCGAGCATAGGCCGCCCACGGTCGCTACACAGCCGAGGCCGATTGGCGGCCAGCGGTCGCCAGGCAGCCGCGGCCGGCCCGCGGCGGATGCCTGTCGGGAGTAGAGCTCGGCTGGGCGGCCGTCAGGACGCAGGACGATGGACGGCACGGCGGGGAAGCCACCGGCGGTGGGTGGTCGCCCACTGGGGGGCCTCAGCCTTGCCCACCGGCCCGCACGGGTGGTGCGGGCCGGTATCCCCAGCCCGCGCGGAGCGCGGGCGCAGCCCCGCCGGCGCCAGTCGGCCCGCTAGGCCCGCCAGTAGCCCAGCGCGTTCACCCGCGTCTTCGGGAGCGCCAGCTCCTTGCGGAGGAAGGACGTCAGCGTGCGCGTCGTCGCCGCCTCGCTGGCCAGCCAGACGTACGCCTGGGCCGGGTCTCCGAGCAGGTCGGGGAGCTGGGACTGCACCGCGGCCGCCAGGCCGCCGTCTTCGGTGCGGGCGACGCGGCGGAGTTCGTGGCGCTCCGGGTCGAGCCGTATCGGCAGGTCCTCGTCGGACGCGTGCTGCGTTTCGAACCAGATCGTCGCCGGCGCCTGCGGGTACGCGTCCAGCAGGGAGTTGATCGCCGGCAGCGAGGCCGGGTCGCCGATCACGAAGAGGCGGGGCGGCGCCGGCTGCGGGTCCGTGAAGCCCGTACCCTGCACGGTGGCCTCGATGGTGTCCCCCGGCTTCGCCCGGCGTGCCCAGTCGCTCGCGATGCCGTCGTGGAGGGCGAACTCCAGGGTGAAGACGCCTCGTTCCGGATCCGGGTCGACGAGCGTGTACGCGCGCTGGTGCGGCTTGCCGTCGTCCTTGAACCACAGGCGCACCCACATGGTGGGGTGCGTGCCCGCAGCCGCGAGCAGCCCGCCGTCCTCCATGTGCACGCGGCGGTAGTTCTCCGTGACGTCTTCCGCCCCCGTCACCGTGAAGGTGAAGTCCTTGCCCCGAAGCAGCTTGAGGACCACTCCCTCCCAGCCATGACCTGCCACGCCGTCCCCCTCTTACCGTGTCCTATGCTTAGGCCAGCCTAACCTAATGCATTCGGGGAGCAGTGTGAGCATCGAGGTCTACCGCGACGCCTGGGGCGTCCCGCATCTGCGCGCATCCGACGCCCGCGAACTCGCCTTCGCCCAGGGCCGCGTCACTGCAGGCGACCGCGCCTGGCAGCTGGAGGTGGAGCGCCGCCGCTCGCAGGGCACCACTGCCGCGTTCCTCGGGCCGGAGTCCGTGGTCTGGGACCGGTTCGCCCGGCAGTCCCGGCTCGACGACACCGCCCGCCGCTGCTTCGAGGCGCTGGACGACGAGACCGCCGACTGGGTACGCGCCTATGTGGACGGGGTCAACGAGGGCATGGCGGCGGGTGTCGCCCGCGACGACCGCTTCGCTGCCGTGAAGCTCGACCCCACCCCCTGGGAGCCCTGGGTTCCCCTCGGCATCTGGATCTCCACGCACATCCTGTTCGCCGGGTTCCCGACCAAGATCTGGCGCGAGCAGGTCGCCCGCGCCCTCGGCGACGACGCGATCACCCTCTTCGCCACGGACGGCCCCGGCACCTCCGGCAGCAACGGCTGGATGGTCCCGGGCGACCGCACCACCACCGGCTCCGCCCTCATCGCCGGAGACCCGCACCGGTTCATCGAGGACCCGGGCATCTACCAGCAGATCCGGCTCGCCTGCCCGGAGTTCGACGTCCTCGGCCTGGCCGTCCCCGGCATCCCCGGCCTCGGGCACTTCGGCCACACCGGCACCGCCGCCTGGGCCATCACCAACGCCATGGCCGACTACCACGACCTCTACCGGGAGCGCCTGCGCGAGACCCCCGCCGGCGCCGAGGCCCTCGGCCCGGACGGCACCTGGGAGCCCGTCACCGGGCACACCGAGACCATCGAGGTCGCGGGATCCGAGCCGGTCACCGTCGAGATCCTCGAAACGCCGCGCGGCCCGGTCATCGCCGGCCACCTCGCGGGCATCGCCGAGGGCGAGGAGCACGTCAGCCTCCGCTACCCGCCCCGCGTCCGCGCGGACCTCGGCTTCGCCGCCCTTCCCGCCCTGCTGCGCGCCCGTACGGTCGCCGACATCGACCGGGCCTTCGACCGCTGGGCCGAGCCCGTGAACGTCGTCCACGCCGCCGACACCGACGGCGGCCTGCTGCACCGCGTCGCGGGCGCCGTACCCGAGCGGGCGCAGGCCAACCGGCTGCGCCTGGTTCCCGCCTGGGAGCCCGGCCACGAGTGGCAGGGGTGGGCGCAGACCACCGCCGAGCCGGTGCAGGGCTTCGCCGTCATGGCCAACGCCCGCGGGATCGCTTCGCCGTTCGGCATCGAGTTCGCTCCCCCGCACCGCGCCGACCGGATCCGCGAGCTGCTCAGCGGCTCGGCCGACTGGACCGCGGACGGCATGGCCACGATCCACATGGACACGTACCTCGCCTCCGCCGGCCCGCTGCTCGACGTCCTGCGGCCGCTGACGGACCTGTCCGCCGAGGCCGAGGAGGTGCGCGAGCGCCTGCTGGCCTGGAACCGGCACATGGACGCCGACAGCACGGACGCGACGCTGTTCGCCGCCCTGCGCACCGCCGTCGTCCGCCGGATCGCCGCCGACCCGGCGCTGGCCGAACTCTCCGGCGTCCCGGGCGCCCCCGAGGTCTTCCACCCGTGGCTGTACCTCGTACCCAAGGTGGGCTACGCCCTGGAGGGCATCCTCACCACGCACCTCCTCCCCGGACTCGACCGCCCGGCGCTCGTACGGTCCGCGCTGGAGGAGGTCGCCGCCCGGGGCGAGCAGCCCGTGCAGTGGGCCGAGGCGCACCGCCTCACGCCCTGGCAGGCCCTGCCCGACCCGGACGCCGAATGGCCCGGTCTGGGCGGCGACCACGACTGCGTGCTCGCCACCTCCAGCGTGCCGGGATTCACCGACCTCACCGCCCGCGGCCCGTCGGCCCGTTACGTCTGGGACCTGGCGCGGCGCGAGGAGAGCCGCTGGGTGGTGCCGCTGGGCGCCGACGGCGTCACCGGTACCACCCACCACCGCGATCAGCTCGATCTCTGGGCCCGGGGCGAACTCGTCCCCGTCGTCACCGACTGGGCCCGGCTCACCAAGGAATCCATATGAGCGTCAGCACCCGTGAACCCGTACACGTCGAGGACGTCGAGGGCTTCGGCACCATTTCGATCACCCCGGTGGACCCGGCCGACGACGCGCCGCTGATCCACGGCTGGGTCACGCAGGAGCGCGCGCGCTTCTGGGGCATGGCCGACGCGAGCCTCGAACTCGTCCGCGAGATCTACGAGGACGTGGACCGCCGCACCACGCACCACGCGTTCGTGGTGCGCCGCGACGGGGTTCCCGTCGCGCTGTTCCAGATGTACGACGCCGCCGAGGACCGGGTGAGCGAGTGCTACGAGGTGCAGCCCGGCGACACCGGTGTGCACCTGCTCATCGCCCCGGCCCCCGACGGCTCCGAGCGCGGCTTCACCGGAGCGCTGCTGAGTGCGTTCGTCACGTACCTGTTCGCCTCGGGCGCCCGCCGGCTCATCGCCGACCCGGACCCCCGCAACACCAAGGCGGTCGCACTCCTGCAGCGCCACGGCTTCGAGCTCGGGCCGCAGGTCGAACTCCCGGAGATCGACCTGCCCGAGGTCTACCTGCCGGCCAAGCCGGCACAGCTGGCCTTCCTCACGGAGTTCGCCGGGGCTCAGCCAAGAAGCCGCTGATCAGCTCCTGCCACTCCGCCGGCCGCTCGGCGAACGGAAGATGCCCGGTGGGCAGTTCCGCGAGCCGGGCGCCGGGAACGGCGGCGGCCAGCTGCCGCTGCAGCGCCACGGGGACGAGCTGGTCCTCGGTGGTCGCGATGACCAGTGTCGGTACGCCGATCCCGGCCAGCTCCGCCGTCAGGTCGGCCCCCTTCACGAGCGCGGCGTGGTCGCCGCCGCCCGGCGGGACGCTTTCCGCGGTCGCCCGCACCACGTCCTCGACCTGGTCTTCCGTCAGGGACTCCAGGGCGGCCGCGCTCATGGCGAGCGGCACCAGGTGCCGCGCCAGCAGCTCCCGGTCCCCCGTCCCGGCGAGCCGCGCCCAGAGGTCGGTGACGAGCCCGAGCCGGTGGCCGGCCTTCGCGTAGGTCGCGGTCAGCACGAGCGCGGTCACGCGCTCGGGGTAGCGGGTGGCGATCCGTACGGCGACGTTCCCGCCGAGCGAGTACCCGGCCACCGCGAACGTCTCCACCCCCTCCGCGTCCGCTGCGGCCACCAGCTCGTCGGCCAGCTCGTCGAGCGTGAGCGGGTGGTCGGCCCGGGGTGTGCCGCCGGTCCCGGGGTAGTCGACACCGACGACGGTGTGCGTCCGGGCGAGCCCTTCGAGGATCGGCCCGTAGTTCCCCTCCACGGACCCTCCCCCGCCGTGCGCGAGCAGCAGGCCGGGGCCGCCGCTCTTGTTGAGCACCGTGCGAGCGTACGTGGCTGCGGACATCACAGTTCCCCCTGCATTTCCCGAGTGATCGTTGCAGATTGAACGATAACAACATTCTTTAGCGATCGCTACAGAATCAGATCTCGAACCTGTCCGCTGCGCTTGGCTTGGGCGGGGCTCGCTGCTCCGGCTGGCGCCGGTAGGGCTGCGCCCGCGCCCGTCCGCTGTGCGCGTTCTGGCGGGTGCGGTACCGGTCCGGGCGCGGGCCGGTGGGGCTGCGCCCGCGCTCCGCGCGGGCTGGGGATACCCACCCGCACCACCCGTGCGGTTGGGAGGGCATCGCTGAGGTCCCCCAGTGGGCGGTTGCCCGCCGTCGGCGGCCTTCCCGCCGTGCACACCTCCGTCCTGCGGCCTGACGACCGCCCCACCGAGCTCTGCTGCAGACAAGCGTCCGCCGCCGGTGGCCTGTATGCCCGGCCACGGCCTCGGCTGTGTAGCGATCGGTGGTGGCCTATGCCCGGCCACGGCCGGTCCGCCGGCCGCCGATCGACCGGGACCGTGCAGCGATCTGCCGCGTGCCCTTCCGCCCGGAGGGCGGGCCCGCGCCCCCGTCCCGCTGCGCGGGCCGACCCCACCGGGTGGTGGCCCGTCCCCGCTGCCATCCCTCCCCCTCCGGGGGATGCTCGCAAGTCTGTGGACTTCCGGGACGGGACGGGCGGTCAAGGGTGGAGCGAAGCGGAATCGCGAAGCGACGCGACGACGAGGAACGAGGAGGAGCGCCCTTGAGGGCACGGCCCGGCACGGACGGACACTCAGACATGCGAGCATCCCCCGGAGAACCGTCCAAACCCCGACCCACCGGAAACGCCGCCGACGCCGACCCGGACCGGTTGCCGGTCCGGTGCAGTGGCGACAACGCAACAGGCCCCCGCCGGTGAAAACCGGCGGGGGCCTGTCTGCTGCTACTACTACTGCTACTACCGCTGGACGGGACGTACCCGCGCTCAGCCCTCCGAGACGCCCAGGCGTTCCAGGATGAGCTCCTTCACGCGGGCCGCGTCCGCCTGGCCGCGGGTGGTCTTCATGACCGCGCCGACCAGGGCGCCCACGGCCGCGACCTTGCCGCCGCGGATCTTGTCCGCGATGGCGGCGTTGCCCGCGATGGCCTCGTCCACGGCCGCGCCCAGCGCGCCCTCGTCCGAGACGACCTTCAGGCCGCGCTTGTCGACGACCTCGTCCGGGGTGCCCTCGCCCGCGAGGACGCCCTCCAGGACCTGGCGGGCCAGCTTGTCGTTCAGCGAGCCCTCGGCGACCAGCGCCGAGACGCGCGCGACGTCGGCCGGGGTGATCGGCAGCTCTTCCACGCCGACGCCCTGCTCGTTGGCGTTGCGGGCCAGCTCGCCCATCCACCACTTGCGCGCGGCCACCGAGTCGGCACCCGCCTCGATCGTGGCGACGATGGCCTCCACCGCGCCCGCGTTGAGGATCGACTGCATGTCGTGCTCGGTGACGCCCCACTCCTCGCGGAGCCGGTTGCGGCGCGCACGCGGCATCTCGGGCAGTCCGGCGCGCAGTTCCTCGACCCACTCGCGGGCCGGGGCGACCGGGACGAGGTCGGGCTCCGGGAAGTACCGGTAGTCCTCGGCGTTGTCCTTGATGCGGCCGGAGGTGGTGGAGCCGTCGTCCTCGTGGAAGTGACGGGTCTCCTGCACGATCGACCCGCCGGACTGCAGGACGGCCGCGTGGCGCTGGATCTCGAAACGGGCGGCCCGCTCGACGGAACGCAGCGAGTTGACGTTCTTGGTCTCCGAGCGGGTGCCGAAGGTCTCGGTGCCGTTCGGGCGCAGCGACAGGTTCACGTCGCAGCGCATCTGGCCCTTGTCCATACGGGCCTCGGAGACGCCGAGCGCCTTGATGACCTCGCGCAGCTCGGCGACGTACGCCTTGGCGACTTCCGGAGCCCGCGCCCCCGCGCCCTCGATCGGCTTGGTGACGATCTCGATGAGCGGGATGCCGGCGCGGTTGTAGTCCAGCAGGGAGTGGGACGCGCCGTGGATACGGCCGGTGGCGCCGCCGACGTGCAGCGACTTGCCGGTGTCCTCCTCCATGTGGGCGCGCTCGATCTCCACGCGGAAGATCTCGCCGTCCTCCAGCTGGACGTCCAGGTAGCCGTTGAAGGCGATGGGCTCGTCGTACTGGGAGGTCTGGAAGTTCTTCGGCATGTCCGGATAGAAGTAGTTCTTCCGGGCGAAGCGGCACCACTCGGCGATCTCGCAGTTCAGCGCGAGGCCGATCTTGATGGCGGACTCGATGCCGATGGCGTTGACGACCGGGAGCGCGCCGGGCAGGCCCAGGCAGACCGGACAGGTCTGCGAGTTGGGCTCGGCGCCCAGCTCGGTCGAGCAGCCGCAGAACATCTTGGTGCGGGTGCCGAGCTCGACATGGACCTCGAGGCCCATGACGGGGTCGTACGTGGCCAGGGCCGCGTCGTACGACAGGAGTTCAGTGACGGTCACGGTGAAACTTTCCCTCTCAGCCCAGCAGGACGTCGTCGTCGCCGAGGCGCTTCAGCTCGCGGTACAGGATCGCGAGGCCGGTGACGATGGCGGCGGCGGACACTACGGCGTCGACGAGCTGCAGCGTGTCGCTCTCGGTGCGGGCCCTGCGGGCCTGCTTGATCACGCTGATGGCGCCGAAGGCGGTGGTGCCGATCGACAGGTACGTGCCGGACTTCGACTTCTTGAAGCCCTTGGCCTTGGTCAGTGCACTCACAGCGACGGAGCCTCCTCGAGCAGCGGGTGACCCCAGCGCGCGACGAAGGCGGCCTCGACGGCGGCACCGACCTTGTACAGGCGGTCGTCCTTCATTGCCGGGGCGATGATCTGCAGACCGACCGGGAGACCGTCCTCGGGTGCCAGGCCGCACGGGAGCGACATGGCGGAGTTGCCGGCCAGGTTGGTCGGGATGGTGCACAGGTCCGCGAGGTACATCGCCATCGGGTCGTCGGCGCGCTCACCGATCGGGAAGGCGGTGGTCGGGGTCGTCGGGGAGACGATCACGTCGACCTGCTCGAAGGACTTCTCGAAGTCCTTGGTGATGAGCGTGCGGACCTTCTGGGCGGAGCCGTAGTACGCGTCGTAGTAGCCGGAGCTGAGCGCGTACGTGCCGAGGATGATGCGGCGCTTGACCTCGTCGCCGAAGCCGGCTTCGCGGGTCAGGGCCGTGACGTCCTCGGCGGACTTCGTGCCGTCGTCGCCGACCCGCAGGCCGTAGCGCATGGCGTCGAAGCGGGCCAGGTTCGAGGAGCACTCGGACGGGGCGATCAGGTAGTACGCGGCGAGCGCGAGGTCGAAGGACGGGCAGTCCAGCTCGACGATCTCGGCGCCCAGCTCCTTGAGGAGCTCCACGGACTCGTTGAAGCGCTGGACGACACCGGCCTGGTAGCCCTCGCCGGCGAACTGCTTGACGACACCGACGCGCATGCCGGCGACGGAGCCGTTGCGCGCGGCCTCGACGACCGGCGGGACCGGGGCGTCGATGGAGGTGGAGTCGAGCGGGTCGTGGCCGGCGATGACCTCGTGCAGCAGGGCCGCGTCCAGGACCGTGCGGGCGCAGGGGCCGCCCTGGTCGAGGGAGGAGGAGAAGGCGACCATGCCGTAGCGGGAGACGCCGCCGTAGGTCGGCTTGACGCCGACGGTGGCGGTGACGGCCGCGGGCTGGCGGATCGAGCCGCCGGTGTCGGTGCCGATCGCGAGGGGGGCCTCGTACGCGGCGAGGGCCGCGGAGGAGCCGCCGCCGGAGCCGCCGGGGATCCGGGTGAGGTCCCAGGGGTTGCCGGTGGGGCCGTAGGCGCTGTTCTCGGTGGAGGACCCCATGGCGAACTCGTCCATGTTGGTCTTGCCGAGGATGACGACGCCGGCTTCCTTGAGCTTGCGCGTCAGGGTGGCGTCGTACGGCGGGATCCAGCCCTCGAGGATCTTCGAGCCGACCGTGGTCGGCACACCCTTGGTGGTGAAGATGTCCTTGAGCGCGAGCGGTACGCCGGCCAGCGGGCCGAGCTTCTCGCCCGCGGCGCGCTTGGCGTCGACGGCGCGGGCCTGCGCGAGGGCACCCTCGCGGTCGACGTGCAGGAAGGCGTGGACCTTCTCGTCGACGGCCTCGATGCGGGCCAGGTGGGCCTCGGTGACCTCGACGGCCGTGAGCTCGCCCGAAGCGATCTTCGCGGCGATCTCGGCGGCGGTGAGCTTGATGATGTTGCTGTCCGTCATGACGGTTAGTCCTCCCCCAGGATCTGCGGCACCTTGAAACGCTGCTGCTCCTGCGCGGGAGCTCCGGAGAGCGCCTGCTCGGGGGTGAGCGACGGACGGACCTCGTCCGCGCGCATGACGTTCGTCAGCGGCAGCGGGTGGGAGGTCGGCGGGACGTCTTGGTCGGCGACCTCGGAAACGCGGGCGACCGCGCCGATGATGTCGTCGAGCTGTCCGGCGAAGTGATCCAGCTCTTCGGCCTTGAGCTCCAGACGCGCCAGCCGAGCGAGGTGGGCGACCTCCTCGCGCGTGATGCCAGGCATGCAGCGATCCTCTGAGGGTGGTGAGTGTGTAGGTTTCGGGCCCAATCCTAGGGGGCGCGGACGTCACACCACGAAACGGTTTGGCGGGAGCCGGGACACGGCTCCCGCCAAACGGCTTTTGTCACACTGTGCGGGCCGGGGTGCCGGTCAGCGCTTGCTGCCGAAGTTCTGGACCCACCAGGGACCGTTCGACTTGAGGTTCACGCCCACGCCGATGTCCTTGTAGCTGCAGTTCAGGATGTTGGCGCGGTGGCCGGGGCTGTCCATCCAGCCGGCCATCGCCTTGGCGGGGGTGCGCGGGCTCTTGTAGATGTTCTCGCCCCACCGCATCCAGCGGTACCCGGCCTTGGTCATCCGGTCCCCGGCGCTGCGGCCCTCGGGGCTGGTGTGGGAGTAGTAGTTCCGCTTGGCCATGTCGTTGGCGTGGTACTGGGCGGCCTTCATGAGCCGCTTGTCCGCGCGCAGCGGGGCGCAGCCGGCTCGCGCGCGCTGCTGGTTGACGAGGGCGATGACCTTCTTGGCGTACTGGGCGGCCTTGGCGGCCGCGGGGCTCGCCGGGGCCGCAGGGGCGGCGGGGGCCGCGGCCCGGCCGGCGGGGGCGAGGCCGGCGGAGCTCTGCGCCCCGGGTATGGAGGCGCTCTGCCCCGGCAGGGCGGCGGGGCGGGCGGCGGCGGGGCGCTCGGCCTCGGCGGTGGTGGCCTGCCCGGCCGCGGGCCAGGCGAAGGCTGCGGCGGTGGCCGCGACGGAGGCTGCGGCGACGGACAGCGCGGTCACGCGTCCCCGGGAGCGGCGGTGGCGGGCCCGGGGGGCTGCGTCGGCGGCGGGCGCTTCGGGGGCGGGCTGGTGACGGGCGTCGTGCTGGGGCATGGGACTCCGTTCTCTGGTGCGCCGGGGTGTCCGGCTACAGAGGAGACCTGCCGCAGGAATGCGGATAACGCTTTTCCCGGATGCCGTGTGTACGCCCCGGGTGGCCGGGGCGTACGCCCGCCTGCCCGCTACGGGGCCTGCGTCTCGGAGGAGGTCACCGCGGAGAGGTCGGCCGTGATGTCGGCGGGGCGGCGCCAGCCGCGTTCGCCGCGGGCCAGCAGCCAGGCGGTGGCCTCGGCCGGGGGCATGGCGGCGGCGACCAGCCAGCCCTGGACGGCGTCGCAGCCGAGGTCGCGCAAGCGCTCCCAGGTCTCGTCGTCCTCCACGCCCTCGGCGACGACGAGCAGGCCCAGGGAGTGGGCGAGGTCGACGGTGCAGCGGACGATCTCGGCGTCCTGGGCGTCCACGGCGAGCCGGGCCACGAAGGACCGGTCGATCTTCAGCTCGCTGACGGGCAGGCGGCGCAGGTGCACCAGGGAGGAGTAGCCGGTGCCGAAGTCGTCCAGGGACATCTTGACGCCGTGGCCGGTGAGGCCGGCCATGGTGTCGGCCGCGCGCTGCGGGTCCTCCAGCAGGACGTGCTCGGTGATCTCCAGCTGGAGGGCGCCGGCGGGCACGCCGTGGCGGGCCAGGCGGGCGGCGACGGCGCCCGCGAAGCCGGGGGTGTGGACGTCGCGGGGGGAGACGTTGACGGCGACCGGGACCTTGAGGCCCTGGGCGCGCCAGCGGGCGACCTGGGCGAGGGCGGTCTCCAGTACGTACTCGGTGAGGTGCGGCATGAGGCCGGAGGTCTCGGCGATCGCGATGAACTCGTCGGGAGGGACCCGGCCGCGTTCGGGGTGCACCCAGCGGACGAGGGCTTCGAGCCCGGCGACCTGGCCGTCGAAGCGGACCTTGGGCTGGTAGTGGAGTTCGACCTCGCTCGCGTCGAGGGCGCGGCGGAGGTCGCCGAGGAGGCCGAGGCGGTCGGGCGTGTTGCTGTCGCGCTTGGATTCGTAGACCTCGACTCCGGTGCGGTCGCGCTTCGCCTGGTACATGGCGACGTCGGCGCGGCGCAGCAGGCCCTCGGCGTCCAGGGCGTGGTCGGGGAAGACGGCGAGGCCGGCGCTGGCCTCGAGGACGAGGGTGAGGCCGTCCAGGTCGAGGGGGGAGCTGAGCTCGGCGACCAGGTGGCGGGCGATCCGCTGGGCGCTGGTGGTGGAGTCCGCGACGGGGATCAGGACGGCGAACTCGTCGCCGCCGAGCCGGGCGGCTTCGGCGTGCCGGGGCAGGGCGAGGCGGAGGCGGTCGGCGATCTGGAGCAGGAGGCGGTCGCCGGCGAGGTGGCCCAGGGTGTCGTTGACGGCGCGGAAGCGGTCCAGGTCGATCAGGACGAGGGCGGATCGGGTGCCGGTACGTTCCGCCTCGTCGAGTGCGCTCCAGGCGCGCTCGAGCAGCCACTGCCGGTTGGGCAGCCCGGTGAGGGGGTCGCGCAGCTGCTCCTCGGCCCGGGCGCGGGCGATCCACAGGGTGGAGTCGAGTGCGATCAGCGGGACGGCGAACAGCGGCAGCAGCACCGGCAGGGTGACGGCGATGACGCAGATCAGCGGGGCGATGCCCAGGAGGGCGACGGCGACCAAAGCCTGACGGACCATCGCCGTGCGGGCGACGGTGGGCAGTCCGCCGCCGCGGGGTGCGAGGGCGAGCCAGAGGATCACGCGGGTGACGGCGAGGTAGGCGACGGCGACGAGGACCACCTCGGGGATGGCGTCGAGCTCCCAGCGCAGGGGATGCCAGGGCTCCTCCACGGTGGGGGCGTCTCCGAAGGCCGCGAGGACGAGGGCGCCCGCGCCGATGCCGAGGACGTCGACGGCGCCGTGCAGCAGGCCCTGCCGCCAGCGGTGCCGACGGGCCGCCCCGACGAGGGAGACCACGGCCAGGCTGACGAGTCCGGCGGGGACCCAGCCGTAGAGGAGGAGCACGCCGAGGGTGAGGGCGGCGCCGGAGCCGGTGCCGCCCCACCAGCGGTCGCGGCCGAGGGCGACCAGGTGGCCGACGATGATGCCGCTGAGCAGGGCCAGGGACCAGCCGACGGTGGATCCGGGGAAGAGGGCGTGGCCGTCGCCGACGGCGTGGACGATGCCCGCGACGAGGACGACCGCGGCCAGGCCGATCACGGCGATGGGCAGGATGGTGCGCCGCGCGGTGCCGCCGGTGCCGCTGACGCCGGTGTCGAGCGGGTACGTCTCGGGGGTCCTGGATCCCAGGACGCCGAGCCGTCCGCCCCGTACGACCGGGGGCTCCCCGCCGAATTCAGGTGACGGGTCGGCGCTTTCGGTGGGTTTCATGCCCGTCCCTCTCACAGCCGGCTGTGCCGATGCCACGCGATGGCCCGATGTCATGCCATCACGGCTGGGCATCGCACCACGCAGCCGTGCACGACAGGCGCACCCCTCAACAGTAGGCCGCAGGGGGCTCCCAGGGGCAGCGGTCGGCGGCGGTTGCCCGAATGCGACCCAGCCATTGTCATCAGTACGGTATCCGCCGAACGGGTGAGATCGGACCAGGACCCCCCTGTCACCCATCTGATGATCCGACAGGTCAGGGGTGCCTGGCTAGCTCCGTGCGGGCACTATTCCCCCTCAACCGGAAGGGCGGCCTCGCGAGCGGCGTCGGGTCCCTGCTCCAACAGGACGGCAAAACCCGCCTCGTCGAGTACGGCGAGTTTCAACTGCATGGCCTTGTCGTACTTCGAGCCGGGGTTGTCGCCCACGACGACGAACGAGGTCTTCTTCGAGACGGACCCGGTCACCTTCGCGCCGCGGCTCTGGAGCGCCTCCTTGGCGCCGTCGCGGGTGTGGCCGGCCAGGGTGCCGGTCACGACGACGGTCATGCCCTCCAGCGGGCGCGGCCCGGTCTCCTCGCCTGCGCCCTCCTCCTCCATCCGGACGCCGGCGGCCCGCCACTTGCGCAGGATCTCCTGGTGCCAGTCGACGGCGAACCACTCCTTGAGGGAGGCGGCGATGATGGCGCCGACGCCCTCGGTCGCGGCCAGTTCTTCTTCCGTCGCCGCCTCGATCCGGTCGATCGAGCGGAACTCCCGGGCGAGGGCCTGGGCGGCGACGGGGCCGACGTGCCGGATCGAGAGGCCGTTGATGACGCGGGCCAGGGGGCGGTCCTTGGCCGCGGCGATGTTCTCCAGCATCGCCAGGGCGTTCTTCTTCGGCTCGCCCTTCTGGTTGGCGAAGACCGTGACGATCTTCTCCTCGCCGGTCTTGGGGTCGCGCTTGGGCAGCCCGCTGTCGGCGTCGAGGACGTACGCCTTGATGGGCAGCAGGTCCTCGATGGTGAGGTCGAACAGGTCGCCCTCGTCGCGCATCGGCGGTTCGGCCGGCTCCAGCGGCCGGGTGAGCGCGGCGGCGGCCACCGCGCCGAAGTTCTCGATGTCCAGGCACTGGCGGCCGCCCAGATAGAACAGCCGTTCGCGCAACTGGGCGGGGCAGGTCTGGCCGTTGGGGCAGCGGAGGTCGATGTCGCCCTCCTTCATCGGCCGCAGCGCGGTGCCGCACTCCGGGCACTGCGCCGGCATGACGAACTCCCGCTCGGTGCCGTCCCGCAGGTCCACCACCGGGCCGAGGATCTCGGGGATCACGTCGCCGGCCTTGCGCAGCACGACGGTGTCGCCGATGAGGACGCCCTTGGCCTTGACCACTTCCTGGTTGTGCAGGGTGGCGAACTCGACCTCCGAGCCGGCCACCGTGACCGGCTCCACCTGGGCGTACGGGGTGACGCGGCCGGTGCGGCCGACGCCCACCTTGATGTCGACGAGCTTGGTGTTGACCTCTTCGGGAGCGTACTTCCAGGCGATCGCCCAGCGCGGGGCGCGCGCCGTGGAGCCGAGGCGGCCCTGGAGCGGGATCTCGTCGAGCTTGACGACCACGCCGTCGATCTCGTGCTCCACCGAGTGGCGGTTCTCGCCGAAGTACGCGATGAAGTCCCGGACCTGCGCCAGCGAGTCCACGACCTTGTTGTGGCGGGCGGTGGGCAGGCCCCACTCGTGCAGGAGGTCGTACGCGTGCGACAGGCAGTCGATGTCGAGGCCCTCGCGGGCGCCGATGCCGTGCACCACCATGTGGAGCGGGCGGGTGGCGGTGACCTTGGGGTCCTTCTGGCGAAGCGATCCTGCGGCGGCGTTGCGCGGGTTCGCGAAGGGCTTGTCCCCCGCCTCGACCAGGCGGGCGTTGAGCTCTTCGAACTTCTCCATGGGGAAGAAGACCTCGCCGCGGATCTCGACCAGTGCCGGGATGCGCTCGCCCTTGAGGCGGTCGGGGATCTCCGTGATGGTGCGGACGTTGGGCGTGATGTCCTCGCCGGTGCGGCCGTCGCCGCGGGTGGCGGCCCGGGTCAGCCGCCCGTTCTCGTAGGTGAGGTTGACCGCGAGGCCGTCGACCTTGAGCTCGCACAGGTAGTGGAAGTCCGGGGTGCCGACGTCCCGGGCCACCCGGTCGGCCCACGCGGACAGTTCCTCGTCGGCGAAGGCGTTGTCGAGGGACAGCATGCGCTCGCGGTGCTCGACGGAGGTGAAGTCGGTTTCGTACGCCCCGGCGACCTTCTGCGTGGGCGAGTCCGGGGTGCGCAGCTCCGGGTACTCCTCCTCCAGTGCCTCCAGCGAGCGCAGCAGCCTGTCGAACTCGGCGTCGCTGACGACCGGCTGGTCGTTCACGTAGTACCGGAAGCGGTGTTCCTCCACCTGCTCCGCGAGCAGGGCGTGCTGCTCGCGCGCTTCTGCCGGTACCACGCTGCCCTGCTGCTGTTCGGCTGCCATGCCTGTCCTCCCGTTAAGCCATCACTCAGGGTTGTCGGCGAGCGACCTCGCCGCCCTGACGCAGTGGGCCTGTACCGCGCGGGCGTACGCGGGCGAGGCGCCCGCCAGACCGCACGACGGGGTGACCACGACGGACTCCGCGAGAGCCCCCGGGGCCAGCCCCAGCCTGCGCCAGAGCTTCCTGACACCCATGACGCTACCGGCAGGGTCCGACAACGGGCCGTCGGTGCCCGGCACCACTCCGGCGAAGAGTTTCGTGCCGCCTTCGACGGCCTCCCCGATCGCCTCGTCCTCGCGCTCGGTGAGCAACGAGAAATCGAACGACACGCCCGTGGCGCCGGCGCGGCGCAGCAGGGCGAAGGGCACGCCGGGGGCGCAGGAGTGCACGACGGACGGCCCGTCGTGGACGGCGAACAGGTCGCGCAGCGCGCCCTCGGCGACCTGCCGGTCCACGGCCCGGTAGGTGCGGTAGCCGCTGGCGGTCTTCACCTGTCCGCGCAGGACGGCGCCCAGCGAGGGTTCGTCGAGCTGGAGCACGATCTCGGCGCCGGGGATCCGCTTGCGCACGTCGGCGAGGTGGCCGTGCAGGCCTTCGGCGAGGGAGCCGGCCAGGTCCCGGCAGGCGCCGGGGTCCCGGAGGAGGGCTTCGCCGCTGCGCAGCTCCAGCGCGGCGGCCAGGGTCCAGGGCCCGACGGCCTGGATCTTGAGCCGGCCCTCGTAGCCCTGGGTGAACTCCTCCAGGGCGTCGAGGTCCTCCCCGAGCCAGGACCGGGCCCGGCGGGTGTCCCGGCCCGGCCGGTCGCTCAGCCGCCAGCCGCTGGGTTCGAGGTGGGCGTACAGGTCGACGAGGAGCCCGAGGGAGCGGCCGATCATGTCGGCGCCGGGGCCCCGGGCGGGGAGTTCGGGAAGGTAGGGGAAGTCCTCGAAGGTCCCCGTGACGGTCTTGGCGGCCTCGCGCGCGTCCCCGCCGGGCAGCGAGCCGACTCCGGTGGCGGTCATCGGCTCAGCGCCCCGGCCGTACGGTCAGGTCGTTGACCTCGGCGTCCCGGGGCAGGTCGAGCGCCATGAGGACGGTGGTCGCGACGGACTCGGGGTCGATCCAGGCGGCGGGGTCGTAGTCCTTGCCCTCCTGGGAGTGCACCTTGGCCTGCATGGGGGTGGCGGTGCGGCCCGGGTAGACGGAGGTGACGCGGACGCCGTTGGGCTTCTCCTCGTGGCGCAGGGAGTCGGCGAGGGCCTTGAGGCCGTGCTTGGAGGCGGCGTACGCGCCCCACTCGGCGTGGGCGTGCAGGCCGGCGCCGGAGTTCACGTACAGGACGTGGCCCTGGGCGGCGCGCAGCGAGGGCAGCAGCAGGCGGGTCAGCTCGGCGGGGGCGATCAGGTTGACGTTGAGCTGCTGGTGCCAGGTCTTGGGGCGCAGCTCGCCGACGGGCCCGAGGTCGACGATCCCGGCGACGTGGAGGAGGGAGTCGAGCCGGTCGGGCAGGGCCTGGTGGGAGAACGCCCAGGAGATCCGGTCGGGGTCGGCGAGGTCGGCGACGAGCGCCCGGGATCCGGGGTAGCGGGCGGTCAGTTCCTTGCCGCGGGCGGCGTCGCGGGCGAGGAGGAGCAGCTCGTCGCCGCGCTCGTGCAGGCGCCGCGCGACGGCGGCGCCGATGCCGGAGCCGGCGCCGGTGATGAGGTGGGTTGCCATGCCCCCATGCTCGCACCCTGCGACGGCCCGCCCGCGCCGCAGGGGCGGGTGGGGCGGGGCCCCGCCGCGGGGTGTGCGGCGGGGCCCCGGGGCGTCAGCCCGCGCAGTACGCGTTGATGACGCTCACGTCGGACTTGTTGCCGTTCTTGTCCTCGATCACGGCGCGGAGCGAGACCGCCTTGCCCTTGGCCGGGTTCTTGACGGAGACCTTGCCGGCCTTCACGGTCAGCTTCTTCCAGGTGTACCCGCCGTCGTACGAGGCGTACGCGGTGAGCGACTTGAGGTTGGCGCCCGCGGCCGCTCCCTGGACGGTCAGCGGGATGGAGAGGGTGCGGCCCGCCGGGGAGGTGCTGTCGATGGCCAGCTTCGGGGTGAAGCGGGCCGTGGACACCGGGAGGTGGACCGTCTTGGTGGTCTTCGCCGAGCGGAACCACCAGCTGGCGAGGATCCGGGTGGAGACCATGGAGAGCTTCGGGCTGCGGTCGACCTTCGTCGTCAGCTTGTACGCGGCGTCTCCGGCCGGGACCTTGAACAGTTCGCTGCCCGTGAGCGGGTCGTTGTTGCGGCCGGCCACGACGCCGTTGCGGTAGAGGACCGTCTCGGCCTTGGTGTGGGCGGAGCCGCCGAGGTGGCCGCTGCCGTCCGCGAAGAGCGGCACGAAGGCGCCGATCTCGTTGCCGTTGCGGTACACGCCCACTTCCCGGGCCGGGTCGACGACCGGGCTGAAGACGGCGGTGTTGTAGCGCTCCCGGTAGCTCTTGCCGGCCTGGTAGGCCTTCGCCTCGCCGGCGTAGTAGTTCGCCTCGACGAGCGGGAAGCCGTCCGCGTCACGTCCGGAGATCTGCTCGAAGGACGCGTCCCACTTCACCCCGTCCAGGGCGGACAGGTACATGGTCACGGCGGCGGGGATCTTGCGGGGGGTGGTGAAGCCGCTGGCGCCCATGGAGCCGGGCAGCACGCCGAAGGCGGTGATCCCGCCCTCCTTGCCGGGGGCCGCGGCGCCGAGCTCCATGGTGACGGTGGCCAGGTCGGACTGCTTCAGCGCGCGGGTGTAGCCGGTGGCGATCCGCCGGGTCGGTCCGCCGAGGGCCGCGTGGTACTCGGTCGTGTCGCCCTGGGTCCAGTGCGCGTCGAACTGCTGGGTGAGCGTGCCCGGGTCGGCCTGCGGGCCGAGGTGGGCGGTGCGGAAGCCGTCGTACGACTGGAGCCACCAGCCGATGCCGTACGCGTCCTCGCCGGCGGTCAGGACGAGGCTCGGCGAGGCGAACGCGGACACCGCGGTGGCGGACGGCACCGTGATCTTCACGGGCTTGGTCTTGCGGGCGTCCACGGTGACGGTGGTGTTCTTGGTGACGGTCAGCTTGGGCTGGATGACCCAGTCCAGGCCCTTCGTGCCGTCGTTCGGGTCGAAGATGACCGTGGATTCGAGCAGGTAGCCGCCCTTGGGGGCGCGGATGGTGGACGCGCCGGACTCGTCGTAGACGTCGAAGCGCTTGCGCGCGGCGTATCCGCTGAGCCCGATGAGGGAGGAGCCGTGGTACTTGCTGGGCTTGCCGTCGCGGCCGATGTGCTTGATGGTCACGTCGTACGACTCGGCCTCGCGCTCCACTGCGGCCCCGGTGCGGACGCTCTGGCCGCCGCCGGTCGCGGTGACGTAGGCGCTGTACGAGCCGTCGGCGGTGCCGCCGAGCCGGGTGTCCGCGGTGACGGGCACGGAGGCCGTGCCGCCCGCCGGGACGGTGACCTTGGTGACGCCGAGGGTGAAGAAGCCGGCCGGGGAGGGCTTTCCGTCGGGGCCGGTCCCCGCGACGGTGACGTCGAGGGTGACGGCGGTGGTGCCGAGGTTGCGGTAGGTGAGGTTGCGCGTGACCGGCTTGTCGTCGGTGTGCGGCCACTGCTGGACGCCGAAGGAGACCGAAACGGGCTCGGCGATCACGGTCTGGTGCAGGGCCCGGTCCAGCGCGATCCGGCCGCTTCCCTGCTGGAACGCCGTGTAGGCGCCGGGCTTGGCGGAGGCGGCGAGGATGCCCTTGAGCTGCTGCCCCTTCCACGTCGGGTGCGCCTGCTTGAGCAGCGCGGCGGCGCCCGCGGCGTGCGGGGTGGCCATCGAGGTGCCCGAGATGGTCAGGTAGCCGGGCGGCTGCTGGCCGACTTCGCGCTCGATGACGCTGCCGGGGGCGGCCGCGGCGGTGGTGTCCACGCCGGGGGCGGTGACGTCCGGCTTGATCGCGCCGTCTCCGACGCGGGGCCCGATGCTGGAGAAGGACGCCAGCTTGTCGTCGTCGTTGACGGCGCCCACGGTGAGCGCGGCGTCCGCGCTGCCCGGGGAGCCGACGGTGCCGGGCCCGCCCTCGCCGCTGTTGCCCGCCGCGATGGCGAAGAGCACGCCGGTGTCGGCGCTGAGCTTGTTCACGGCGGCTTCGAGCGGGTCGATCTGCGGGGTGTCCCGGCCGCCGAGGCTGAGGTTGACGACGTCGGAGCCCTGGGCGACGGCCCACTCCATGCCGGCGACGATGCCGGAGTCGTCGCCGTAGCCGTTGTCGTCGAGGACCTTGCCGTTGAGCAGGGCGGCCGCAGGGGCGACGCCCTTGAGGAGGCCGCCGGACTTGGCGCCGGTGCCGGCCGCGATGGAGGCGACGTGGGTGCCGTGGCCGAAGCGGTCCTTGGCGTCGGCGGACCCGGTGAAGTTCTTCTCCGCGACGACCTTCCCGGCGAAGTCGGGGTGGGTGGCGTCCACTCCGGTGTCCAGGACGGCGATCTTCGTGCCCTTGCCGTCGTACCCGGCGGCCCAGGCCTTGTCCGCGCCGATCTGCTTGGTGCTCTTGTCGAGGCTCGCCTTGCGGATGCCGTCGAGCCATACGGTCGCGATGCCGGCTGCTGCCGTGCGGCGGCCGGTGGCGCGCTGTGCGTCGGTGAGCGCTTCCCAGACGGCGGCCGCGTCGGCCGGCGCGGCGCTGATCGCCTCGGCGCCGAGCGAAGTGAACGTGCGCTGGACGCGGGTGTCCTCGCCGGCGGCGCGCAGGGCGGCCTTCGCGGCGGGGGCGGCGCCCTGGTAGGCGACGATGAGGCGGAGCCGGTCACCGCGCGCGGCCCGGTACTCGGGGCGGCTGAGCTCCGTGATGTCGAAGAGCCGGGCGTCGAGCTTCCCGGCGGCGATGAGGCGCTGTGCGTCGAAGGGGACCACGCTGGTGTGCCCGTTGCTGCGCTCCACGGATACGGGTATCCGGGTGCGTCCCTCGGCCGCTTCGAGCCCGACCGGCTTGCCCTGGGCATCGACGAGCACCCGGTCGCCGGTGATCAGGGTGATGCGGGTGAGGCCCTTGTTCTTGGCCGCGGCGGCCTGCTGCGCCGCGAACGGGTTCGTGGTCGGGTCGGTGACCGAGGCTGCGGACGGGGTGGTCAGCCCCGCCAGCAGCACCACGGCCGCGGCTGCGGCGACTGAGGCCGCGCCGGCCTTCTTCATGCCTTTACGCAATTCATCCCCCGGATGAGAGGTCATCGCGCGGGGAACGGAGCTCGTCCCCCGGAAGGGGCAGTATCACCCGACCGGGCGAGGCGCTCAACAACGTGTCCGAATAAGACAGTTGAGGAGGAAGTGACTCCGGACCGTTCTCACGGGCCCCGGAAAACGTCAGGCAGCGGCCCGGGCCTTGAAGGTACGCCGGTAGGCGATGGGCGACACGCCGAGCGAGGCGCGCATGTGCTGGCGCAGCGAGTTGGCCGAACCGAACCCTGCGCGGTGGGCCACCAGGTCGACCGGGAGGTCGCTCGACTCCAGGAGCTGGCGGGCCAGTTCGAGTCTCTGTGCGGTCAGCCACTGCACGGGCGTGAGGCCCACCTCGTCGCGGAAGCGACGGGTGAAGGTGCGCAGGCTCATCCTGGCGTGCGTCGCCAGCTCGGCCAGGCTCAGCGGGGTGTGCAGCCGGTCCAGGGCCCACGCGCGGGTGTCGGCGGTGGTGGAGACCGTCGGCTCGGGGACGGGGCGCACGGTGTACTGCGCCTGTCCGCCCTCGCGCCAGGGCGGTACGACGCACAGCCGGGCGGCGAGGTTGGCGACCGCGCTGCCGTGGTCGCGGCGGATCAGGTGCAGGCAGAGGTCGACGCCCGCGGCGACCCCGGCCGAGGTCAGGACGTCGCCGTCGTCGACGAAGAGCACGTCCTCGTCGAGCCGGATCCGGGGGAAGGCCCTGCGGAACTCGTCGGCCTTGAGCCAGTGGGTGGTGGCGGGCCGGCCGTCGAGCATGCCGGCCGCGGCGAGGACGTACGAGCCGGTGCAGATGGACACCAGCCGGGTGCCGGGCCGGATCCGGGCGAGGGCGGCGGTGAGCTCGGGCCGCAGCGGCTCCCCCCGGACCAGTTCGTCCATGGCGTGGGTGGGCGGCACGATCACCGTGTCGGCGGCGGCCAGCGCCTCGGGTCCGGCGGAGACGGCGATGGTGAAGCCCGCATCGCTGGCGACCGGCTCGCCGTCGGCGGTGCACACCACGATCTCGTACAGCGGCCGGCCGTCGGCGTCGTAGGCGTTGCCGAAGACCCGGGAGGGGATCCCGAGCTCGAAGGGCGGAACGCCCTCAAGGGCGAGTACGGCGATTCTGTGCATGGCCAGATTCTGTCACATAGTGGCCGTCTGGCCAGAACCGTCACGACCGCAGCTGCCCCAAGGTGGTGACACAGCAACCGCGTGAAGGAACCGAAGGAGAAGAAATGCGTGCCGTAGTCGTCAGTGAATGGGGCGGTCCCGGGGTCCTGACCGAGGTCGAGGCCGAGCGTCCCGAGCCGGGCATGGGCGAGGTCCTGGTCCGGGTGCACGCCGCCGGGGTGAACCCGGTCGACTGGAAGACCCGCGCCAGCGGCGCCCTGATCCCGTGGGGCGCGGTCCCCATGGTGGGCTGGGACGTCTCCGGCACCGTCGAGGCCGTCGGACCGGGCGTGACGATGTACCGGCCGGGCGACGAGGTCTTCGGGATGCCGCGCTTCCCGGTGCAGGCGGGCGGCTACGCGGAGTACGTGACCGCACCGGCCCGGCACCTGGCCCGCAAGCCCGCGGCGCTGACCCACGAGGAGGCCGCCGCGCTGCCGCTGGCCTCGCTGACCGCGTGGCAGGCCCTCACCGACACGGCCGGGCTGCAGCCGGGCCAGCGGGTGCTGGTCCATGCGGCGGCCGGCGGCGTCGGGCACTTCGCCGTCCAGATCGCCAAGGCGCTCGGGGCGTACGTGATCGGCACGGCGAGCGCGCCCAAGCACGACTTCCTGCGCTCGATCGGCGCCGACGAGGTGATCGACTACCGGACCGCGCGCTTCGAGGACGTGGTCGCGGACGTGGACGTGGTGATCGACGCCATCGGCGGCGAGTACGGCGAGCGCTCCCTGAAGGTGCTGCGCCCCGGCGGCCACCTGATCACGTTGAACGGCCCCGACGACGTACCCGCCGGCGCGGAGGGCTTCCGCACCGGCTGGACGCTGGTCGAGCCGGACTTCTCGGGCCTGAAGGCGATCGCCGCACTCGTCGAGGAGGGCAGGCTGCGCCCCGCGGTCGACACGGTCCTGCCGCTGGAGCAGGCCGCGAAGGCCCACGAGATCGGCGAGCGGGGCCGCACCACCGGCAAGATCGTCCTGTCGGTGGCCTGAGGGGCGCAGGGGCCGACGGGGCAGAGGGGCGGCCGCCTCAGACGGCGGCGGTCGCCCGCGTCGTCGTCGCGATGGTCGCCGAGCCGACGACGCGCGTGCCGTCGTACAGCACGATCGCCTGGCCGGGGGCGACCCCGCGGACCGGCTCGGTGAAGGTCACCCGCAGCTCGCCGTCCACGACCTCGGCGTGGACCTCGGTCTCGCCGCCGTGGGCGCGCAGCTGGGCGGTGTAGGTGCCGGGGGCGGCGGCCCGCGCGCCGCACCAGCGGGGCTTGATGGCGGTCAGGCCGGTGACGTCGAGCGCCTCGGCCGGGCCGACGGTGACGGTGTTGTTCACCGGGGAGATGTCGAGGACGTAGCGCGGCTTGCCGTCGGCGGCGGGGTGGCCGATGCGCAGGCCCTTGCGCTGCCCGATGGTGAAGCCGTACGCGCCCTCGTGCGAGCCGAGCTTGCGGCCGGACTCGTCGACGATGTCGCCCTCGGCCTTGCCGAGGCGCTTGGCGAGGAAGCCCTGGGTGTCGCCGTCAGCGATGAAGCAGATGTCGTGGCTGTCGGGCTTCTTCGCGACGGCCAGGCCGCGGCGCTCGGCCTCGGCACGGATCTCGTCCTTGGTGGTGATCGTGTCGCCGAGCGGGAAGAGCGCGTGGGCGAGCTGCTTCTCGTCGAGCACGCCGAGGACGTACGACTGGTCCTTGGCCATGTCGGAGGCGCGGTGCAGCTCGCGGGTGCCGTCGGCGTTGACCACGACGGTGGCGTAGTGGCCGGTGCACACGGCGTCGAAGCCGAGGGCGAGGGCCTTGTCGAGCAGCGCGGCGAACTTGATCTTCTCGTTGCAGCGCAGGCAGGGGTTCGGGGTGCGTCCGGCTTCGTACTCGGCGACGAAGTCCTCGACCACGTCCTCGCGGAAGCGCTCGGCGAGGTCCCAGCAGTAGAAGGGGATGCCGATGACGTCGGCGGCGCGCCGGGCGTCGCGGGAGTCCTCGATGGTGCAGCAGCCGCGGGCCCCGGTGCGGAAGGACTGCGGGTTCGCGGACAGCGCGAGGTGGACGCCGGTCACGTCGTGCCCGGCTTCGACGGCGCGGGCGGCGGCTACGGCGGAGTCCACTCCGCCGGACATGGCGGCGAGGACACGGAGGGGACGGCGCGGCTGCGGGTTCTGAGTCATAGCACCCACCAGAGTACGGGGGGAACCGGACCCGGGGCACGGGCGTTCTTCTCCGAGACGGGGGTGGTTGCGAGTGGGCGGCAAGAAGCGGGGACCGGCGCGGAGGGCGCTGCTGATCACGGGGCTCGGCGTGCTCGTCGGGGCCGGGGTGGCCGGGCGGGACGAGATATCGCGCGGATACTGGCTCATTCCCGGGGTTTCCAAGCCTCGCAAGGAGGGTGAGCTCGACCACAAGGGCGCACGCTGGACGGCGGCGTCCCCGGCGAACTGGCGGATGGCGGACCGGCCCGCGGACTACCGGGTCGACCGGATCGTGGTGCATGTCACCCAGGGCGGCTTCCGGTCCGCGGTGGACGCCTTCCGCAATCCGTGGCACAAGGCCTCGGCCCACTACATCGTGCGCCAGGACGGGCACGTCGAGCAGATGGTGCGCGAGCTGGACGTGGCCTTCCACGCCAACAACCGCAGCATGAACGAGCGCAGCGTCGGCATCGAGCACGTGGGCTTCGTGGACCGGCCCCGGGACTTCACCGACGCGATGTACCGGTCCTCGGCGCGGCTGGCGGCGGACATCTGCCGGCGGTACGGCATCCCGGTGGACCGCCGGCACATCGTGGGGCACTCCGAGGTGCCGGGCGCGGACCACACGGATCCGGGGCCGCACTGGGACTGGGACCGGTACCTCGACCTGGTGCGCTCGCACACCGCCGCGTGAAGCGGCCCGCCGGGGCGGTCAGCTGAGGCCGGCGGTGCGGGCGCGCTCGACGGCCGGGCCGATGGCCGCGGCCAGGGCGGCGACGTCCTCCTTGGTCGAGGTGTGGCCGAGGGAGAAGCGCAGGGTGCCTCGGGCCAGCTCGGGGTCGGTGCCGGCGGCAAGCAGGACGTGGCTCGGCTGGGCG
Source organism: Streptomyces sp. NPDC037401 (assembly GCF_055602345.1). Classification (NCBI taxonomy): domain Bacteria; kingdom Bacillati; phylum Actinomycetota; class Actinomycetes; order Kitasatosporales; family Streptomycetaceae; genus Streptomyces; species Streptomyces sp. NPDC037401. The sequence continues at coordinate 237,033 of NZ_JBVJWO010000002.1, forward strand.
ACGCCCGCGGTGCAGGCGGAGCCGGTGGAGCACTCGATGCCCTGGGCGTCGAGCAGCAGCAGGAGGGAGTCGCCTTCGCAGCCGGGGAAGCTGAAGTGGGCGTTGGCCGGAAGGCGGTCGTGCGGATCGCCGCCGAGCACGGCGTCGGGGACGGCCGCGCGGACGGCGGCGACGAGCTCGTCGCGCAGGGCGCCGATCTCGCGGGCGAAGGCCTCGCGCCGCTCGGCGGCGAGGCCGGCGGCCACCGCGAAGGCGGCGATGGCCGGGACGTCGAGGGTGCCGGAGCGGACGTGGCGCTCCTGTCCGCCGCCGTGCAGCACGGGTACGGGCGTCTGGTCGCGGCCGAGCAGCAGGGCGCCGATGCCGTACGGGCCGCCGATCTTGTGGCCGCTGACGGTCATGGCGGCGAGCCCCGAAGCGGCGAAGTCCACGTCGAGCTGACCGAAGGCCTGGACGGCGTCGGAGTGCAGGGGGATGCCGAACTCGCGGGCGATCGCGGCGAGTCCGGGGACCGGCAGGACGGTGCCGATCTCGTTGTTGGCCCACATGACGGTGGCCAGGGCCACGTCGTCGGGGTTGCGCTCCACGGCGGCGCGGAAGGCGTCGGGGTGGACGCGGCCGTAGCGGTCGACGGGCAGGTACTCGACGGTGGCGCCCTCGTGCTCGGCGAGCCAGTGGACGGCGTCGAGCACGGCGTGGTGTTCCACGGGGCTGGCGAGGACGCGGGTGCGGGCCGGGTCCGCGTCGTGCCGGGCCCAGTAGAGGCCCTTCACGGCGAGGTTGTCGGCCTCGGTGCCGCCGGCGGTGAAGACCACCTCGCTGGGGCGTGCCCCGATGGCTTCGGCGAGGGCCTCCCTCGCCTCCTCCACGGTGCGGCGGGCGCGGCGTCCGGCGGCGTGCAGGGACGAGGCGTTGCCGGTGACCGCGAACTGGGCGGTCATCGCCTCGGCGGCCTCCGGAAGCATCGGAGTGGTCGCGGCGTGGTCGAGGTAGGCCATGATCCCCCGATTCTACGGTCGCTGCCGCGCCGGGAGGTACGGGGTGACCGGCCACGTTCGCGGCCCCCTCCCCGCGCGGCTCACCGCACGGCGGGATCCGCTCCTCCCGGCGGCAGCCGGAGCCGCGTCAGGCGCGCGGCGTGCGGGCCAGCTGGCGGGACTGGGCGACCAGGCGGTCGGCGGAGTCCCAGACTTCGGCGTCCTCCTCCAGGAAGCCGCCGGCCAGGTTGCGCGTGGTGATCGAGACGCGGAGCGGGCCCGGTGCGGGGCGGCAGCGGATGTGGGTGGTGAGCTCGACCGTGGGGGTCCAGCCCATCAGGCCCATCTCGAAGGCCGTGGGCGGCAGCGCGTCCACGACGAGGAGCAGCGAGAGCGGGTCGGCGTCGCGGCCGTCGGCCAGCGAGAACCACGCGCGCATCTCCCCGCGGCCGGAGGGGGCTCCGACGGCCCAGCCGGCCGTGGTCGGGTCGAGCCGCAGGCGCAGCCGGTCGACGATCGCGGAGCTGCCGGGGATGGGGGCGCCGCCGGCGTCCGCGCCCAGGCAGTGCTCGTACGCCGGGATGTCGGGCTGGGGCGCGGTCGTGCGGACCTCCGCCGGCAGGGCGGACAGGTCGCCGTACGACGCGAGGACGCGGATCCGCTCGACCTCGGCGCCGTTCTCGTCGTACTGGAACAGCGAGGCCTGGCCCGTGGAGAGGGTGCGTCCGGAGCGGACGAGCTCGGTGCGGATGACCGCGGGGCCCGGGACGGAGGCGCTCAGGTAGTGCGCCGAGACCGTGATCGGGTCGCGGTGCGGCAGGGCCTCGGACAGGGCCCGGCCGACGAGGGCGAGCAGGTAGCCGCCGTTGACGGCGCTGATGATCGTCCACCCGGCGGACAGGTCGGCGTCGAAGACACCCGGCTCGGCCGCACCCCGCGGCCGGACGCCGGTGTCCCGGTCGAACTCGCTGTCACCGATGGTCGCCATGGTTGCTGAGTGAGCTGCCTGGGTCATGAAATCGACGCTACACCGAGTTGCTACTAAGCGGTAGCTTTTCTTTCTAGGGCTCTTCCGAGACAGACGAGCGGCGGTTCCAGGCCAGGGGTGCGCGCCAGTGGTAGCGCATCGCGAGCAGTCGCAGCACGAAGGTCGTGACGATCGCGATCCCGCTGGTCACGGCGTCGAGGGCGTCGAAGGCGATGAAGAGGGCCACCATCGCCGCGCCCACCACGGCGGGCACGGCGTACATCTCGCGGTCGCGCAGCAGCGACGGGACCTCGTTGGCGATCACGTCGCGCAGCACACCGCCGCCGACGGCCGTGGCCAGGCCCAGGGCGGCCGACGCCGTCAGGCCGAGCCCGTACTCGTACGCCTTGGTCGTGCCCGTGACGCAGAAGAGCCCGAGGCCGGCCGCGTCGAAGACGTTGATCGCGCGGTTGATCCGCTGGACCTCGGGGTGCAGGAAGTAGACCAGGCCGGCGGCGATCAGCGGGGTGACGAAGAAGCTGAGCTCGCCGAACGCGGCCGGGGGCACGGCGCCGATGACCAGGTCGCGGAAGAGCCCGCCGCCGAGCGCGGTGACCAGGGCGAGCACGCCGATGCCGAAGACGTCGAAGTTCTTGCGGACCGCGAGCAGCGCGCCCGCGGTCGCGAAGACGAAGATGCCCGCGAGGTCCAGGGCATGCTGGACGTCCGGGGGGAAAAGATCGTGAACCACCCCCCAATTGTGGGGGCGCGGCGAGGCCGGATCCGCCGTGGGGCGGTCCGGCCTCGCCGGGGATGCGTTACTGCGCTGCCTCGGCGCCCGGCAGGGCCGGGTCTCCGGGTGCCTGGTCCGGGGCGTTCTCCGGGTGGTGGCAGGCGACCTGGTGGCCCGTCTTGAGGGCCAGCAGCGGCGGTTCCTTCGTCTTGCAGATCTCCGTGGCCTTCCAGCACCGGGTGTGGAAGCGGCAGCCGCTGGGCGGCGAGATCGGCGAGGGCACGTCGCCCTTGAGCAGGATGCGCCCGCTCTTGGTGCCGCGCCGACGCGGGTCCGGCACCGGCACGGCCGACATCAGCGCGGTGGTGTACGGGTGCATCGGGGACTCGTAGAGCGACTTGCGGTCCGTGAGCTCGACGATCTTGCCGAGGTACATGACCGCGATCCGGTCCGAGACGTGCCGGATGACCGACAGGTCGTGGGCGATGATCACGTACGTCAGGCCCAGCTCGTCCTGGAGGTCGTCCAGCAGGTTGACCACCTGGGCCTGGATCGACACGTCGAGCGCGGAGACCGGCTCGTCGGCCACCACGAGCTTGGGCTTGAGGGCCAGCGCGCGGGCGATGCCGATGCGCTGGCGCTGGCCGCCGGAGAACTCGTGCGGGTAGCGGTTGTAGTGCTCGGGGTTGAGGCCCACGAGCGACAGCAGCCGCTGGACCTCCGCCTTGAGCCCGCCCTCCGGGGTGACGCCCTGGAGCTTGAACGGGGCGCTGACGATCGTGCCGACCGTGTGGCGCGGGTTCAGCGAGCCGTACGGGTCCTGGAAGATCATCTGCACGTCGCGGCGCAGCGGGCGCATGCCCGCCACTCCGAGGTGCGTGATGTCCTTGCCCTCGAACTCGATGGTGCCGCCGGTCGGCTCCAGCAGGCGCATGAGCAGCCTGCCCATGGTCGACTTGCCGCAGCCGGACTCGCCGACGATGCCGAGGGTCTCACCGCGGCGCACCTCGAAGTCGAGACCGTCGACCGCCTTCACGGCGCCGACCTGCCGGCGCAGCAGCCCCTTGGTGATGGGGAAGTGCTTCGTCAGGCCGGTGACCTTCAGCAGCGGCTCCGGGGAGTCGGCTGCCTGCTCGGGGATGACGGCCTCGGCCGTCTTGTTCACGTCGGTCACAGCTTCGGCGCAATCTCTTCGGTCCAGATCCGGGTCCGCTCCTCCTGCGACATGTGGCAGGCGGACCAGTGCCGGTTGCCGCCGTCTTCGCCGGAGCTGTCGAGGAGTTCCGGCCGCACCGTGCGCGTGACGTTGTCCTTGGGCACGTCGGCGTACGGGCAGCGCGGGTGGAAGGCGCAGCCGCTGGGGATGTTGATGAGGCTGGGCGGGGAGCCCTTGACCGGGATGAGCCGCTCGGTCTGGTCGCGGTCGATGCGGGGCATCGAGCCGAGCAGGCCCCAGGTGTAGGGGTGCCGGGGCTCGTAGAAGACCTTCTCGGCCGTGCCGCGCTCGACGCACCGGCCGCCGTACATGACCAGCAGGTCGTCGGCCATCTCGGCGACGACGCCCAGGTCGTGCGTGATCATGATGACCGCGGAGCCGAACTCGCTCTGCAGGTCCCGGATCAGGTCGAGGATCTGCGCCTGGACGGTGACGTCGAGGGCGGTGGTCGGCTCGTCCGCGATGAGCAGCTCGGGGTTGTTGACCAGCGCCATCGCGATCATCGCGCGCTGGCGCATGCCGCCGGAGAACTCGTGCGGGTAGCTGTCCACCCGCTTGTGGGGCTCGGGGATGCCCACCCGGTCGAGGAGCTCGACGGCCCGGGTGCGGGCGGTCTTCTTGTCGACCTTGTTGTGGACGCGGTACGCCTCGGCGATCTGCTTGCCGATGGTGAAGTACGGGTGCATCGCGCTCAGCGGGTCCTGGAAGATCATCGCGATCTCCCGGCCGCGGAGCTTGCGCACCTCGTCCTCGTCGGTGGAGAGCAGCTCCCTGCCGCCCAGCCAGATCTCGCCGGAGATCTGCGCCTTCTGGCGGCCGTACTGGCCCACCCGGTGCAGGCCCATGATGCCGAGCGAGGTGACCGACTTGCCGGAGCCGGACTCGCCGACGATGCCGAGGGTCTTGCCCTTCTCCAGGGTGAAGGAGAGCCCGTCGACGGACTTGACCAGGCCGTCCTCGGTCGGGAAGTGCACCTTGAGGTCGCGGACGTCCAGGAAGGCGCTGCCAGGGGCCGAGCCGGCGACGGGCTCGTTGACGGCCCCGGTCTTCGTCAGGTCGGTCATGACAGCCTCACTCGGGGGTCGATCACCGCGTACATGAGGTCAACGATGAGGTTCGCGGCTACGACGAAGAAGGCGGAGATCAGGGTGATGCCCAGGATGACCGGCAGGTCGTGGTCGCTGATCGCCCGTACCGCGCTGTAGCCGAGGCCGTGCAGCGAGAACGTGTACTCGGTGAGCACCGCACCGCCGAGGAGGGCGCCGAGGTCCAGGCCGAGGACGGTCAGGATCGGGGTCATCGTCGAGCGCATGGCGTGCTTGCCGATGACGACCGGTTCGGTGAGGCCCTTGGCCCGCGCCGTGCGGATGTAGTCCTCGTTGAGGACCTCCAGCATGGTCGCGCGGGTGAGGCGGGCGTACATCGCCGCGTAGAGGAAGGCGAGCGAGACCCACGGCAGGACCATGCCGTTGAACCACTTCGCCGGATCCTCGGCGAACTCGGCCTCGGGCCGTCCGAACCAGCCGAGCTGGTCCGAGAAGAGCGCGATGGCGAGCATGCCCGTGAAGTAGATGGGGAGCGAGACGCCGGCGAGGGCCAGGCCCATGGCCGAACGGTCCATGACCGTGCCGCGCTTGAGGGCGGAGAGCACGCCGGTGGCGACGCCTCCGATGACCCACAGCACGACCGCTCCGCCCGCGAGCGAGAGGGTGACCGGCAGCCAGTCCAGCAGCAGCGGCCACACCTCCTGCTCGGTCTTGAAGGAGTACCCGAAGCAGGGTGCCGCGCAGTGCGTGACGTCGGTGCCGTTGGCGTACGTGCGACCTGCCACCAGCCCGACGACGAACTTACCGAACTGGACGAGGATCGGGTCATCGAGACCCATCTTCTGCCGGATGCCCTCGATGGCGGCGGGGTCGGACTGCTTGCCGACGAAGTAGAGCGCCGGGTCCGCCCCGATCATCTTGGGGAAGAGGAAGAAGATTCCGAAGGTCACCAGCGTGATGACCAACAGCATGACGACGACGGCGAAAATCCGCCGGATGAGATATGCAAGCACTGCGCTCGGCCTGGCTGCGGCCCGGGGGCGCCCTCTTCTGGAGCGCGCCCCCCGGCCGTCGCCGCGGCCATCACCTGCCCTTCGTGCCTAGCGGGTGTGGCACTGGAACTGGAACTGACTGGTGGTTACTTGACGACGCCGAGCGAGGCGTAGTCGTACCGGCCGTTGTAGGCGTCGGTGGTGTAGGCGTTCGTCAGACGGGTCGAGCGCCAGGTGATCGTCTTGTCGTAGACGAAGGGCAGGTAGACCGCGGCCTCGGAGACCTTCTGGTTCATCTGCTTGTAGATGTCGCCGGCCTTGTTCGGGTCGGTCTCCGCGATGGCGTCGTCGAACAGCTTGTTGATCGCCGGGTCGTTCAGCTCGGAGAAGTTGTTGTTACCGCTCTGGAGGATGAAGCGGCCGTCGACCAGCGGCTGGGAGAAGCCCTGACCGGTGGGGAAGTCGGCGCCCCAGCCCATGATGATGATGCCGTAGCCCTTGTCCTTGACGACCTTCGGCGAACCGATGATGCCGGAGGTCTGGGCGCCGTCGAACTGGTCGACCTCGGCCTCGATGCCGACCTGCTTCAGGGCGTTCTGGAGCGAGACGGCGGTGGCGATCTCGGCCGGCTTGTTGTTGCGGACCGCGATGGTGGTCTTGAAGCCGGTCGGCTGGCCGCAGGCCTTCAGGTGCTCCTTGGCCTTCTCGACGTTCGGCTTGCCGTCGTTCTTCAGGACCTCGTACGGGTCGTAGGCGCCGTCGGAGCCCTTGATGCCCAGCGGGAGCATGTTGGGGGCGATGTCGCCACCGGCCTGCGGGCCGCCGCGGGCGGTCTGCAGGGACTTCTTGTCGGCCGCGTAGATGACGGCCTTGCGGCAGTCGATCTTGTCGAACGGGGCGACCGTCTGCGGCATGACCGCGTAGCGGATGAAGCCCGTCTGGCCGTTGTCCAGGTTGTTCTTGTGCTCGCGCAGCGCGGTGGCGCGGGCGGCCTGGCCGATGCCGGTGGCGTTGATGTCGACGTCGAACTCGCCGTTCATCAGGCGCTTGTCCATGTCGTCGGCGTTCGCCATGAACGTGACGGAGATGGTGTCCGGCAGCGCCTTGCGGATGGTGTCCGAGGCGGCGACGTACTTGGCGTTGCGCGACAGCTTCATGCCCTTGTTGGGCTCGTACGAGTCGATCTTGTACGGGCCGTTGGAGAAGGGCTTCAGGCCGTACTTGCCCGCCGTGTCCTTGTCCTTCTTGACCGGGGAGGCCGCCGGCATGGCCAGCATCTGCAGGAAGTCACCGTTCGACTTCGGCAGCTTGAAGATGATGGTCTTGGCGTCCGGGGTCTCGATCGCCTTCAGGCCGAGCTTGTCCGCCGACTTGTCCTTGTACGGACCCTTGTACTCGCTCTTCGGGTCGAGGACCTGCATCAGGTAGACCGGGCCGCCGGAGATGACGTCCTGGGCCCAGGTGCGCTGGATGCCGTACTTGATGTCCTGGGCGGTGACGGGGGTGCCGTCCTCCCACGTGACGTTGTCCTTCAGCGTGAACTTGTACGTCTTGCCGTCCGGGGAGATCTCCGGCATCGCGGAGGCGAGGTCCGGAACGAGCTCGGTGCTGCCCTGGCCCGGCGCGGGCTTGAACGAGACGAGCTGACGGGTGTAGTAGCGGGAGAAGTCCCACATGAAGCCGTAGTAACCGCGCTGCGGGTCCCACGAGTCGGCGTCCTGCGTACCGACGAACTTCAGCTCGCCGCCCTTCTTGTCCGAAGGGTTGGCGACCTTGTTGATGCCGGCGTTGAACGCGGCACCGCCCTTGCCGCCCTCTTCGTTCTTCTTCTCGCTACCGCCACAGGCGGTGGCCGTCAGCATGGCCGCGAGCACGACGGCCGTGCCAGCGGCAAGCCTGCGCTTCGACGTGCGGTGGGTAGTCACGATGCTCGCAACCTCCGTTGTAGTTCCGGCCTCTGGGAGCCGATGTTCCGGTGTGTACTGCTGGTCGCTAGCGCGCGCCCTTGGGGTCGAGGGCGTCGCGGACGCCGTCGCCGAAGAGGTTGAACGCCAGCACGGTGATGAAGATCGCCACGCCAGGGAAGATCAGGAAGAGCGGATCGTCCTGGTACGTGCGCACGGCCGTCGCGAGGGTCTCGCCCCACGACGGGGTCGGCGGCTTGACACCGACACCGAGGAAGCTGAGCGCGGCCTCGGTGAGCACGTTGGTGGGGATCATCAGCGTCGTGTAGACGGTGATCGGCGCCACCAGGTTGGGGAGCAGCTCGCGGAAGAGGATGTACATCCGGCCCGCTCCCAGGCTGCGCGCGGCTTCGACGTACTCCCGCTCGCGCAGTGACAGGGTCTGGCCGCGCACGATGCGTCCGATGTACGGCCAGCCGAAGAAGCCGATGACCAGGACCAGGACGGCGATGCGCAGGCCGGAGCCCTCGAAGCCCCACAGCTTGCTCGGGATGACCGAGATGAGGGCGATGATGAAGAGCAGGGCCGGGAAGGCCAGCAGCAGGTCCATGACCCGGCTGATCGCCGCGTCGACCCAGCCGCCGAAGTAGCCGGCCATGACACCGAAGAAGGTGCCGAGGGTGACCGCCACGAAGGCGGACAGGAACGCCACCAGCAGGGAGATGCGGGCGCCGTAGACGATCCGGCTGAAGACGTCGCGGCCGTTGACCGGCTCGACGCCCAGCAGGAAGTCCTTGCTGATGCCGCCGTACTCGCCCATCGGCAGGCCGAGCAGCGGGTCGAGGAGGTCCTCGTGCAGCTCCTCCGGCGGGTGGCCGAACGCCTTGACGATCAGCGGCGCGAAGATCGCGACGAGGACCAGCAGGAGGACGACGACACCGCCGGCCAGCGCGACCTTGTCACGCTTGAGCCGGGTCCAGGCGATCTTCCACGGGGAGCGCCCCTCGATCGCCTTCGGCGGCTGGTCGGCGGCGACAACGGCTGCGGGCTCGTCCGTGCTCGTGTCGTGCAGTGGTGCCGTCATCGTGGTGGGGACCCCTCTCGGCCGACGATGGCCGGCCCATGCCCGCCGCTGTAGCGGCTTGGTTCACATCGGTGTCGCTGATGGTGCGAATTGCGTCTGAAGTGCACCGGAAGAGCTGGTGGTTACGGGATTGACCGGCCTTCGGTGGGGGGAGTCTTCATCGGGCTCCGGATCACCCGCCAGACCTGCCGGTGAATGGATGCGCAACCGTGATGTGGCTTACTGCCTTCCGTTATCCGAACGGACCGATCAGCTCAGCGGTGCAAGACGTCCTGTTCAGCGCGGAACGGACATTGACCCCAACCCCGTTTTTGCCGAGGTGAATTGGGGCCTGCGGACAATTCACCCACAAGCGGGATTTGGACGTACTGTCCAGTATTCGGTCAGGCGGAGCGAATGCAGCGCGGATCGGTTCCGGCCCGGCCGGAACCGGCGGCGGCCGGCCCAGACCGGCCGCCGCCGGAGTTCGTGCACGGGTTGCGGGTGGGTGTCATGGGGTTCCCCTGGGGTCGCCGGTGCGGGCACCGGGCGGAGCGCGGCGGGCGGAGCGGCCCCGGAAAGGGGATCCGGGGCCGGGGGCGCGGCCCGTGCCCCCGTCGGCCGCGCCCCCGGGACGACTCTCCCGCGGCCGGGCGCCACGCTCCACGTTTTCGTCACGGCTTAATCCACCGCCGCGGAGCGGGGCGCGAACCCGCCGTTGCCGCCCCGCCGGGCGGCTGCCTATGCTCCGCCGGTGATCGAGATTCGGCTCGCCACCAGTGACCTGACCCGGATCCGGTTCGCCCGGTCGCCGCTGGAGGAGCTGGTCCACAGCGTCCCGGTGCTCGCCGGCACCCGGCAGCCGGCCGTCCACCGGCCCTGGGTCGCGATGACCCGGCCCCGGGTCGCGGACCTGGACCTGCGCGTCCTGCTCGCGCTCGCGCGCGGTCCGCGGTTCCTGCCCGATTTCCTCGCGCCGCCGCCCGAGCGCCTGACCGGCTCCTTCGCCGACGAGCTGGCCGCGGTGACCGCCACCCCGGCGGACGAGGTGCGCTCCTCGCTGGACGAACTGCGCGACGCCGAGGGGCTGGTCCCGCCGCTGCTGCGCCCGCTGTACGAGGACCCCGACCGCGAGCTGGTCCGGCTGGCCGGCACCCTCTCCGCGTACTGGAAGGCCGCGATCGAACCCGTGTGGCCGCGGGTGCGGGCCCTGCACGACGCCGATCTCGCCCACCGGTCGCACCAGTTGACCACCGGCGGCCTGGCCAGGGTGTTCGCGGACCTGCACCCGCAGGCGGAGTTCGCCGGCGACCGGCTGCGCATCGACAAGCCGCAGCACTCGGCCTTCCGCGACGCCTGCGGCACCGGACTGGTGCTCGTGCCCTGCGTCTTCGCCTGGCCGAATCTGTTCGTGCTGCACAACGAGCCGTACCAGCCGACGCTGGCCTACGCCCCGCGCGGGATCGGGACCCTGTGGGAGGGCACCTCGCAGGCGGCCGCGGAGCCCCTCGGCGACCTGCTCGGCCGCAGCCGCGCCGCGCTGCTGGCCCATCTGGACCTGCCGGTGTCCACCACCCAGCTCGCGGCCTACCTGAACATGAGCGCCGCGGCCGTCAGCCAGCACCTGGGCGTGCTCCGGCGCTCCCGGCTGGTCACCTCGCAGCGCTCGGGCCGCTGGATGCTCCACCGGCGCACCCCGCTGGCGAGCTCGCTGCTCGCCGCCGGCGAGGAGTAGCCCGGCAGGCGGTCCCGGCCGCCGGCTTCCGTCCGGGCCTAGAAGGACGTGCCCTGGGCCTCGCGGTCGTAGAACGGGCGGGTCTGGGCGCGCAGCCACATCGCGACGGGGTCGTGCTCGTCGGCCAGGGCGACCGTCGAGACCGGCAGCCCGTCGGGCACCGCGCCGATCGCCTGCCGCATCATCGCCCGCGCCGATTCCACGGCCGCCGCGGAGCCGTCGTAGAGGTCGAGCCCGATGGCGAGGTACGCCGTGCCCAGCGCGGGCTGCACCCAGACGCGGCGCAGCGAGCGCACCGCCGGGGTGCGGTGGGCGTGCTGGGTGAGCAGGGCGTAGAACTGCGGCAGCTCGATCGCGGGCTCCGACAGGCGCAGCGGCCCGGCCGGCATCCGGTCCAGGCCGGTGGCGATCCGCCGCAGGTCGGCCCACGGGATGCCGACGCCGCCGCCCTGGGCGTGCGGGTTGAGCCAGATGCCCCACCGGTCCGGGTAGAGCGCCCGGGCGACGCCCCGGCCGGAGACCACCTCGTACGCGCGGCCCCAGCCGCTCGCCGCGAGCTCCTGCGGGGAGGTCACGCAGGGCGCGTAGCCCAGCCCGTCGACCTCCATGCCGCCGTACTGCGCGTCCGGCGCGCCGGACTGCCCCTGCCAGAGCAGCATCCACAGCTGCCCCTCGGCGAGGGCGTGCAGGAGCGCCTCGTAACTCTCGTAGCGCCCGGGCGTCACCTGGCGCAGCATCTGCTCGAGCTGCCCGGCCGCGGCCGTGCCTGACGCACTCACCCGGTACCCCTCTTCGTCCTCGTCCGCCCGTCGTGACGCATTCCGGCCGTCCGCCGACAAGGGTGTCGGCACGGGTGCGGCCAGGAAATGTAACCAGCTTAAAGGCGGCTACGGCAGGTAGAAGGGGCGGACGTGTTGCGCCATCCAGTCGGCCACCGGATCCTGGGCCGCGTCGAGCAGCAGCAGGGTCACCGGCCAGCGCGGCTGGAACCTGCCCAGCGCACGGGACAGGGCGTCCATCGGGGCGTTGCGGTCGGCCGCCTCCCAGCCCGTGAACTGCACGCCGACGAACAGCACCGGATCGCCGCCCTCGATGCTCGCGAGGCAGCGGCGCGCCGAGGCGACCACGCCGGTGGCGCGGAACTCCTCGGCCGCGGCGGAGAGGAAGTCGACCGGGTCGTCCTGCCAGTCGGGTTCGTAGAGCCGGACCCGGCCGCCGGTGGCGGGGCCGTCGAGCGAGGTGCGCCCGGTGCGGCACAGCTGCGCCACGGCGTCGGGGGGAAGCGGTACGCCGACCGCGCCTTCGGGGTTGACGGCGATGCCGAGCTGCGGGGGCAGGCCCCGGGCGAACTCCACGGCCGGGGCCACCGCGAAGGGCATGTGGGCCCCCGCGCACTGCGTGAACTGCTGCTGGGAGCTGTACACGGGCACGTAGGCGGCGCCGCCGATGTCCATGGTGGGCAGGGACAGGCTCGGGCTGTCGGGTCCGCCGCCGGCGGGCAGCGGCACCCAGATCTGGCTGCGGCCGAGCACTTCGAGGATCCGGCCGCCCGCGGCCGGACTGCCGAGGGAGGCCGCGAGGGTCTCCTCCAGTTCGTTCGCGGGCCAGCCGTCGCCCGCGCCGCCCCCGTACGTGCTCGCGTTCGTCCCGTCCTGCATGTTCACCCGCGCCCTTTCCCCACTGCCGACGTGTAGACCCTAGAGGGTGCCGTGCGGGCGTCCGGGGCGGGTTTCGGGGGCGAAGCCGATCGACGTGAGGCCGGCGGCCGCCGCGCGGTCCAGGAGGACCACCGAGGCGCAGCCGGCCGGCAGCCGGCCCTGCTCCGCGGCGCCGAGGAGCCGCGCCACCGTGGCCCGGTGGCGTCCGAAGGCGTACGCGGAGACCCCGCGGCCGCGCGCCGCCTGGCCGGACAGGGCTTCCGCGGGGGTCGCGTCGAGCAGCAGCAGGTGCAGGTCGCGGCCGCGGGCGCGGGCCGCGCGGGCCAGCAGGGCGCGGACCCAGGCCTGGGTGCCGCAGTCGTGGACGACCACGCTCTGGCCCGCCCGCAGGGAGCGCCACAGCCCGGCGTAGTGCGCGATCCGCACCAGGGGGCGGTAGACGGCGTACGGCAGCGCGGCCGGGGTCCGGGCCTCCCAGCGCTCGCGGGCGTCCTGGGAGTCGATGCCGCCGCTGCGCACGGCCCGCTTCATGAGGGTGCTCTTGCCGCTGCCGGGCAGCCCGGAGACCACCACGACGTCCCCGTCGGCGAACTCCAGCCGCGCGGGGCCGCGGCCCGCGCGTCCGCGCAGGTCACGGACGTGCCCCGCCCCGGCGGGGCGGGCCGTGCCGAAGGGCCCCCGGTCGCGTGCACCGGGCTGGACCGGTACGCCCGCGGCCGTACCGGCCGCACCGGTCCCTGCCAGGGCTCCGAATCTCCGCACAGTGATCGCCTCCCCTTGTCGGGCCACCAGGACCCACCATGCCCACTGAGTGTAAAGAGACGGTAATGCGCCGCCCACGGTTCCGGCCGGGTTCGGCCCGTGCAATGATGTGCGCGCCATGCTGCACGACCAACTGCATAAAGGCCGCTTGAATCTGCGCGGGAGAGTTCCGCAGCCGTCCGTATGACGGACGCCTGCCGGACGCCGAAGGAGCAAGTCCCTCCCTTGAATCTCTCAGGCCCCGTACCGCGCGGGCGAGGCACATCTGAAAAGCGAGGCGTGCGGTTGTCACGAGCCGCCGGCTCCACCCAAGGTGCAAGTCACTTCCGTATGCACGTACGGTCGTGATGAACCTCTCAGGTTCCGATGACAGATGGGGAGGAAAGTCCTCAGCCCGTCGCGGACCCGCCTTGGAGAGCCAGCCTTATGACGAACAGCCCCCGTCTGACCGCCCTTGACGCCGTGCACCGTGCGCTCGGTGCGACCATGACCGACTTCGCCGGCTGGGACATGCCGCTCCGCTACGCCAGCGAGCGCGACGAGCACAACGCCGTCCGCACCAAGGCCGGCCTGTTCGACCTCTCGCACATGGGCGAGATCACCCTGACCGGCCCGGAGGCCGTCAAGGCCCTGGACTACGCACTGGTCGGCAACATCTCCACCGTGGGCGTCGGCCGCGCCCGCTACACGCACATCTGCCAGGAAGACGGCGGGATCGTCGACGACCTGATCGTCTACCGCCTCGGCGAGACCGAGTACATGGTCGTCGCGAACGCCTCCAACGCGCAGGTCGTCCTCGACGCCCTGACCGCGCGCGCCGCCGGCTTCGACACCGAGGTCCGCGACGACCGCGACGCCTACGCGCTGATCGCCGTGCAGGGCCCCGAGTCCCCCGGCATCCTCGCGTCCCTCACCGACGCCGACCTGGACGGCCTGAAGTACTACGCCGGCCTGCCGGGCACCGTCGCCGGGGTCCCCGCGCTGATCGCCCGTACCGGCTACACCGGTGAGGACGGCTTCGAGCTGTTCGTCAAGCCCGAGCACGCGGTCGAGCTGTGGACGGCCCTGCTGAAGGCCGGCGAGGGCGTCGGCCTGGTCCCGGCGGGCCTGTCCTGCCGCGACACGCTGCGCCTGGAGGCGGGCATGCCGCTGTACGGGCACGAGCTGACCACCGGCCTGACGCCGTTCGACGCGGGCCTGGGCCGGGTCGTGAAGTTCGAGAAGGAAGGCGACTTCGTCGGCCGCGCGGCCCTGGAGGCCGCCGCCGAGCGCGCCGCGGACAACCCGCCGCGCAAGCTGGTCGGCCTGATCGCCGAGGGCCGCCGCGTCCCGCGCGCCGGTTTCCCGGTCGTCGCGGACGGCGCCGTCATCGGCGAGGTCACCTCCGGCGCCCCGTCCCCGACGCTGGGCAAGCCGATCGCCATGGCGTACGTCGACGCGGCCCACGCCGCGCCCGGCACCTCCGGTGTCGGCGTCGACATCCGCGGTACGCATGAGGCCTACGAGGTCGTGGCGCTGCCGTTCTACAAGCGGCAGAAGTGACCTTCCGGCACCTCCCGCACGACCTCTGCAAGACCACTGTCCGCATGCACTCCCCCGTATCCAGGAGAATCAGGTCATGAGCAACCCCCAGCAGCTGCGCTACACCAAGGAGCACGAGTGGGTGTCGGTCGCCGAGGACGGCGTCGCGACGGTCGGCATCACGGAGTTCGCGGCCAACGCGCTCGGTGACGTCGTCTACGCCCAGCTCCCCGCGGTGGGCGACACCGTGACCGCGGGCGAGACCTGCGGCGAACTCGAGTCCACCAAGTCGGTCAGCGACCTGTACGCCCCGATCACCGGCGAGGTCGTCGAGGCCAACCAGAACGTGGTCGACGACCCGGCGCTCGTGAACACCGCCCCCTTCGAGGGCGGCTGGCTGTTCAAGGTGCGCGTGGCGGAGGAGCCGGCCGACCTGCTCTCCGCCGACGAGTACACCCAGTTCGCGGGCTGACCACACCTAGAGGGAATCCGATGTCGCTTCTGAACACCCCCCTCCACGAGCTGGACCCCGACGTCGCCGCCGCCGTCGACGCCGAGCTCCACCGCCAGCAGTCGACCCTGGAAATGATCGCCTCGGAGAACTTCGCTCCGGTCGCGGTCATGGAGGCCCAGGGCTCGGTCCTGACCAACAAGTACGCCGAGGGCTACCCCGGCCGCCGCTACTACGGCGGCTGCGAGCACGTCGACGTGGTCGAGCAGATCGCGATCGACCGCATCAAGGCGCTCTTCGGCGCCGAGGCCGCCAACGTGCAGCCCCACTCGGGTGCGCAGGCCAACGCCGCCGCGATGTTCGCGCTGCTGAAGCCGGGCGACACGATCATGGGCCTGAACCTCGCCCACGGTGGTCACCTGACCCACGGCATGAAGATCAACTTCTCCGGCAAGCTCTACAACGTGGTCCCGTACCACGTCGACGAGTCCGGCCGGGTGGACATGGCCGAGGTCGAGCGCCTCGCCAAGGAGACCAAGCCGCAGCTGATCGTCGCCGGCTGGTCCGCGTACCCGCGCCAGCTGGACTTCGCCGCCTTCCGCCGCATCGCGGACGAGGTCGGCGCGTACCTGATGGTCGACATGGCGCACTTCGCCGGTCTGGTCGCCGCGGGCCTGCACCCGAACCCGGTGCCGCACGCCCACGTCGTCACCACGACCACGCACAAGACCCTCGGCGGTCCGCGCGGCGGCGTGATCCTGTCCACGCAGGAGCTCGCCAAGAAGATCAACTCCGCGGTCTTCCCGGGTCAGCAGGGCGGCCCGCTGGAGCACGTGATCGCGGCCAAGGCCGTCTCCTTCAAGGTCGCGGCCTCGCCCGAGTTCAAGGAGCGCCAGGAGCGCACCCTGGCCGGCGCGAAGATCATCGCCGAGCGCCTGGTGCAGGACGACGTCAAGGCCGTGGGCGTGGACGTGCTGTCCGGCGGCACCGACGTGCACCTGGTCCTGGTGGACCTGCGCAACTCGGAGCTGGACGGCCAGCAGGCCGAGGACCGGCTCCACGAGGTCGGCATCACGGTCAACCGCAACGCCATCCCGAACGACCCGCGGCCGCCGATGGTCACCTCGGGTCTGCGGATCGGTACGCCGGCCCTGGCCACCCGCGGCTTCGGCGCGGAGGACTTCACCGAGGTCGCGGACATCATCGCCGAGACCCTGAAGCCGTCGTACGACAGCGAGTCCCTCAAGGCCCGCGTCTCGACGCTCGCCGCGAAGCACCCGCTGTACCCGTCGCTCTAGCGGCACTCAGGTCAGACGCCCGAAGGGGTCCGGTAGCCTGCCGTCTTCCAGGCCCGGACCCCTTTTCGTGACCTCTTCACGGCCACTGTCCCTCCCCTCCGCGACGGCGCGGAGCCCGGGGAGGCACCGGCGGCCGGCGAACGTGAGCTGTCCCACGCCTGACCCCCAGGCCCCGCTCGACAGCCGAGGCGTTCACCTCGGCACGTTAGGCTCGTCTGTCGGACAAAATCCGCTTACGTCCCACTTCTCCTGCCCCTCCCGCCCCACGAGCTGACAAGGGAGTCCGCCAGTGGCCATCTCCGTCTTCGACCTCTTCTCCATCGGCATCGGCCCGTCCTCCTCCCACACCGTGGGCCCGATGCGGGCCGCCCGCATGTTCGTGAACCGGCTGAAGAAGGACGGCGTCCTCGCCCAGACCGCGTCGGTGCGCGCCGAGCTCTTCGGCTCCCTCGGTGCGACCGGCCACGGGCACGGCACGCCCAAGGCCGTGCTGCTCGGCCTGGAGGGCCACTCCCCCCGGACCGTGAACGTGGAAACCGCCGACGACGAGGTCGAGCGGATCCGGCAGAGCGGCCGGCTGCGGCTGCTCGGCGCCGAGATAGGGGACGTGCACGAGATCGCGTTCGACGAGCCGAACCAGCTGATCCTGCACCGCCGCCGCTCGCTGCCGTACCACGCCAACGGCATGACCCTCTTCGCGTACGACGAGTCCGGCGCCCCGCTGCTGGAGAAGACGTACTACTCCGTCGGCGGCGGCTTCGTCGTGGACGAGGACGCGGTCGGCGAGGACCGGATCAAGCTCGACGACACCGTGCTGAAGTACCCCTTCCGCTCCGGTGACGAGATGCTGCGGCTGGCGCGCGAGACCGGCCTGTCGATCTCCTCGCTGATGCTGGAGAACGAGAAGGCCTGGCGCACGGAGGACGAGATCCGCGCGGGCCTGCTGGAGATCTGGGGCGTCATGCAGGCCTGCGTGCAGCGCGGCATGTCCCGCGAGGGCATCCTGCCGGGCGGCTTGCGGGTCAAGCGGCGTGCGGCCTCGACCGCCCGCCAGCTGCGCACCGAGGGCGACCCGATGATGCACCGCAGCGAGTGGACGACCATCTACGCGATGGCGGTGAACGAGGAAAACGCCGCCGGCGGCCGGGTGGTGACCGCTCCCACCAACGGCGCTGCGGGCGTGCTCCCGGCGGTGCTGCACTACTACATGAACTTCGTTCCGGGCGCGGACGAGGACGGCGTGGTCCGCTTCCTCCTCGCCGCCGGCGCGATCGGCATGCTGTTCAAGGAGAACGCCTCCATCTCCGGCGCCGAGGTCGGCTGCCAGGGCGAGGTCGGCTCGGCCTGCTCGATGGCGGCCGGCGCCCTCGCCGAGGTGCTGGGCGGCACCCCGGAGCAGGTGGAGAACGCCGCCGAGATCGGCATGGAGCACAACCTGGGCCTGACCTGCGACCCGGTCGGCGGCCTGGTCCAGATCCCGTGCATCGAGCGCAACGGCATGGCGGCGGTCAAGGCCGTCACGGCGGCGCGGATGGCGATGCGCGGCGACGGCAGCCACAAGGTCTCCCTCGACAAGGTCATCAAGACCATGAAGGAGACGGGCGCCGACATGAAGGTCAAGTACAAGGAGACGGCGCGCGGCGGTCTCGCCGTGAACGTCATCGAGTGCTGAGGAGCCGCTCCCTGCGGTTCGCTTCCCGGCAGTCCCCAGCACCCGGAGGGGCCCGGCACGGCGTGCCGGGCCCCTGGGTCGTATCGTCGAAGTCCCGCCCGCCCGTGCCTGGCTGCGTGCGGCGGGCTCCGTCGTCGCTTCCCTCGGGGGGATCCACCGTGTCCGGACACCGTCGTCTGTCGAAGCGCGGCCGCCGCGCCGCCTGGGCCGCCGCCGGCGCCGCCGTGCTGCTGGGCGGGGGCGTCACCGCGCAGGCCGTGACCGGGGCGGCCGGCACGGCCGCCCCGCCGGTCGCCCTGCCCGCGCCCAGCGTGTACACCGGGCGCGCCTTCGACACCTGCACCGCTCCGTCGCTGCCCGCGATGAAGGCGTGGAAGACCACGGGCTTCTACGGGGCCGCGGCCGTCTACTTCGGCGGGAAGAACCGGGCCTGCGCCCAGCCGCAGCTGACGCGCTCGTGGGTGAAGTCCGTGGACGCCGCGGGCTGGAAGCTGGTCCCGCTGTACGTGGGCGCCCAGCCGCCCTGCCAGACGCGGATCGGCCGGGAGAAGTTCACCGCGGCGAACGCCGCCTCGGTCGGCACGGCGAACGGCGCGGACGCCGTCGCGCGGGCCGGCGCCCTCGGCATGAAGTCCGGCAGCGCCCTGTACCTGGACATGGAGCCCTTCGACATCGCGGACACGGCGTGCGTGAACGCCGTGCTGACGTACGTGCGGGCCTGGGACCGGGCCGTGCACGCCAAGGGCTACTGGGCCGGGTACTACGGCTTCCGCAGCAGCAGCGCCGCCGTGGTGGCGACCGCGCGGGACCGCCGGGACCTGCCGGACATCCTCTGGTACGCGCTGTGGAACAAGGACAAGACCACGACCCGCGACTGGCCCTGGGACAAGGCCCTGTACACGGGCCACCGCCGGGCCCACCAGTACTGGGTGAACAGCAAGGAGACCCGGGCGGGGTACACCCTGACCGTCGACCGCAACGACTGGGACGCCCCGGTCGCGGTGATCGCCCGCTGACGGGGAGAGCCGGGAAAACAATCCCGCCGGCGGTGCAACCGTACGGGTGTGAGGAATGTCTCTTCTGATGACACCATTGTCCCCGTCTCAGGAAACCGGGGGGACGTCATGCCTCACCGTTCCATCCACCGTCAGCGTCTCGTGGCCGTGGCCACGGGAGTGCTGCTCACCGCCGGTGTCGCGCTCGCGGCCCCGGCCTCCGCGGCGGCTCCGGCCGCCGTCACGCCGAAGCTCACCACCGCCACCCAGACACCGCTCGTGGTCAACGCCCGCTGGGGCGGGCACTGCACTTTCGACCGCGTCGTCATCGACGTGAAGGGCTACATACCCTCCGTCACCGTCAAGCGGGTGGCCGAGCTGCGGTACGACGGATCCGGCAAGAAGGTGCCGCTGGCCGGGAAGTACTTCCTGGAGATCCGGCTGAACCCGGCCCAGGCGCACAACGACGCCGGCCAGTCCGTCTACAAGGGCCCCAAGCTGATCAAGATCTGGCTGCCCAAGCTCAAGGGGCTCGCCCTCACCGGCGACTTCGAGGGGTACGTGACCTTCGGGGCCGCCTTCAACACCAAGCCCCAGTTCAGCACGTTCAAGCTGCACAACCCGGAGCGCTTCGTCCTCGACGTCAAGCACGCCAACGTCTGCTGACGGGCGGCGCGGGTGCGGGGCCGGCGCTCGCCGCCCCCGCACCCGCCCGGCGCGGCTCAGCCCGCCGGGCGCAGCCGCATCGCGGTCGGGTCGCCGTCGCCGAACCAGTCCTGTACGCAGGAGTACCGCCCCGGGGCCGCGGCGCCCACCAGGCCGAGGCAGGCGCCCAGCGCCCGCTGCCCGAAGGCATTGGGGTGCATGGACTCCTCCGGCGTGCCCTGGGTGTTCGCGTAGTCGAGGAAGCGGAACCACTCGTGGCTGCGGGAGTCCGGGCCGCTGCGGCCCACCTGTTCCACCCCCACCGAGCAGACCTCGTGGCCGGCCATGGTCTCGCGCAGGTCCAGGTAGTCGCTGCCGCTCGCGACGGCCACCGACTTCACCATGCCGGCGATCTGCGGGACGAGGGTGAAGGCCGCCCAGGTCGCGTCCCGGTCGTTGAAGGGGCAGCCGTCCTTGAACATGCGGTCCGAGTCGCTCTCGCGCAGCCGGAACCACTCCCCGCCGGGGATCGGCGAGGGGTAGGACTGCAGGACGAGCCGGTAGTCCCCGTCGGCGTAGCCCGCGTCCCGCATCGTGGCCCGGATGCCGTCGACGACGGCCGTCACCCGCGCCTTCACCCCGGGCATCTTCCGGTCGGCCACGGGCGCCTGCTTCTTCCAGCAGAGCCGGGCGAAGTACCAGTCGTACGCACAGTCGCCGATGATCTGCCCGAAGCCGAGGTCGTTCCCGCCGACGGACAGCGCGATCAGCCTGACCCGCTTGGTACGGGCGATCCCGGCCAGCCGGTCGGTCTGGGGGGCCTCGCCCTGGAGGGACTCGCCGCCGTCGGCCGCGCGCAGGACGTGCCGGGTCTCGGCGCCGGAGCACGCGAGGTTGATCCGCTCGTCGATGCCGGGCAGCGGGGCGGTGGCGATCTCGGAGACGTCGGAGCGGTGGCAGCCGCCGACCGCGGCCGTACTGCCGTAGACGCGCGCCGGGTCGTAGTGCGATCCGGCCGTCCAGGCGCGGTCGGTGCCGTTGCGGCTCCGGTCGTAGCGGTCGGTGTTGCCGAGCCAGCGGCCGCCCTCGCCGGAGATGAAGCTGTCGCCCATGGCGACGGCGGCGGTGGGGCGCGGGTCGTCCGCGGCGGGCGCGGCCCGGGACGGGGGCGCGGTGAGTCCGGCGAGTCCGAGGAGTGCGAAGGTCAGGAGCGCGGCGCCGTAGGGGGCGGTGCGCCTGCGGATGCGCATGACGAGATCCTCTCGGGGAGTGGGGGGTGGAGCGGCCGGGCAGACGTTACGATCGGCCGCCACCGCTGTGCCCCGCGTCCGCCACGCGCATGCCACTCGTCCGCCACCGTCGTCGTGCGAGGTGTCGCCCATGCTGGAGTTCCGTCTCCTGGGTCCGGTCGAAGTGACCCTGGACGGCGTGCCGTTGGAGCTGGGGGGCGGGCCGCGCGGGCGGCGGGTGCTGGCCGCGCTGCTGCTGGAGGCGGGGCGGGTGGTCCCGGCGGCCGGGCTGGCCGCGGCGGTCTGGGAGGACCCGCCGGCCACGGCTCGCGAGCAGCTGCAGAACGCGGTGTCGGCGCTGCGCAGGCGGCTGCCGGCCGGGGTGCTCGCCCGGGTGCCGGCGGGCTTCGTACTGGACCCGGGCGCGGCCGAACACGCCCTGGATGCACGCCGGTTCGCCGAGCTGCGGGCCGAGGCGGGTCCGGCGGACCCGGCACCGGCGCAGGAACTGCTCTGCCGGGCGCTGGAGTTGTGGCGCGGCGCGGCGCTGGGCGGCCTGCGGGGCCGGATCTTCGAGGCGGCGGCGGCCCGGCTGGAGGAGGAGCGCCTCGACTGCCTGGAGCGCCGGGTGGCGGCGGATCTCGCGCTGGGCCGGCACGCCCAGGTGTGCGGGGAGCTGGCCGCGCTGGCGGCCGCGCACCCGCTGCGGGAGCGGCCGGCGGAGCTGCACGTGCTGGCCCTGTACCGGTCGGGGCGGCGCCCCGAGGCGCTGGCGGCGTTCGACCGGGTGCGCCGCGCGCTGGCCGCCGGTTCGGGTCTCGATCCCCGCCCGGAGCTGCTGGCCCTCCACGCGGCCGTGCTCGCCGACTCCCCCGCCCTGCAGTGGCACCCGCTCCCCGCCGCGCCCGGGGCCGCGACCCCGGGCGTCCGGGACGCCGCGACCGGGGCCCGGCTCCCGCAGGCGCCGGACACCGGCGGGACGGGCAGGGCGGACAGTCCGGGAAGCGCGGGCGAGTTCGCGGGGCCCGGGGCCCGGCCGGCGCAGCTGCCCGCGCGGGCGGTGGCGTTCGTGGGGCGGGAGCGCGAAGCCGACGCGCTCGGCAGGGCGTTGCGCGGGGGCGGGGAGGGGGTCTGCCTGGTCACCGGGCAGCCGGGGGTCGGGAAGACCGCTCTGGCCGTGCGGGCCGGGCATGCCGTCCGGGGGGCGTTCCCCGACGGGCAGCTGTTCGTCGACCTGCGGGGCGCGGACCCGGAGCCCGCCGACCCCGCGGAGGTGCTCGCCGGTTTCCTGCGGGCCCTCGGGGTGGACGGGCGGGCCGTACCGGCCGACCCGGGCGAGCGGGCGGCGCTGTACCGGAGCCTGCTGGCCGGGCGCCGGATGCTCGTCGTCCTCGACAACGCCGCCACGGAGACGCAGGTGCGCCCGCTGCTGCCCGGCGCACCGGGCAGCGCCGTGCTCGTCACCAGCCGCCACCGCCTCACGGGCGTCGACCACCGGCTCTGCCTGACGCTCCCGCTGCTCGACGAGCGGGCCGCGCTCGGCCTCCTGGACCGGGTGGCCGGGGGCGGCCGGGTGGCCGCCGAGCGCGGCGCCGCCCGGGAGCTGGTCCGGCTGTGCGGCAACCTGCCGCTCGCGCTGCGGATCGTCGCCGCCAAGCTCGCCGCCCTCCCCCACCGGGACCTCGCGGCCTTCGCCACCCGGCTCGGCGACGAGCAGGCCCGGCTCGACGAACTGGGCGTCCGCCCGGGCCTGCTGCTCAGCTACCGGGCCCTGCCCGCCGACGCCCGCGCGCTGCTGCGCGGGCTTGCCCTGACGGCGGCGCCCGAGGTGACCGGCTGGGTCGCGGCCGCCGTGCTCGACCGGCCGCCGACCGCCGCCGAACGGACCCTGGACACCCTGGCCGAGGCCCACCTCCTGGAGGTGGCCGGCCGTGACGAGGCCGGGCAGCTCCGCTACCGGCTGCACGACCTCGTACGGGCCTTCGGCCGGGAGCAGAGCCGCGGAGAGGGCCGCGAGGAGGGCGAGGAGGGCGGGGGGAGCCGCTCCGACACCGCCGCGCTGGAGCGCGTACTGCGCTGCTGGGTGACCCTCGTCCGTGAGGCGCGGCGGGCGCACCAGGGGCTGGACCGCCCCGGGCTGGCGCGCCGCACCCCGGCGTACGTGCCGGACCCGGCCGTGCTGGAGCTGCCGCGGGCCGAGCCCGTCCGCTGGCTCGGGGCCGAGCGGGAGGCGCTGGTGGCGACCGTGCGGCAGGCCGCCGCGGTCGCGCCGGCGGTCTGCTGGGAGCTGGCGGCGGCGGGCGAGTACCTCTTCGACCTGCGCAGCGACCTGACGGGCTGGCAGACCACCCAGGAGCTGGGCCTGGCCGCCGCGCGGACCGCCGGGGACCGGGACGGCGAGGCGCTGATGCTGGTCGGGCTGGGCCGGCACCGGGCCACCCGGGAGGAGTGGGGACCGGCGCGCGCGACACTGGAGGCCGCCGAGCGGGCGTTCGGCGCGCTCGGGGACGCGCACGGGGCGGCGTACGCGGGCTGGGTGCTGTCGTACCTGGACCGGCTGCAGGGCCGCCGGGCCCAGGCGCTGGAGCGGTGCCGCCGCAACGCCCCGGTCTTCGCGGCGGCCGGGGACCGGTACGGGCAGGCGCACTCGCTGCGCGGCATCGGCCAGGTCCTGCTGTCGGAGGGGCAGCCGGAGGAGGCGCTCGCGGTGCTCCGCGAGGCGCTGGCCGTGGCGGAGCTGGACGGCGCGGCCTGGCCACGGATGTGCATGCTGCGCTGGGTCGCCGACGCGCAGCGGATCCTGGGCCGGCTCGACGAGGCGCAGGACGGGTTCGGGCAGATCCTCGCGCACACGCGCGCGTCGGGCGATCTGGCGGGACAGTGCGCGGCCCTCATCGGGCTGGGCCGGATCGCGCTGGCCCGCTCCCGGACCGGTGAGGCGCTCGCGCAGCTGCGGGCGGCCGACGAGCTGGGCCGCCGGTCGGGGCAGACGCTGGTGCACGTGCTCGCGGTTCCACCGCTGGCCCAGGCGCTGGTGGCGGAGGGCGAGGCGGACACCGCGCGGAGGCTGATCGAGGAAGCGCTGACGACGTGCCGCCGGATGAACGCCCGGCCCCTGACGGAACAGTTGCTGGCCGCGCTGGAATCCGTACCGGCAGGTCACAGTGGTGAAGACGGCACCGGGGGCGGGTTGTGAGGGGAGCGTGAGGACGACTAGGGTCAGCGGGCCTTGGTGTTCGGGAAACCGGTGGGAAACCGGTGCGGCCCTCGCCACTGTGATCGGGAAGTCCGGCTCCACTCCTGCGGGAAGCCACTGGGCTGTTGCGGGCGACCGCGCGGCCCGGGAAGGCGGAGCCAGGGCATCAGCACCCGTGAGCCAGGAGACCGGCCGGGGCGCGTTGTCCATCCACGAGGTGCTGGAGAGGTCTCCCTACCCATGCATATAGCCGAGGGGTTTCTGCCCCCTTTGCACGCGGCCGCCTGGGGCGCCGCATCCGCTCCCTTCGTCGTCCACGGGGTCCGGGCCCTGACCCGCGAGGTCAAGGCCAACCCCGACAGCACGCTGCTGCTGGGCGCGTCCGGAGCGTTCACGTTCGTCCTGTCCGCCCTGAAGATCCCCTCGGTGACGGGCAGTTGCTCGCACCCGACGGGCACCGGTCTGGGCGCGATCCTCTTCCGGCCCCCGATCATGGCCGTCCTCGGCACGATCACCCTGCTCTTCCAGGCGCTGCTGCTGGCGCACGGCGGGCTGACCACGCTCGGCGCGAACGTCTTCTCGATGGCGATCGCCGGGCCGTGGGCGGGCTACGGCGTGTACCGGCTGCTGCGCAGGTCGGGCTCGCCGCTGATGGTGTCGGTGTTCTTCGGCGCCTTCTTCGCCGACCTGGTCACGTACTGCGTCACCAGCGTGCAGCTGGCGATGGCCTTCCCGGACCCGGGTACCGGCTTCGCGGGCGCGCTCGCGAAGTTCGGCGGCATCTTCGCGGTGACGCAGATCCCGCTCGCGGTGAGCGAGGGCCTGCTGACCGTACTGGTGGTGCGGCTGCTGACGCAGTCGAGCAAGTCCGACCTGATCCGGCTCGGAGTGCTCGGCGGCAAGGGCACCAAGGACGCCGGCAAGACCCAGGAGGCGACGGTCTGATGAGCCGTAACGCGAAGATCAACACACTGCTGCTGCTCCTCGTCGCCGCGCTGGCCGTGCTGCCGCTCGCGCTGGGTCTCGGCGACGGCAAGGAGGAGCCGTTCGTGGGCGCCGACGCGCAGGCGGAGGCGGCGATCACCGAGCTGAAGCCCGACTACGAGCCGTGGTTCTCGCCGCTGTACGAACCCCCGTCGGGCGAGATCGAGTCGGCGCTGTTCGCCCTCCAGGCGGCGATCGGCGCGGGCGTGCTCGCGTACTATTTCGGGCTGCGCCGCGGCCGCCGGCAAGGTGAGGCCCGCGCAGAGGCCGGCACGTCCGCGGACGCGTAGCCCGTGCTGCCGATCGACGCGGCGGCGCACGGCAGCCGCTGGCGCCGCCGCCATCCGCTGGAGAAGGCGCTGCTCGGTCTGGGCCTGACGCTGTGCGCGGTCTGTCTGCCGCCGTGGCCCGGCGGGCCGCTGGTGGCGGCCGTGACCCTGGCGGTGCTGCTGGGGCCGGCCGGGGTTCCGGCGCGGCAGCTGTGGCGTGCCTTCAGGATCCCGCTCGGCTTCTGCTTCACCGGTGCCGTGCCGCTGCTGTTCGCGGTGGGCGGCCCGGCGGGCTGGGTGTCGGCTGCGCCGGACGGTCCGCGGAATGCCGCCGACCTCCTGCTCCGGACGTCGGCCGCCTCGCTCGGGGTGCTGCTGTTCGCCTTCACCACGCCGGTGTCGGACGTGTTGCCGCGGCTGGTGCGGGCCGGGGTGCCGGCGCCGGTCGTGGACGTGGCGCTGGTGATGTACCGGATCGGCTTCCTGCTGCTGGACTCGCTGGCGCAGGTCCGGCAGGCGCAGGCGGCCCGGCTGGGGCACGCGTCCCGGGCCGCGGCCTGGCGCTCGCTCGCCGGGCTGGGCGCCACGGCGTTCGTACGGGCCTTCGACCGCGCGGGACGGCTCCAGTCGGGCCTGGCCGGGCGCGGGTACGACGGCACGCTGCGGGTGCTCGTGCCGCAGGCGGCACTGTCCTGGCGCTTCCTGGCCGCGACGGCCGCGCTGCTGGGCACGGTCGTCGCCGTCACTCTCGTATCGAAGGGGCTCTGGCTGTGAAGCCGTTGGTGGAACTGGTCGACGCGCGCTACGCGTACGAGGACGGGCCGCCGGTGCTCGACGGGATCGGCTTCGCCATCCCCGCGGGCCGGGCGCTGGCCCTGCTCGGGCGCAACGGCAGCGGCAAGACGACGCTGCTGCGGCTGCTGACCGGCGGGCTGCGGCTGCCCAAGGGGGCGGGGGAACTGCGCCTGGAGGGCGAGCCGGTGCGCTACGACCGGGCGGGGCTGACCCGGCTGCGGTCGGCGGTGCAGCTGGTGGTGCAGGACCCGGACGACCAGCTGTTCGCGGCCTCCGTGGAGCAGGACGTGTCGTTCGGGCCGCTGAACCTCGGGCTCGCGGAGGACGAGGTGCGGGCGCGGGTGGACTCCGCCCTGTCCGCGCTCGACATCGAGGCCCTGCGGGACCGGCCCACGCACCTGCTCTCGTACGGCCAGCGCAAGCGGGCGGCGATCGCGGGGGCGGTCGCGATGCGGCCGCGGGTGCTGATCCTGGACGAGCCGACGGCCGGGCTGGACCCGGACGGCCAGGAACGGCTCCTGGACACGCTCGCGGGGCTGCGGGAGCTCGGCACGACGGTGGTGATGTCCACGCACGACGTGGAGCTGGCGGTGCGCTGGGCGGACGACGCGGCCGTGCTGACCGGGGACGGAGTCCGGGTGGGGCCGGCCGCCGACCTGCTCGCGGACGCCGGGCTGCTGGTCTCCGCCCGGCTGCGGCCCGCCTGGGCGCCGGCGGTGGCGTCGTTCCTGCGCGGGCGGGGCCTGCTGGCCCCGGACGCCCCGGGGCCGCGCACCCCGGAGTCGCTGTCCGCCTGGGCGGACGCGGACGTACGGCCGGCGGACGGCTGAGAAGGGGCGGATCTACGATGGCGGCATGTCGCTCCCGCACGCCATCCTCACCGCCCTGCTCGAGAAGCCCTCGTCGGGACTGGAGCTGACCCGGCGGTTCGACAAGTCGATCGGGTTCTTCTGGTCCGCCACGCACCAGCAGATCTACCGCGAGCTGGGGAAGCTGGAGGAGGCCGGGCTGATCCGGGCGCTGCCCAGTGCGCAGCCGACGCGCGGGCAGAAGAAGGAGTTCGAGGTACTGCCGGCCGGGCGGGCGGAGCTGACGCGGTGGGTGGGCGAGCGCCAGGACCCCAAGCCGATCCGGGACCCGCTGCTGCTGCGGCTGCGGGCGGCGGGCGTGGTGGGGCCGCAGGGGCTCGCCGAGGAGCTGCGGCGCCATGCGGAGCTGCACCGGCGGCAGCTGGAGATGTACGAGGCCATCGAGGAGCGGGACTTCCCGCCGGAGCGGAACAGCGAGCAGGACCGGCTGCGCCGGGTCGTGCTGCACGGCGGCACCGGCCTGGAGACCTTCTGGCTGCGCTGGCTCGAGGAGGCCGTCCGCGAGGTCTCCGGCATGGAGACCCCCGACGAACGCTGACGGGACCGGCGAACGCTGACGGGGCCCAGGGCAGCCCCGGGCCCCCGCGGGAGGCCTACTTGTTCAGGGCGGCCCAGAACTCGTCGAAGCTCAGCAGACCGTCGTGGTTGCTGTCCTTGGCCGCGATGACCGCCTCGGCGACGGGGCCGGTGACGAACGGGTCGCCCATCTGAGCCATGGCCTGCTTGAACTCGTCGGCCGTCACGAAGCCGTCGCCGTTCACGTCGAACCGGCCGAAGGTCTCGCGTGCGCTCTCGATGTCCGCCACTGGGATCCACCCCTTCTTGGTGCTTGTTGACCGGCTCAGGGTAGCGGCGGCGCGGCCCGGACGGGGCCCGGGGGTCCGGACCGAGCATCCGACAGATATTCAATTACCCTTCCGTAATACGGAAGCGATAATTCCAGCCAACAAATCAGGTGTGCACTTGTCACGCTCCGGCTATACGGGATAACTTAGCGACATTGCCGCCACACCAGGAGCGCAGGGCTCCCAGGGACAAGCGGCAACAAGGGCGATCACACAGGTGACGATCACTACTGACGCATCATTTGACGCATCGTTCGAGGTCCTGCCCTTCACCCGCACTTGCCACCACATCTGGGAAGACGGAGACCATGTCCTCATCGGCGTGAGTCCTGGGAACAGCTACTTCAGCGCCGAGCGAATAGCCGGGCTGGCCCAGTGGGCGACCGAGCGTTTCGCACAGGTCGACTTCGTCTACGCAGACCTCCATGTGGACCGGATGTTCGCCGCGTTCGGCTACACCAGGGAGCACGCCGAGAAGCGTGCCTCCAAGGAGATCAAGGCAGTGCGGCGCAGGATACTCAAGGGGGTCGAGGAATCCCGTACACCCCACACGGAGATCCGGGTGAGGGCACTCTCGGAATTCCAGGACAACAGCGTGTACCAATTGCTGCACCG
Source organism: Streptomyces sp. NPDC037401 (assembly GCF_055602345.1). Classification (NCBI taxonomy): domain Bacteria; kingdom Bacillati; phylum Actinomycetota; class Actinomycetes; order Kitasatosporales; family Streptomycetaceae; genus Streptomyces; species Streptomyces sp. NPDC037401. The sequence continues at coordinate 265,470 of NZ_JBVJWO010000002.1, forward strand.
ACGTGTGCTGCATTTCCTGGAGACGGATGACGTCTTTCGCAAGGGCTGCGAGCGAATGGCCCTTCATTTCGTCGGCTCGAAACTCCCCGAAGGGGAGCCCATCACCGACGACCAGCTCCAGGTGTGTTTCGACTACATCGCCGCGGAGCTCCCTTTCTTCCTGGACACTCCCAGCATTCTGGACGTGCCCTCCTCCGTCTCCGCCTACCACGTCAACATGCCGTTGACCGAGGTGCTCTACGCCCGGGGCGGCGGCCTGCGCGCCACCCGCAACCAGGCCTACGCCGTCGTGCGTCCGGAAGCACCGTCGGGAACGGCCGAAAGGAACGCCGATGAGCGTCGAGCAGCTTGAACCCACCGCGGACGGCGGGGCACTCATCGACTTCCCGCTCTCCCGGCGCGGCGACGTGCTCCCCGAGGAGTGCACCTGGCTGCGCGAGAAGGCACCGGTCGCCCGGGTGCGCACCCTCACCGGCGACCCCGCCTGGCTGGTGAGCAGCTACGCGCTCGCCAAGCAGGTACTGGAGGACGAGCGCTTCAGCCTCAAGGACACCGCCAACGCCGGCGTGCCCCGGCAGTACGCGCTGACGATCCCGCCCGAGGTCGTCAACAACATGGGCAACATCAACAGCGCCGGGCTGCGCAACGCCGTGATGAAGTCGCTCAACCCGCGCCAGGCCGGGCTCCAGGACTTCCTGCGGGCCACGGCGCACGGGCTGATCGACGCGATCGAGGCCGAGGGCGGGCCGGCGGACCTGCGGGCGGGCTTCGCGGACCCGTTCTCCGCGGCCCTGCACTGCGAGGTGCTGGGCGCGCCGTTCGAGGACTGGCGGCGACTGATGTCCGGCCTGGACGTGGCCTTCATGACGGCGGCCGAACCGTTCGCGGACTCCGCGCTCAACTGGTACAAGGACGTCGGCTACTTCGTCGACCGGCTGAACGCGCAGCTCGGCCTGCCGGCCGAGGAGCGCACCGGGCTGCTCGGCAAGTTCGCCGGGCTGAAGGAGGCGGACCCGGAGTCGGCGCACCTGACGGACGACATGTTCGCCACCGTCGCCGTGTCGCTGTTCGGCGCGGGGGCGGTCTCGACCTCCTCCTTCCTCGTCCTCGCGGTGCTCGCGCTGCTGCAGCGGCCGGAGCTCGTCGGCTGGCTGCGGGCCCATCCCGAGCGGATGGGCCCGGCGGTGGACGAGCTGCTGCGCTGGAACCTGTCCATCGGCGACGGGCTTCCGCGGCTGGCCCTGGAGGACGTCCAGGTCGGTGACGTCCTCGTGAAGAAGGGCGAGCTGGTGCTCGTCCTGGTCGAAGGGGCCAACTTCGACCCCGAGGTGTTCGGCGATCCCGACCTCCTCGACCTGGAGCGGGCCGACAACCCGCACCTGTCCTTCGGCGCGGGCCGGCACTTCTGCCCGGCTTCCGCGCTGGGGCGTACGCACGCGGAGATCGCGCTGGAGGTGCTGGTCGAACGCCTTCCCGGCCTGCGCCTCGCCGTCCCGGCCGAGAATCTGGTGTGGCGTACGGGCTTCATCAAGCGACTGCCGGAACGGCTTCCGGTCGCCTGGTGAACGACGCGGTGCCCCGGGGGTGGTGTGGACCCCCGGGGCACCGCCGTGTGCGGAGCCGTGCGGACGTGTGCGGACCGGCCCGGCTACCGGAAGATGCCCGTGTGGCCGAGGGAGTAGCGGCCGGGCTGCGGGTACACGGCCAGGCCGTGCGGGCCGCCGCCCACCGGGACCCGGGCCAGCTGCTTGCCGGTGGTGGTGTCGATCGCGTACACCTCGCCGTCGTAGCGGCCCGACAGCCACAGGACCTTGCCGTCGGCCGAGACGCCGCCCATGTCGGGGCTTCCGCCGTCGGGCAGTTCCCACTTCTTCGTGAGGCGGTTCTCCGGGAAGTTGAAGACGGAGACGGTCCCCTCACCCCGGTTGGAGATGTACATCTCCTTGGAGTCGCGGCTCACGTACAGGCCGTGGCAGCCCTTTCCGGTGGGCAGCAGCTTGGGCGTGGTGAACTTCGCACCGTCCAGCACCCACATGCCGTGGGCCATCATGTCCGCGATGTAGAAGGTCTTTCCGTCCGGCGAGATCTTCACGTCCTGCGGCATCGCACCCTCGAAGGGGATCTTCTGCTGGCCGATGACCTCCATCCTCTCCGTGTCGACCTTGAGCAGCTCTCCGGAGAACTCGCAGGAGACGATGAAGTACCGGCCGTCCGCCGAGAAATCCGCGTGGTTGACCCCGTAGCAGGAGACGGGCACGGTCTTCACGCGGTCCATGGTGTGCGGGTCGCGGAAGACCAGTTCCCTGTCCATCGAGGCCATGACGACGGCGTACTTGCCGTTGGGCGTGAAGTACAGGTTGTACGGGTCGTGCACCTCGACCGGCTTGCCCGCCTTGCCGGTGGCCGGGTCGATGGGCGTGAGCGTGTGGCCGCGGTTGTTGTTGACCCACAGGGTCTTCATGTCCCAGGACGGCACGACGTGCTGTGGCTGGATTCCGACGGGGATCGTGTCGATGACCTTGTACGTCGCCGGGTCGATGACCGACACGGTGTTGGAGCTGGTGTTGGGCACGTAGACCCGGGACGGGAAGTCCTTGACCACCGGGGAGAGTTTGTTCGGACGGTCCGCCGCGTAGACGTCCTCGGGGTCGAGCACGGGGGGCATGCCGGGCAGGCCGGGGGGTGCGACGGGCACGGCGCGCACGGGGCGGGCCGCGCCGCCGGTGCCGAGGGCCTCGGGCTTTCCCTTGTCGGCGGATCCGCAGCCGGCGAGGGCGGCGAGGACCAGTCCGGCCAGCAGCACGGTGGTCTTCCGGGGAAGACGGGTGGTGGTCATGGGGTCAGCAGCTCCGTGGTGGTCACCGCGCGCAGTCCGCGGCGCGCGAGTTCTTCGAGGAGGGAGGGCATGGCGTCGACCGTGTCCGCGTAGCCGAAGTGCAGGCTCACCACCGATCCTTCGCGGACCGTGCCGGTGACGTTGCGGACGACGGCCGCGGCACCGGGCGAGGTGAAGTCGAGGGAGTCCACGTCGTACGACAGGACGTGGGGGTACCCGGCCCGCTGGGCCAGCTTCTGGACCAGCGGGGTGGCGTACTGGGCCCGGGAGGGCCGGAACCAGGTGCCGATGGAGCCGGTGAGGGTGCGCAGCCGGCGTGCGCATTCGGTGATCTCGGCCCGTGCCTGCGCCTCCGGCATGGCGCAGACGTCGAGGTGGCGCTGGGTGTGGTTGCCGAGTTCGTGGCCGCCGTCGAGGATCCGGCGGGCGAGCGCGGGGTGGGCGTCGAGCCAGTCGCCGACGGCCAGCACGGTGAGCCGGGCGCCGGCCCGTTCGGCTTCGGCGAGCACCGAGCGGGCCGTGGCGGGGTCGCCGTTGCCGTGGAAGGTGAGGGCGACGCGGGGGCGGGTGCGGGGGCCGTGGGCGATCTGGGCGGGCTGCCCGGGGAACGTCCGGGGAGCGGGCGCGACCGCCGGGGCGCGGGGGGCCGCGGGTCCGGGCGGCGCGGTGGGCGGGGTGGCGGGGCGGCCCGTACCGCAGGCGGCGGTGAGGGCCCCGGCGGCGACCGCCGCACCGGCGCGCAGGGCGGCCCGGCGGTCCGGGTAAGAGAGCACGGGCCCATTTAAGGGCTGGATGGGGTGAAAGATAATGATTGACCCAATTAGGGAGGTTCACCCGAAGTCACCCGGACGACAGCCTGTCCACCATGTGATCAACGATTCAACCGGCAGACCCCATATGTATTCATGGATTGAGAGGCCAGTGGTCCATCTCACCTAGGTTTTAGCTAGAAAGTCTTACTATTTGCACACTTATGTCCGAGTAGGGACTTTTGGAGTCATGGCGCTCTTCTGCCATAGTCGGAACCACGACTTCCCGTTGACCCGAGCGAGGTCGCCAGCCGCCGAGGACCACACCCCTTCCGGTCCTCGGCGCACTCATGAAACCCCCGCAGCGCCCCACCACCGGCGACAGGGGGTTTCTGCGTATCCGGGGAGGTCAGTGGCGGTCCGCCACGCGCATCTCGAACCAGGTGATCTTGCCGCGCGGCAGCAGGTCCGCGCCCCACCGGTCGGAGAGCTTGTCCACGAGGAAGAGTCCGCGGCCGCTGACGTCGAGCTCGTGGACCGGCAGCAGACAGGGGAGCCCGCGCGAGGGGTCGCGCACCTCGACCCGGATCCAGCCCCGGCGCCGGAGCATCCGCAGGCCGAAGGAGCGGGCCCCGGTGTGCCGGACCGCATTGCCGACGAGCTCGGAGACCAGCAGCACCGCGTGCTCGGCGACCGTCGCGGACAGTCCCCACTGGCGGACCACCACGCACTGGGTGAGCCTGCGGGCGACGCCCGCCGATTCGGGACGGGACGGGAACGTCACTTCCGCCTCGGCAGGATTCCCGTGCAACTCCAGTGCTTTCAGGCCCTGTTCGTCCTCAACGGCCGCCGCCGGCCGTACGGCGGAAGCGCTGCTGCGCTGCCGCGGTTGCTCCACACCCTCCAGGCCCGCCATGCACCCATCATGGACGGCGAGGGCGCTCCTCCGGGCCGTTCCGCGCGAAAACGCCCCCCGGAACCACCGGCTCCGAGGGGGCGCTTTGTCATATGCAGTCGGCAATCTTCACAGGAAAAAACCGAATCTGACCTGCGGTGACACTGTGTTGAGAGATCATCACCCAGAGTGGATCTCCATGGATTCTTAAGGTTCCTTTAAGTCGCCCCTAAGCCACCCACAGGGGGGACCCCGGCGTGACTCAGACGAACTTCGCCTTGCCCGGACCCTCCTCGACGAAGCTGCGCATCCCGCGCTCGCGGTCCTCGGTCGCGAACAGCCCGGCGAACCAGTTGCGTTCGATGGTCAGGCCGGTGTCGATGTCCGCCTCGAGCCCCGCGTCCACGCACTCCTTCGCCGCGCGCAGCGCGATCGCCGGACCCTGGGCGAGCTTCGCGGCCCAGGCGTGGGCCTGCTCGTACACCTCGGCCGCCGGCACGACCCGGTCCACCAGGCCGAGGGTGAGCGCCTCGTCCGCCTTCACCATCCGGCCGGTGAAGATGAGGTCCTTGGCCCGGGACGGGCCGATCAGGCGCGACAGCCGCTGGGTGCCGCCGGCACCCGGGATCAGGCCGAGCAGGATCTCGGGCTGACCGAGCTTGGCGTTGTCGGCGGCGATCCGGTAGTCCGCGCAGAGGGCCAGCTCGCAGCCGCCGCCCAGGGCGTACCCGGTGATCGCCGCCACCACCGGCTTGGGGATCCGGGCGACCGCGGTGAAGGAATCCTGCAGGGCACGGGACCGGGCGATCATCGCCGCGTGGTCCATCACCTGCATCTCCTTGATGTCCGCGCCCGCCGCGAACACCTTCTCGCCGCCGTACAGGATCACGGCGCGCACGTCGGCGCGCTCCGTCGCCTCCACCGCCAGCTCGCGCAGCCGGTCCTGGGTGGCGATGTCCAGGGCGTTCATGGGCGGCCGGTCCAGGCGGATGGTGCCGACGCCTTCGGAGACTTCGAGAGAGAGGGTCATGCCCGGAAGGTTAGTACCAGGGGGTCCGGGGGTCTCCCCCGGGAAAGCACGGCACGGCGAAGGGCCCGGTGCTGTCGGTCACAGCTCCGGGCCCCAATGCCGCGGGTGTTACGCGGTCCACTCCGACCACGGCATGTTCCAGCCGTTGAGGCCGTTCTCCGGGGCGATCTGCTTGTCCTTCGAGTTCTTCACGACGACCACGTCACCGATGAGCGAGTTGTTGAAGAACCAGGCCGCCGGGGCCTCCTCGTCCCAGGCGCCGCGCACGTCGCGCAGGCCGACGCAGCCGTGGCTGACGTTCTCCGTGCCGAAGGTGCCCGCGTTCGCCCAGTAGTTGCCGTGCACGAAGGTGCCGGAGTTCGACAGCCGCATCGCGTGCGGGACGTCCTTGATGTCGTACTCGCCGCCGAAGCCGACGGTGGCGCCGTTCATCCGGGTCACCTTGTACTTCTCGCTGATGACCATCTGGCCGTTGTACGTGGTGGTGGTCGGGGCGCCCGCGGTGATCGGGATGTTCTTGAGGACCTTGCCGTCGCGGACGACCTGCATCCGCTTGCTGCTCGCGTCCACCGTGGAGACCTGGGAGCGGCCGATGGTGAAGTTCACCGTGCGGGTCTGCTGCCCGTAGACGCCGGGGCGGCCCTCGACTCCGTCGAGGTTGAGCTTGACGGTGACCTTGGTGCCCGGGGCCCAGTACTTCTCGGGCCGGAAGTCGAGGCGGTCGTTGCCGAACCAGTGGCCCTCGATCGGGACCGACGGCACGGCGGTGACCGTGATGGCCTTCTCGACGGCCTCGGGGGCGGTGATGCCCCGGGTGAAGTTGATGGACACCGGCATGCCCACGCCGACGGTCGCGCCGTTCTCGGGGGTGTAGTGGCCGATGAAGGTGTTCTTCGGGGTGAGCGTGGTGAACGTGATGTCCTTGGCGGACTCCCGGCCGGCCGCGTCCTTGGCGACGGCGTGCACTTTGTACTCGGTGGCCGCGCCCAGGTGCCGTACGGGCTCCCAACTCCGGCCGTCGGCGGCGACCTTGCCCTCGACGGCGTTGCCCTTGGTGTCCACCACCGTGACGGTGGCCAGCTTGCCGTTGGCTGCGGTGATCTTGAGGACGCCGCTCGTGGCGACTTCCTTCGCGCCGTCCTTGGGCGCGATGGTCACGACGGCCTGCGAGGCCTCGGTGCCGCCCTGGGCGGCGTTCTTGTTGCCGCCCTTGGCATCGTCGCCCCCGGTGCCGCCCGTTCCGCCGCTGCAGGCGGAGGTGAGCAGCAGAGCCGCGCTCAGCAGGAGGGCGGCCGCCCCGGTACGGGCACGGCCGCGCCGCGCGCGCGGCGCGGCCGGTATCGGCTGCACGTTCACGTTGTTTCTTCTCCCCATGTCCCCCGCGCGCGGGCAGTCGCGCGCATGGCGAAAGGAAACCACATGGGCAGATCACGGCGTGCAACGGAGTTGTCACCGTTCAGTCCCAACTGGGGAGAGGAGAAGGGCCGGGCGTGAGAGTGGCCGGTTCGTGATGCCCCTTCAGTCCTCCGTGCCGGGCTTGGTGCCCCAGATGTAGAGGGCGTCGCCCTCGGTCAGCAGGTTCCACAGGCGTTCCGCGTCGGGCACCGTGAGGTTGACGCAGCCGGCCGAGCCGCCGCTGTCGTAGAGGTCGCCGTACCGGCCGTGCAGGGCCTGCCCGTCGTTGAAGAACTGGGCGAAGGGCATGGGGGTGTCGAAGAGGGTGGAGACGTGGTCGCGGTTGCGCCAGTAGATCTCCTGCCAGCCGAGGCGGGTCTCCAGCTCGTCCCGTCCGGTGCGGATGGCTACGGGGGCGTAGACGACGCGGGCGTCGCGCTGGACCCAGAGCAGCTGCCGGTCCAGGTCCACGCAGGTCACGCGGTGGGGGCGGACGGGGCACCGCTTGGCGGCGTTGGGGTCGGCCCGGGCGGCGAGGGCGACCGTCGTGCGGTACGTCAGCAGGTCGGGGTAGCCGTCGGCGGGAGTGACGGCGTGGCGCTGCTGGAAGGCGCGGATGGCGGTGCAGTCGGCCGGTGACTGCCGTCCGTCCACGGGCCGTCCGAGGTACTCCTCCAGCTCGCGCTGGTAGGGGCCGGTGTTCGCGGTGCACGGCTCCTCCGCGGCGGCGGCCGGGGCCGGGGCGAAGGCGGCCAGGGCCATCGCCCCGGCCGCCGCGAGCCTCGCCGCCCGTCCCGACGCCCTGTGTGTCCGGGGCGCCGGGGACTGCGCGGATATCGGGGGTGTAAGGGGGATCGGGGGTGTCTCCATGCTGGCCTCCTTGCGGCCAGCTAACAGAGGCGGGCGCGGGACGGCGCGCCCGCCTGCGCCGATGCGGTGACACCGCCACTCCCCCGGCGCAAGGGCAGGGCCGTCAGGGGCGGCCGCCGTCCTTGCCCTCGTCCTTGCCTCCGTCCTCACCCTCGTCCTTGCCCTCGTCCCTGCCGCCGCCCTTGCCCGAGCCGTCCTGGTCGCCCTCGCCGCGCTTGTTCTTCACGTCGACGCTCAGGTGGCCCTTCGTGTTCTGCGCGGACAGGTGCAGCGGCCCGGTGACCGGGTTGTCCGGGAGGACGTAGCCCTCCGGGACGTCCGTCTCGAGGAGGTAGTAGTAACCCTCCGGCAGGCCCTCGAACGTGCACAGGCCCTGGCGGTCGGTGGCGCAGCCGTAGCCGATGCGCCGGTCGGCGTTGATGCCGCGGGTCTGGAGGCCGCGGGTGTCGTTGGTCTCCTGCCACAGCTCGAACACCGCTCCGCGCAGCGCCCGGCCCGTCTTCGCGTCCTTCTTGTGGACCTTGATGTCACCGGTGTACGGCGGCTCGGTCGTCTTGCGGTTCACGGCCGTCACGACGACGCCCGCCGAGGCGTTCTGCGGGGTCAGGACCAGCGGCCCGGAGACCGGGTTCGCGGGCCGGTCGTAGCCGGTCGGCGGCGCGGTCTCCTGCCAGTAGTACGTGCCCAGGGGGACGTTCGCCCCGCACTCCCCGCGGGCCTTGGTGACGCATCCGGCGCTCACCTGGGTGTCCGCGCCGCCGGTGGTCTGCAGGCCCGGCCGGCCGTTGGTCTCGCGCCACAGGCTGAAGGTGGCGCCGGCCAGCGGGGCGCCCGTGCCCGAGTCGGTCTTGCGGACGGAGACGACGCCGGAGACCACGGGCCGGGCGGGGGTGTTGTCCAGCCCGGCCGACACGCCGGCGGAGGCGTTCTCCTCGGTCAGCACCAGGGGTCCGGCAACCGGGTTCGCGGGCAGGTCGTAACCGTCCGGTGCGTCCGTCTCCCGCCAGTAGTACGTGCCCAGCGGGACCGTCGAGGTGCATTCGCCCGTCGTGCCGGTCACGCAGCGGGGGACGACGCGCTCGTCGGCGCCGCGTCCGGCGGTCTGCAGGCCGGCGGTGCGGTTGGTCTCGCGCCACAGCTCGAAGACGGCCCCGGCCAGCGGGGCCCCGGTCACGGAGTCGGTCTTGACGACGCCGACGTCTCCGGTGGGCAGGACGGTGCGCTCGTTGCGCGCCGTCACCCTCGCCACGTCGCGGCCGTTCTCCGGGTCGATGAGCAGCGGTCCGGCCACCGGGTCGGCGGGCAGCTCGTACCCGTCCGGTGCGTCCGTCTCCCGCCAGTAGTACGTGCCGGCCGGCACGGTGAACGTGCACAGGCCCGAGGCGCCGGTGGTGCAGCGGCCGCCCGGCACGCGGGTGTCCCCGCCCTGGGCGTCGGTCTGGAGGCCGGCGGTGCCGTTGGTCTCGCGCCACAGCTCGAACGCGGCGCCGGGCAGCGCGTCCCCGGTCGCGGCATCGGTCTTCAGGACGGAGACGATGCCGGTGGGCGGCGGGACGGTGCCGTTGCAGTCCGGGAGGTCGCCGGTGAACGGGTAGGCGTGGAACTCCTGCCCGCCCCCGCCCAGCGGAGAGCTGGTGTGGGTGACGCTGCCGGCGGTGAAGAAGCGGCCGTTCATGCCGGGCAGCTGGACCGAGGCCTCGGAGCCCGGCTCGGCGATCAGCGTGGAGCCCTGGAACTGACCGCTGCCGTGCAGCCGGACGGTGTTCGCGTCGGGGAAGTTCCACAGCAGGCGCTCGCGGGGCACGCTGAGCACGCCGCTGTTGATGCTGACCAGCGGGTCCGTACCGAACACGTTCACCAGGACCGTGGCGTTCGGCGGGACGTTCTCGAAGACGACGCTCTGGGCGGCGAGGGCCGCCGAGGCGATGTTGCCGGTGACGTTGAAGACCTGGAGGGCAGCGGAGCCGTCGCCTCTGAACCGGCTTTCGTAGCCGAGGTTGGTGACGGAACCGGTCGCCGTGCGGGGGCGTCCGTCGACCCGGGCGTAGCACTTGCTCGCGTCCGTCAGCTGCTCCCGCAGTCCGGCGTACGGGACGACGGCGGCGGGGTCGGGCGTCTGGAGGCCGGTGACCCGGCCCGTGAGGGTGCCCGCGAAGCGGACCCTTCCGCCGTCGGCGAGGAGCCCCTGTCCGGGGGCGACCCTGATGTTGGCGCCGGTGGTGAGGAAGTCCGCGCCGTCGGACGGCGGGACGCGCGAGCCCGCCCCCACGATCCCGACGTTGTAGACGGAGCTGACGCCGGTGGCCTTCTCCTGGTCGAAACTGCCCAGGACGACGACCCGGCCCTCGGCCTCCGCGGCCGACTGGCGCACCCGGAAGTCCCCGCCGACGAAGATGTTCACCGCGTCGTCGCGGCCGGTGAAGGGGAGGCTGTTGGGTTCCGGGTAGAACCGCGGGCAGTCGCCCGGCACGCACGGCCCGAGGCCGCCGGGCAGCGGGGCGCGGGCGGCTGCCGCGGCCCGCCCGGCGGGCGGCTGTTCGCCTGCGCTCGCCGGGAAGCCGGGGGCCGTCGCCGCGATCACTGCCGCGATCACGAGGCCGAGGGGCCGGCGTACCGCGGCCGCCCTGCCCTTCCTTGCTGTCATGACACTCCGTCCGTTGCCTGGTGCTGTGCACCTGACAGGCTGGACGGGGGCTCTGGAGGAGGGCGGGGCGACACTCGCCCGCTACGGCATTCCGATCACACAATCACCTAGGTGAGCGAGGAGCCTGCCGTCCAGTCGGCCCAGCTGAGGTTCCAGCCGCCCAGGCCGTTGTCCGGTGCGACCGTCTTGTCCTTGGAGTTGACGACCTCGATGACGTCGCCGACGAGGGTGCGGTCGAAGAACCATCCGGCCGGGGTGTCGGAGCCGCCGCCCTTGTCGTCGCGCAGGCCGATGCAGCCGTGGCTGGTGTTGAGGCTGCCGAAGGTGTCGGGCGAGGCCCAGTAGTTGCCGTGGAGGAAGGTCCCGGAGGTGGTGAGCCGCATCGCGTGCGGGACGTCGGGGATGTCGTACTCGCCGCCGAAGCCGACGGTCTGGCCGTTCATCCGGGTCACGTCGAAGAGCTCCGTCACCACCATCTTGCCGTTGTACGTCGTGGTCTTGGGCGCTCCGGCGCTGATGGGGACGGTGGAGAGCAGCTTGCCGTCGCGGCGGACCTCCATGGTGTGCGCGGCGGCGTCCACCCTGGAGATCTGGTGGCGGCCCACGGTGAAGCGGACGGTCTTGCTCTGGATGCCGTACGAGCCGGGGGCGCCCTCGACGTCGCGGAGCTTCATGGCGACGGTGACGCGGGTGCCGGGCTCCCAGTACGAGCGGGGCCGGAAGTCCAGGCGCTCGTCGCCGAACCAGTGGCCGACGACCTCGACGTCCGGTTCGGCGGTGACGGTGATGGCCCGCTCTACCTCGGCGCGGTTCTCGATGGCCCGGTTGAAGCGGAAGGAGACGATCATCCCGGTGCCGACGGTGGAGCGGTTCTCCGGCTTGAAGTAGCCGATGAAGCGCTCCTCGGGCACGAAGGTCGTGAAGCTGGTGTGCCGGGCCTGGCGGCGGTCGTGGCCGTCGAGGGCGACGGCGTCGACGGTGTACTTGGCCGCCAGCGCGAGCTTTCCGGCGGCCGGGTCGGGGCTCCAGCTCAGCCCGTCGGCGGCGATGCTGCCGGGGACCTGCTCCTCCTGGGCGTCCTCGACCTTGGTGACGACGACCCGCTCCAGGCGGCCCTCCGGGACGGAGACCGTCAGCGGGCCCTCGGCCGGGACCGCCTTGGCGCCGTCCGCGGGGGTGATCCGGATGGCCTCGTGCGGCGCCCTCGGTTTGCCCGGCAGGTCCACATCGATGCCGGGGACGCCTGATCCGGTGCACCCCGCCAGCCCGGCGATCAGCCCCGCCCACACCACCGTGGCGGCCAGCAGCCGCCTCTTCACGTAGCTCACGCACCTGCAACGACTGCGCCCCTCCGGGGGAAACGTGAGTGCGGGCCCGGTTGCGGGCAGAACAGGGGGAAGGACCAGACGGGGGTGGGCCGCGACCGGGACGCCGCGGCCCGCGCACCCCGCCGGTACCGAGAGCCGCGGGAGGCCGGAGAGTGTCGAGCGCAGCAGAGCAGCAGGCGGTGGGTGCGGTACGGGGCGGACGGGCCGCGCCCGGGACCGCGACCGCCCCGCGGGCGAACGGCGAGGTGCGGCGCGCGGCGCCCCCGGTGCCGGGGCCGCCGGTGTGGCCGGGGGCCCCGCATCCGCTGGGCGCCCGGTACCGGGCGGGCCCGGACGGGGTGGCGGGCACGAACTTCGCGCTGTGGGCGGGGGGCGGCGCGGAGCGCGTGGAGCTGTGCCTCTTCGACGAGCAGGGCTCCGGTACGGGTGTCGTCACGGAGACGCGGTGTGCGCTGCCGGAGCTCACGCACGAGATCTGGCACGGCTTCGTGCCCGGCGTGCGGCCCGGTCAGCGGTACGGCTTCCGGGTCCACGGGCGCTGGGACCCGTGGACGGGGGCCCGGTTCAATCCGGCGAAACTGCTCCTGGACCCGTACGCCCGTGCCGTCGACGGGGACTTCTCCCTGCCGCCGGAGGTGTACGGGCACGTCCGTGACTGGCCGCAGCAGTACATCGCGGACACCGTGCGCGACGACCGTGACTCGGCCCCGCACGTGCCCAAGGGGGTGGTGGTCCACGACGACGACGACTGGTCCGACGACGTGCGGCCCAAGACCCCGTGGGCGGACTCGGTCATCTACGAACTCCACGTGCGCGGCTTCACCCGGCGCCACCCGGACATCCCGCCGGAGCTGCGCGGCACGTACGCCGGCCTGGCGCACCCGGCGGCCATCGCGCACCTGACGGGGCTCGGGGTGACGGCGGTGGAACTGCTGCCGGTACACCAGTTCGCGCACGAGGACCACCTGCTGCGCAGGGGGCTGCGCAACTACTGGGGCTACAACTCCATCGGCTACTTCGCGCCGCACGCGGGCTACTCGGCCTCGGGGACGGCCGGACAGCAGGTGGGCGAGTTCAAGCGGATGGTGCGGGCGCTGCACGCGGCCGGCATCGAGGTCATCCTCGACGTGGTCTACAACCACACGGCGGAGGCGGGCGAGCTCGGCCCGACGCTGTCGCTGCGCGGCGTCGACAACAGGGGCTACTACCGGCTCCAGTCCGACCAGCGCCGGTACGCCGACTACACGGGCTGCGGCAACACCCTGCACGCCGGGCGCCCGCACGTGCTGCGGCTGATCACGGACTCGCTGCGGTACTGGGTGACCGAGATGGGGGTCGACGGCTTCCGCTTCGACCTGGCGGCGGCGCTGGCCCGCTCGATGCACGACGTGGACATGCTCTCGCCGTTCCTGGCGGTCATCGCGCAGGACCCCGTCCTGCGGCGGGTGAAGCTGATCGCCGAGCCGTGGGACGTGGGGTCGGGCGGCTACCAGGTCGGGGCCTTCCCGCCGCTGTGGACCGAGTGGAACGACCGGTACCGCGATGCGGTGCGGGACTTCTGGCGGGGCGCGCTGCCGGACGTACGGGACCTCGGCTACCGCCTGTCCGGGTCCAGCGACCTTTACGCGTGGGGCGGGCGGCGGCCGTACGCCTCGGTCAACTTCGTCACGGCGCACGACGGCTTCACCCTGCGGGACCTGGTGAGCTACGAGCGCAAGCACAACGAGGCCAACGGCGAGGCCAACCAGGACGGCACCAACGACAACCGCTCGTGGAACTGCGGCGTGGAGGGCGAGCCCCCCGAGGGCACGGACCCGCGGATCCTGGCCCTGCGCCGCCGTCAGCTGCGGAACCTCCTGACGACCCTGCTGCTGTCGACGGGCGTGCCGATGCTGGTGGCCGGCGACGAGCTGGGCCGGACGCAGGGCGGCAACAACAACGCCTACTGCCAGGACAACGAAACCGGCTGGGTGGACTGGTCGCTGGCCTCGGACCCGCAGTGGAGCCCGCTGCTGGACCTGACCCGCCGGCTCATCGCGCTGCGGCACGCGCATCCGGTGCTGCGCCGGCGGGCGTTCTTCTCGGGGCGCGCGCAGGGCGCGGACGGGCTGCGGGACCTGGCGTGGTTCACCCCGGCGGGCGGGGAGATGACCGAGCAGGACTGGTACGCGCCCGCGGCCGCGCTGGGCCTGTACCTGTCGGGGCGGGACATCCCGGGCCGCGACGCGCGCGGCGAGAAGGTGACGGACGACAGCTTCCTGGCACTGCTGCACGCCGGGGACCGGCCGGTGCCGTGGGTGCTGCCCGGTCCGCCGTGGGCGCAGGAGTACGAGCTGGTGGTGGACACCTCGCGGGAGGAGCAGGCGGACGCGCCGGAGGAGGTGCTGCGGGCCGGCACCACGGTGACGGTGCCGGCCCGGTCGGTGCTGCTGCTGAAGGTCAGGACGTGATCAGGAGGTGATCAGGAGGCAGGCGACGTCGGCACCGAGCTTGGGGTCGTTCCCGGAGAAGTTCCCGGCGGAGTCGAACTTCACCTTGAAGGTGCCCATGCGGACGGACGTGATGTGGTCGTACTGCGGCTTCGTGCCCCGGCGCCAGGAGGCCGGGAGCCGCCGGTGCGGTTCCGCGCAGGTCTTCTCCACGTACTGGCCCACGGACTGCGTGCCGATGTCCGCGCTGCGGGCGGCGGCGAAGAGCCGCATGGTGTGCTTGCGGGTGCAGTCGACGACGTGCACGCGGGTGGCGTCGCCGAGCCCGGCGGCGGGCTGGGCGCAGGTGCCCTTCTTCTGCCGGAAGAGGGGGACGACGGCGCGGCCGGCGTCCACGGCCGAGGCGGCGGCCGGGGCGGGGCCGCCGGTCTCCCCGTCGTCGTCGGCGGCGGAGCCGTAGTCGGAGGTGTGGAACTTCGCGTGGAGCGCGGTGACCCCGCGCAGGGACCGGCTGCCGGTCGGCCCGGTGAGCCGGTCGAGGACCAGGCCGAGGTCGACGTCGGCGGAGGCGAGGCGGCCGCGGGAGTCGAGGACGACGGTCATCGGCACCGGCTCCTTCATGGAGGCCTTGGCCGGGGACGACGGCGCCAGGTGCCGCGGAAGCAGCTTCTGGGCGCGTCCGACCGGCACGGTGACGGCGTACTCCCGGCCGCCGTCCTCGCGGCGGATCGGCTCCTGGGCGGGGACGGCGGTGGCGAGGAACTCGGCGAGGGTGCCGCCGTACGGCAGGACCCGGCCCGGCGCGTGCGCGGTGGCCGGGGACTCGCCCTTGGGGTCGAGCGCGGAGCGGGCCGCCGGGGACCAGCGCAGCCAGCCGCCGTCGTCGGTGCGGGCGAACACGTCGGCGCCGGAGACGGCGTAGGTCTGCGGATAGGCGTGCTTCCCGTCGCCCAGGACCTGGGCGGCCTCGACGGGGAAGTCGGCCGGGATCTCGCGGGTGAGCTCGGCCCGGCCGGTGCCCGCGGCGAAGTCGACGGCGCCGGTGGTGGCATGGCGGGCGGTGCCGGTGCCCGCGGTGAACTCGACGGCCTCGGTGAAGCGGACGGCGCCGGCCGCGCGGGTCTGTGCGACGGCGGCCTTGAGCTGCTGCGCGAGGGGCTTGCCGTAGACCGCGGCACCCTGGTCGCCGTCCTCGCCGCCCCAGCACCCCGCCAGGGCGGGCCCCGCCACCACCGCCAGCACGACTGCGGGCACGGTACGCCGAAGCCAGAACATGATCCCCCCGGATGTCCCTCTGATATTCGCTGGGCAGCGTCAGGAGCGAATCGTATGCTCGCGCCTGATGCCGTCAATAGATGCAACTTCCACCGACCGTTCCGCCGTTCGGACACTGCTGCGGCTGTGGCCCTACGTGCGGCCCGTGCGCCGGCGCTGGTTCAGTGCCGCTTTCATCGCGATCGTGGCGTCCTGTCTGAGCCTGGCGATCCCGCTGGTCCTGAAGTGGCTGGTGGACGGGCCGGTGGCCGAAGGCGACACGGCCGGGGTGTGGCTCGGGGCGCTGTACCTGCTGCTGCTCGGCATCGCCGAGGCGGTGCTGTTCGGCTTCCGCCGGTGGCTGGTCGCGCGGCCGCTGTCGCGGGTCGAGGCGGACATGCGCGGCGACCTCTACGGGCACCTCCAGCGGGTGCCGGTGGCCTTCCACGACCGCTGGCCCTCGGGCCAGCTGCTCTCGCGGGGCACCGCGGACCTGATGCTGTTGCGCCTGTTCCTGGTCTTCCCGCTGACCTTCCTGCTGGTCAACGGAGTCACCATCCTGGTCGGTGCGGTGATCCTGCTGATGCAGGAGTGGACGCTGGGGCTGGTCCTGCTCGCCCCGGCGGTCCCGCTGTTCCTCATCGCAGGGGTCTTCGAGCGGCGGTACGCGCTGGTGTCCCGGCAGGCGCAGGACCAGGCCGGCGACCTGACGACGGTCGTCGAGGAGAGCGTCCTCGGCATCCGGATCATCAAGGGCTTCGGCCGGCACCGCAGCCAGGCGCGGGCCTTCCGCGAGCTGGCGCAGCAGCTGCGCGGCACCGAACTGACCAAGGCCCGGCAGCTCGCCGGGATCTCGGCGGTGATGACCGCGCTGCCGGAGCTGGCGATCGGCAGCGCCCTGGTGCTGGGGGTCGTCCAGGTCGCCGACGGGCAGCTGTCGGCGGGCACGCTGGTGGCCTTCCTGTCGACGGCGCTGGCGCTGCGCTGGCCGATCGACTCCCTCGGCTACCTGCTGGCGCTGAGCCAGGAGGCGGCGACGGCCACCCAGCGGTACTTCGAGGTGCTGGACGAGGAGCAGGAGAGCGACCGGCCGCACGACGGCGCCGCCGGGGGGCCGGGCCGGGACGCCCGGCCGGAGGGCGGGCTGCGCTTCGAGGGCGTGCGCTTCCGCTTCCCGGACGCGCCCCCGGAGTCCGTCCCCGTGCTCGACGGCATCGACCTGCACATCCGGCCCGGCGAGACGATGGCGCTGGTCGGCGCCACGGGCAGCGGCAAGACCACGCTGACCGCGCTGGTGCCGCGGCTGCACGAGCTGACGGCCGGCCGGATCACCCTGGACGGGGAGGACATCCACGCGATGCCCCGGGAGCGGCTGCGCTCGCTGGTGTCGGTGGCCTTCGAGGAGCCGACGCTCTTCTCGGCGACCGTGGCGGAGAACGTCGCGATGGGCGGGCCGGAGCTGGCGCGCGCCCTGGACACCGCGCAGGCCGGTTTCGTCGCCGGCCTGCCCGACGGCGCGGACACCCAGGTGGGCGAGCAGGGGCTGAGCCTGTCGGGCGGTCAGCGGCAGCGGCTGGCGCTGGCCAGGGCGGTGGCGGGCTCCCCGCGCTTCCTGGTCCTCGACGACCCGCTGTCCGCGCTGGACGTGCACACGGAGTCGCTGGTCGAGGCCGCCCTGCGGGAGGTGCTGGCGGACACCACCGCCCTGGTGGTGGCGCACCGGCCGTCGACCGTACTGCTCGCGGACCGGGTGGCGCTGCTGTCGCAGGGCCGGGTCGCGGCCGTGGGCACGCACCAGGAACTGCTGCGGGACAGCGCCGAGTACGCATGGCTGATGTCGGGGTCCGGTCCGCTGGACGCGGAGGGGAACGCGCGATGAGCACGGTGACGACGGGCGGCAACGGTACCGCCGCGGGCGGCGGCGACGTCACGGACGCGGTCGAGCGGGACGAGCTGCCGGCCCCGGCCGGGGCGACCCGGGCACTGCTGGGGTCGCTGCTGCGCGAGCGGCGCCGCGGGGTGGTGCTGGCCGCCCTGCTCCTGCTGCTCCAGCAGGCCGCGGCCCAGGGCGGGCCGCTGTTGGTGGCGTTCGCCATCGACCGCGGGGTGCCGGCCTTCCGGAGCGGGGACAACGGGCCGCTGGTGGCCGTCGGCCTCGGCTACCTGGTCTGCGCGCTGGGCGCGGGCGGTTTCCAGTACGGCTACATCCGGGCGGCGGCCCGGGTGAACCAGGACGCGCTGCTCGACCTGCGCGGGCGGATCTTCCGGCATGCGCAGGCGCTCAGTCTGGACTTCCACGAGCGCTACACCTCGGGGCGCCTGATCTCGCGGTCGACGACGGACGTGGAGTCGCTGCGCGAGCTGCTCAGCGAGGGGCTCCAGGAACTGCTCGGCGTGGTCCTGTCGTTCGTGTTCATCGCGGCCCTGCTGCTCTGGCTGGACCTGGGCCTGGGCGGGGTCGCGGTGCTGTCGTTCGTACCGCTGTACCTGCTGGTGCGGAGCTACCGGCGGCGCTCCACGCTGATCTACTCGAAGCGGTCCACGGCGATGGCGTCGGTGATCGTGAAGTTCGCGGAGACGATGAACGGCATCCGGCCGGTGCGGGTCTTCCGGCGCGAGCGCGCGAACGACGCGGAGTTCCAGGTCCTGAACCGCCGTCACGAGCGGACCAACGGCGACGCGCTGATCGAGATGGCCCGCTACGTGGTCTGCTCGCGGCTGGTCGCCAACACCGCGGTCGCGGGCATCGTGCTGTGGGGCGCGTACCGCGTGGCCACCGACTCGCTGGCGCTGGGCGTGCTCGCCGCGGCGGTTCTCTACCTGCGGCGGCTGTACGACCCGATCGACCGGCTGGCGATGTTCCTGAACTCGTACCAGTCGGCGGTGGCCTCGCTGGAGAAGATCGCCGGGCTGCTGGCCCAGCGGCCTTCGGTGCCGGAGCCGCAGGCGCCGCGGGAGCTGCCCGCGCAGGACCGGGAGCACCCGGGCCGCGAGGTCGTGTTCGATGACGTGCGCTTCGCCTACCGGGAGGGCGGCCGCGAGGTGCTCCCGCGGTTCGGGCTGACGCTGCCCGCCGGGCAGACGGTGGCCGTGGTGGGGGCGACGGGCGCGGGGAAGTCGACGCTCGCCAAGCTGCTGGCCCGCTTCTACGACCCGACCGAGGGCCGGGTGCTGCTGGACGGGGTGGACCTGCGCGACCTGCCGGTGCCCGAACTGCGGCGGGGTGTGGTGATGGTGACCCAGGAGGCGTTCCTCTTCTCGGGCAGCGTCGCGGACAACATCGCGCTGGGCCGGCCGGACGCGACCCGCGCCGAGATCGAGCACGCGGCGAAGGCCATCGGCGCGCACGACTTCATCAGCGCGCTGCCCGACGGCTACGACACCGACGTGCGCAAGCGCGGCGGCCGCATCTCGGCCGGGCAGCGCCAGCTGGTGGCGTTCGCGCGGGCGCTGCTGGCCGACCCGGCCGTGCTCATCCTCGACGAGGCGACCAGCTCGCTGGACGTCCCGGGCGAGCGGGCCGTGCAGCGGGCCATGCAGACGGTGCTGCGCGGCCGTACGGCCGTGGTGATCGCGCACCGGCTGTCGACGGTGGAGATCGCGGACCGGGTCCTGGTGATGGAGGCCGGCCGCATCGTCGAGGACGGCGCTCCGGCGGAGCTCGTCGCGGGCACGGGCAGGTTCGCGGACCTCCACCGCGCCTGGCGGGACAGCCTCGTCTGAGCCGGGTCCACGGGACGGCCGCGGCACGGGAGTCCGCCGAGGCCAGGGTCTGGGCCGTCGCGGACCCCCGTGCCGCGACGGCTGCGACATCCCGCAGGGGATCCCTCCGGGGCCGGGGCGCCCGTGTGTGGGGGGCACCCCGGCCGGTGGGGGGAACGGGATTCGGCCGGATCGCCGTGGGGCGGCGATATCCGGCGTTCGTCGCGCAACAGACATTGGCACGGCCGCCGCGATTTCTCGACATCCTGCGGACGTCCCGGACACCGGACATGTGTCCGCCCTGGTCAGCGCCTGTCCGGAATTGCGCGCGCGGGTCCCGTCCCGTCGCCCGCGTCTCGATATGGCCCTTCACTCGGGGGCGTGCTCGGGCAGGATGACCGGCATGGCGGAGATCCACGGGGAGTTGGCGCCCGAACGGGCGCGGGATGCGGCGGAGTTCATCACCCTGATGCGCGCGCTCAAGGACCGTTCCGGACTGACGTACCGTCAACTGGAGGAACGGGCCGCAGAGCGCGGGGAGGTGCTGGCGCGCAGCACGCTCGCGGGGGTGCTGAGCGGGCGGAGCCTGCCGCGGCCGGAGCTGCTGGCCGCGTTCGTCCGGGCGTGCGGGGAAGGGGAGCAGGTCGCGAACTGGCTGCAGGCGTGGGGGGCGCTGGCCGGGCAGCAGACGTACGAGCCGACGCCGCAGCCGGGGCCGGGGCCGGCGGGGCAGCAGGCGGATACGGGAGCCACGGCGGGTGCCGCCGACGACACGCCGGACGGCACGACCGGCGGCACGTCCGGCACGACCGGCGCCGACGGCGCTGTCGTCGCCCAGGACCCTTCTTCCCTCGCCTTCGAGCTGACGCCGGCGCCGGCCGCCGCCGCACCGGACGGGTCCGGGCAGGGCCGCCGGGTGCTCGGGCTCGCCCCGCGGACCGCGGTGGCGTCCGGGGCCGCGGCGCTGCTGGCGGTCGCGGCGGCCGTGGCCGTCGCGACGACCTGGCAGGACCGGCCGGGCGGCCCGCCGACCCCGCGGGCCGCGGTGAAGTCCGGCCCGCTGCCCAGCGGTTGGGTGCGGATCGTCCCGCTCACCGCGGAGGGCATGTGCCTGACCGACGGCCGGGTGACGGACGGGCGGTACACCCCGCTGGTCGCCGTGCAGCGGCCGTGCGCGCAGAGCGGACCGCAGACCACGCTGCTGGAGCCGATGGGCGGCGACCGGTTCCGGATCCAGTGGCACCACCCCGACTACGGCGCGGGCTGCCTCAAGGCGCTCCCCGAGGGGCCGGGCACCGGGCTGCTGGAGCCCATGGACGACTGCACGCTGGGCAGCCGCTTCCACGTCGAGCCCTCCGGGCCGCGCGGCAGCGGCCGTTACGTCCTGCGGGTGGACGGGCAGGGTTGCGTCGGCATCAAGGGATCCGCCAAGACGGCGGGCACGGAGGCGGTGATGGAGCGCTGCGTGGGCCGGGGCGGCCAGCTGTTCGCGATCGAACCGGCGAACTGACCCGCCAGGGCCGCCGGGGTCCGCCCGGAGCCGTCGGGCACCGTCAGGCGCGGTCCTCCACGCAGAGCAGCATCCGCTTGAGCAGGTCCGACAGGGCGTCCTGTTCGGTGGCGTCGAGCGGCTCGACCATGGCCTGTTCCGCGACGGAGCGCAGTTCCATCGCCGCCGTCCAGCGGCTGCGTCCGGTGTCGGTGAGCTCGACGTCCACCCGGCGCCGGTCCGCGGCGGTCCGTACCCGGCGGACCAGGCCGGAGCGCTCCAGGGTGTCCAGCCTGCCGGTCATCCCGGCGGGCGACACCAGCAGTTCGGCGGCGAGCTCGGACGGGGTGGCGCGCCAGGGCCTGCCCCGGGAGGCGAGCCGGTGCAGGGTCTCGAACTCGAACTCCTGGAGCCCGACCTCCGCGAGCGCGCGGTTCTTCTCCTGCCTGACATGCTTGGTGAGCAGCTGGACCCTGGTGACGATGCCCTCCACCCGCTCGTCGAAGGGCGCCTTGCCGCGCCAGCGGGCGATGTGACGGTCGACCGAATCCTCCATGGCCCCATTATCGGCGCGCTGCTCCGGCACCGGACCACACATTAATTCGTTGACGAATAATTCGCTGACGAAATACATTCGCGATCATGACCTCGGTTGACATGACCCCGGCCCTGTGGCGGCTGCTGGCCGGCCGTACCGTCGCCGCCTTCGCGACGGCCCTCGTCCCCACCACCCTCACCCTCGCCGTGCTCGGCGAGGGCTCCGCCGGGGACCTCGGCCTCGTACTCGCCTGCGAGCTCCTGCCGATGCTGCTCCTGCTGCCCGTCGCCGGCGTGGCCGCCGACCGCCATCCGCCGCAGCGGGTCGTGCTCGCGGCCGACCTCGTACGCGCCGCCGCCCAGCTGGCGACCGGCGCGCTGCTCTTGACCGGCCCGGTGCGGATCCCCGCGCTCGCGGCACTGGCCGCGGTCACCGGGGCGGCCGTGGCCTTCGGCACCCCCTCGGTCCGCACGCTCGTCGCGGCGACCGTCCCCGCCGAGGGGCGGCTGCGCGCGAACGCCCGGCTGGGCATGGCCCAGGGCGTTGCGCAGCTGGCCGCACCGGCTGCGGCGGGCGGGCTGGTCCTGGCGGCCGGCGCCGGGTGGTCCTCGTTGCTGACCGGACTGCTGTTCACCGCCTCGGCGTTCACCCTCGGCGGCCTGCGCACCGCCGCCACCGCCGCCACCGCCGCCCGCACCGGGTCGCGGGCCCCCGGCGGGTCCGGCGGCTTCCGCGAGGAACTGCGCGCGGGCTGGACGGAGACCCGGCGTCACCCGTGGTTCCTGGCCAACGTCCTGGCCCACGGCGTCTGGCACCTCGCGGCCGGCCTGCTGCTCACCCTCGGCCCGCTGATCGCCGTGGAGAGCCTGGGCGGCGAGCGGTCCTGGGTGATCATCGCCCAGGTGGGCACGGCCGGGATGCTCGCCGGCGTGTGGACCGCCGGGCGGCTGTCGCTGCGCCGCCCGCTGTACGGGGTCGCGCTGGGGGCCTCCGTACAGGCGCTCCCGCTCACGGCCTTCGCACTGCGGCTGCCGCTCCCCGCGACCGCCGCCGCCTTCTTCGCCGCCATGTTCGGGCTGGGCGTCCTGATCCCGCTGTGGGAGACGGAGCTCCAGCGCCGCATCCCGGCCGAGGCGCTGGGCCGGGTCGGCTCCTTCGACACCCTGATCTCGTTCGCCGCCCGCCCGCTGGGCCTGGCGGTCGCCGCCCCGCTCGCGGGGGTCACCGGCACCACCGCCCCGCTGCTGGTCGCGGCCGCCCTCACGGCCGCCGCGAACCTCTCCGTGCTGCTGCTTCCGGACGTCCGTACGAACCCGCGCAGGACGGCCCCCCTCGTCCTGCGATGATGTGCGCCAACGCGGGTCGGTTCGCACCCGCGTTCCATGACATGAGGGGATACGAGTGCCCATGGGCAGAGTCGGGACCGCGCTGCACGAGCTGCGCGGGGCACAGAAGTCCGCGAAGGGCGTGTCGCTCTATTCCCGGTTCGTGAACCGGCCGATGGGGCGGTACCTGGCCGCCGGCTCGTACGCGCTCGGCCTCACCCCGAACCAGGTGACGCTGGTCAGCGCCGCGTTCAGCTTCGCGCCGATCGCCGCGGTCGCGCTGACCCCGCCCTCGTGGGCCCTGGGCATCGCGGTGTGGGCGGCGCTCGCCGTCGGCTTCGCCTTCGACTCGGCCGACGGCCAGCTCGCCCGGCTGCGCGGCAGCGGCAGCGCGGCCGGCGAGTGGCTGGACCACGTGGTGGACTGCGCCAAGATCACGGCCCTGCACACCTGTGTCCTGATCGCCTTCTACCGGTTCCCCGACGCGTACGGGATACCGGGAGAGGGCTGGCTGCTGGTGCCGCTCGTGTTCCAGTTCGCCTCGATCGTCACCTTCTTCGGCGGACTGCTCACGGAGAAGCTGAAGCCGAAGCCCGCGCCCGGGTCCTCCGCCGCCGCCCCGTCCACGCTGCGTGCGGTCGCGCTGCTGCCCGTGGACTACGGGGTGTTCTGCCTGGTGTTCCTGCTGCTGGGCGGCGGGGAGGCGTTCCGGTGGGCCTACGCGGGATTCGGCGCGGTCGCCGTGCTGTTCCTGGTGGCGTTCCTGGCCAAGTGGTTCCGGGAGCTCAGCGCAGTTCGGCGGTGACGGACTCGGGGAGCGACTGGGCCGTCGGCTGCGCGAGCGCGTCGAGGGCCCGGCGCAGCTGGGTGCTCGACGTGTGCACGGTGTACGGGAAGTAGACGACGTCGACGCCGACCGAGGCGAAGTCCGATTCGAGCTTGTCGCCCTTGGGGGTCCCGCGCCAGTCGTCGCCCTTGAAGATCACGTCGAAGCGGACCTGCTTCCAGGTCTCCAGCTTGGCCGGGACCGTCTCCACGAATGCCGCGTCGACGTACTTGACGCTGCGGACGATCTCCAGGCGCTCGACGAGCGGGATCATCGGGCGGCGACCCTTGGCAAGTTCGGCCATTTCGTCCGAAACCACTCCGGCGACGAGGTAGTCACACTGACTGCGCGCATGGCGGAGGATGTTGAGATGTCCGATGTGAAAGAGGTCATAGGCCCCGGGCGCATAGCCGACTCGGTACGGCTTGCGCGCGGACGCTCTGTGCTCGGACATGTCTCGCTCCGTCATCGGTACCCCCCACAGGCCGCACTCCCCAGTGCGGCGGATTATCAGACGATAGCGTGCACATTCCGAGCCGTGTTGGTGAACGATTAGGGTGGCCTGCGCACTACCCAGGGGGAAGGGGAAGCTCAGTGTCCAGATCCGGCCGCAAGAAGCTGCTGCTCGTTTCGACGAATTACGCTCCCGAGCACGCAGGGATCGGTCCCTATGCGACCCAGATTGCGGAACATTGGGCGGAATCCGGCCATGAGACGCACGTGTTCACCGGTATGCCCCACTACCCTTCGTGGTCGCTCGACCCGGAGTACAAGGGGGCGCTCCGGCACAGGGAGGAGCGCGCGGGCGTGACCCTGCACCGGCGCAGGCACACCGTGCCCGCCCGCCAGACCGCCGTGAAGCGGGCCCTGTTCGAGGGATCGATCCTGCTGCACGGCGCCGTGGCCCCGCCCCGGATGCCCCGGCCCGACGCGGTGCTGGCCCAGATGCCCAGCCTGGCCGGCGGGGTGCTGGCCGCCCGGCTGGCCGCGCGCTGGAAGGTCCCGTACGTCCCGGTGGTCCAGGACCTGATGGGGGCCGCGGCCGCCCAGAGCGGGATCAGCGGAGGTGACAAGGCCGCCGCGCTCGCCGCGAAGGCCGAGGCGTACGCGCTCAAGCGGGCCACCCTCGTCGGCGTCATCCACGAGACCTTCGTGGACAAGGTCGTGGCCATGGGCGTGGACCCGAAGAAGATCCGGCTCGTCCCCAACTGGTCCCACGTGCCCGGTCCGTCCCGGCCGCGCGGCGAGACCCGGCAGCACCTCGGCTGGGCGCCCGGCCAGACCGTGGTCCTGCACTCCGGCAACATGGGCCTCAAGCAGGGCCTGGAGGTCCTCGTCGGGGCCGCCCGGCTGGACCCCGACGTCCGCTTCGTCCTCATGGGAGACGGCAGCCAGCGCGGCGCTCTGGCGGAGCTGGCGGCGGACGTGCCGAACCTGGACATCATCCCCCCTGCCGCCGACGGGGCGTTCCCGGATATCCTCGCGGCGGCGGACGTACTCGCCGTCACCCAGCACGCGGCCGTACTCGACATGAGCGTGCCCTCCAAGCTCACCTCCTACTTCGCGGCCGGCCGTCCCGTCGTCGCCTCCGTGGCGGCCGAAGGCGGCACCGCCCAGGAGGTCGAGCGGTCGGGCGCCGGGGTGCTCGTACCGCCGGAGGACCCGCACGCCCTGCTCAAGGCCGTACGGATCCTCGCCGAGGATCCTGCGGCGGCCGACGCACTGGGTGCGGCCGGTCCCCGCCACGTTGCGGCCCACCTGAGCCGCGACGCGGGTCTGGCCCGCATCGACGCACTGATAGACGAAGCACTTGGGGGTCCCCGGCCGTGACGGAGACGAACCGCGCCGCGGCGACCGCGGGCGAAGACGAACCGGATCTCCTCAGAGACCAGTTCCGGCAGCTGCTGCGGTACCGGCGGCTGATCGCCGGCGGCGTCGGCGTGGGACTGCTCGGCGGCGCCTGGCTCGGCATCAGCACGGCGGACACGTACGTGGCCACGGCCGACGTCGTGCTCCGCACGCCGACCGACGACCCCTTCAACCCGAGCATCTCGCCGGACAAGGCGATCAACGTCGGCTCCGAACGCCAGACCGCGCTCAGCAACTCCGTCGCCCAGGAGGCGGCCGAGAAGCTCGGCATACCGGACTCCGGGCTCGCCGGACTGCGCAGCGGCCTCCAGGTCACCAACCCCCCGCAGAGCCTCGTCCTGCGGTTCACGTACACCGCCGCCTCCCCCAAGGAGGCCGCGAAGCGCGCCAACGCCATGACGAAGGCGTACCTCACCAAGCGCGAGCAGAACATCGAGGCCATCCGCGACAAGATGGTCAAGGGGTACAAGGACCAGCGCGACCCCATCGCCAAGAAGCACGACGAGCTCGTCAAGGAGATCTCCCGGCTGCCCGACGGCACCGCGCGCGACTCCGCCTACGCCACCAAGAGCGACCTGCTCGGCCGGATCAGCCAGCTCCAGGGCAGCATCACCAAGCTCGAAGCCCTCGACATGAGCCCGGGCCGGGTCACCAGCACCGCGACCCCGCCGACCGTGCCGGACGGCCCCGGGCTGCCGATGTCCCTGGCGCTCGGCGCGGCCGTGGGCCTCGCCCTCGGCCTGCTCGCCGCCTGGGTGCGGCTCGTCTTCGACCCCGCGCCGCGCTCCGACGGCGACGTCGCCCGTGCCCTGCGCGCGCCCGTGCTCGGCACCCTGCCCCGCGACAAGACGGGCGGCGGACCGCTGCTCGCTGCGGGCGAAGCCGACCCGCGGCTCGCGGAGGAGTACCGGTCGGTGGCCTTCCGGCTCGCCTACGACTCCCGGTTCGCCGACCGCCGTCGACTGCTCGTCGTCGCCCCGCGCGGCAGCAGCGAGACCGCGGCCGCAGCCGCCGTGAACCTCGCCGCCTCCTTCGCCGAGACCGGCAAGGACGTCCTGCTCATCGAGGCGGACCTGCGCACGCCCGTGCTCGCCAGCCAGCTGCGCACCGACACCGGTGCCCGGCCCCGCTGGAGCCACACGACCGGCGGCGCCACCGAGACCGAGTGGCCCGACGGCCGCCAGCTCGCCGTCGACGCGGGCGAGTCGGGCTCCTTCGACCTGATCCCCGGCGAGCGGGTGCGCAACGTCCCGCGCGCACTGACCTCGCAGCGGGCCTCCCGGCTGATCTCCGAGGCCGACTCCCCCAACTCCACCGTGGTCGTGCTCGCGCCGCCCGTCCTGTCGTACGCCGACGCGCTCGCGCTCGTCGACCGCGTCGACGGCGTGCTCGTGGTCTGCGACCCGCGGGCCGTGCACCGCACCGACCTGGTCCGCATCCGCGAACTGATCAGCGGCGCCGGCGGCACGGTCCTGGGCGCGGTCCTGCACGCCAGCCAGCCGAAGGAGCCCCGCGGCAGGAACGGCAAGAAGAGCCAGCGCCGGGGCGGCGCCGCGCCCGCGCCCGCGCCGCGCGTCGACCCCCCGCCGCGGCCCGAGCAGCGCATCCCGGACCCGACCCAGCACATCCCGGGCGACGGCAGCGACACCGTCGCGCTGCGCACCGTACGCACGGGCCAGCGGTGACCGATGCTCCCGACGGGGCCCGGATCCCCGGGCCCCGGACCGAGCGCGCCGCCACGCCCCGCGAACCGCGGCGCGCGGTGGCCCTGCTGGCCTCCGTCGGCGACCAGGCCGCGTCCAGCCTGACCAACATCCTGGTGCTCGTCCTGGCCGCACGGCTGTCCTCGGCGGACGGCTTCGCGGCCTTCTCCATGGTGTACGTCGCCTTCAGCGTGCTGCTCGGCCTGAGCATGGCGTACGTCGGCCAGACCGTGGTGCTCGAACGCGGCGCGGCCGTCGGCCCGGCCTGCCGATCGGCGGTCTCCTTCACCGCCCTCGCCGCGGCCGCCGCCTCCGTGCTCCTGCTCCTGACCGGTCTGTTCCTGCCCGGCGACGGCGGGCGGGCGCTGCTCGCGCTGGCCCTCGTCCTGCCCCTGGTGCTGCTCCAGGACGGGATGCGGTACTGCTTCTCCGCGCTGCACCAGCCGCACCGCGCCTTCGCCGCGGACCTGCTGCGGCTGGCCTGCGCGGTGGGTGCGCTGGCCGTCCAGCCGCAGGGCGCCGGGCCCGCCCGGCTCGTACTGGTCTGGGGACTGTCCGCGCTGCCCGCGCTGGCCCTCGGGCTCCTGCTGCTGCGCCCGTTCACCGCCGGTCACCGCACCGATCTGCGCCGCTTCCTGCACCGGGACCACCTCGGCCGCCGCTTCGCCGTGGAGTTCGCCGTCGGCAACGGCTCCAGCCAGCTCGCCGTCCTCGGCCTCGGGCTCTTCGCCACCCCGCTCGCGGTCGGCGCGCTGCGCGGTGCGACCACCCTCTTCGGGCCGCTGAACGTCCTGTTCAACTCCGCCGGCGCCTTCGGCCCGCCCTTCCTCGGAAGGCTCGGCGGCAAGCGGCGCGTGGTCCGGGCGACCGCCGCCCTCGGCCTGTTCCTCTCCGCCGTCGGCGCCTCCTGGGCCGCCGTCCTGTACGCGCTGCCCGCCCGGACCGGCCGCGAACTCCTCGGCGAGACCTGGACCTCCGCCGCCGCCCTGCTGCCCGCGACGGGCGCCCAGTACGCCGTGATGGGCCTGGGCACCTGCGCGCTGCTCACCCTGCGCGTCCTGGCCCCGAAGGCCACCCTGTCGGTCCAGGTGGTCTTCTCGCTGCTCTCGGTGGCCCTCCTGCTCGCCGGGTACGCCCTGTGGGGAGTGGCGGGCGCGGCCTGGGGCCTGGCCGCGGGCTCGGCCCTCAAGGCGCTCGCCGCCTGGTGGAAGGTCGCCCGCCTGCGGCCGCAGGACGCCTCAGCGCAGGACCTTGCTCCTGTCGGTGCGGTAGGTCGCGACTAGCGCCAGGCACAGCATCGCGATCGCCACCCGGCCCGAGGCCTGGAGCAGCGGGCCGCGGAGCAGGATGAAGGAGTACCCGGCCACCAGCGGCACCACGACGGAGATCAGGCTGCCCGGCGGGGTCCGGCGGGTGGCGCGCTTGGCGTAGCGGCGGTCCACCCGGGAGGCCGCGTAGCCCAGGCCGAGGAGGCCTCCGCCCATGCCGACGGGGCCGAAGTCGATCCACAGCTCCGCCCAGATCGGGGAGGAGAGGTTGGTGTTGACCGTGCCCATCCACTGGCCGACCATCACGCCGGTGTCGCGAGGCTTGTCGGGCCAGACCGAGCGGGGGACGGCGAAGAAGACCGAACCGGCGAGCTGGCGACCGTAGAAGTGGCCGGGGCCGGACTCGACGAAGGTGATGGTGTTGGCGAACATGCCGACCTGGTCGTAGTCCTTGAGGGCCATCGGCTCCAGGACGGACGTCGTCTCCACCGGCTTGTAGTTCTTCTCGTCGTAGCGGAAGCGGTCCGCGAACGGGAAGATCACCAGAGCCACGACCACGCCCATGGACAGCGCCACCCGGTACATCGCCGCGCTCACCGGGAAGACCGTGAAGAGCATGGCGAACATGACGGTGAGGAACCAGTACCGCGGGTTCGAGATCGGGTTGTTGACGACCATGTTGAGCGCGGCGAGGGCGGCCCACGTGGCGATCACCCAGGGCGTCCGGCGGGCGTGGACGGACGTGACCAGCCAGCGGGTGTAGATCAGCAGGGCGAGCAGGGCCGGCACGGTGCCGAAGCCGCGCAGGAAGGCCTGGCCCGCCTGGCCGTCGTCGGCCGAGACACCGGCCTCCGCGATGCCCGCGATGATCTCCTGGCGGCTGCTGAAGAAGACGGCGGGACCGCCGAGCTTCATCACGAACACCCCGCTGCACAGGAAGGCGATCAGGGTCAGCAGCTGGAGCCGCCGCTTGTGGACCATCATCGGCTTCGGCTCCGCACGGCCGCCCTGCGCCCGCCCGGAGGGCCGGTGGCGGGCCAGCAGCGCGCCCACGTCGAAGCAGATGCAGCCCAGCAGCACGAGGGCGATCGCGGCGGTCAGGTCGGTACGCGGCCCGACGACCGGGGTGGGCACCTGCCCCAGCACCGCCTGCGCCAGCGGGGCCACGCCCATCGCCATGTAGACGAACAGCCAGAAGGAGCCCTGGAGCAGCTTGCGGCGGCTGGTGAGGACCATCGCCGAGAGCCGGGCTCCGGAGTACATGGCGAGCGCGAGCTGGAGGTAGAAGGCGCCGTCCTTGGCACCCGCCCCGGCCTGCACCGCGACCATCAGCGGCAGGAAGACCGTGAAGCCGAGGGCGAGCGGCACCGACAGGGCGCGCGAGAGCAGGGTCCGCGGAGTGGTGACCTTGCCCCACTGTGCGGCGCCCGCGTCCGTACCGGGAGCCTCGGGCCCGATCCCTGGAACGCGAGCGGGCGCGGGTGCCGGCCTGCGTGTGTCCGTTGCCAACCGTGCCCCCGCCCGTGCCATGAGTTCGGCCGCAGTCTAGTGCGCCGTAAACCGATAATGTGAGCGGTCGGCGCCCGGGGTGGTGCCGGTGGGGGTGAAAGATGCGTGATCTCCCGGCCTTCACGCTGGCCGGATACGACAAGGGCCGCGGACTGCTGACGCAGGCGCTGTGGTTCGCCGTGATGAACACGGTCTTCATGGCCTGGTTCTGCCCGGCGCGGGTACGGGTCGCCCTGCTGCGCGCCTTCGGGGCGCAGATCGGCACCGGCGTGCTGATCCGGCACCGGGTGCGGGTCCTGTGGCCGTGGAAGCTCACGGTCGGCGACCACACCTGGATCGGCGAGGGCGCCTGGCTGCTGAACCTGGAGCCCGTCACCCTCGGCGCGCACGTGTGCGTGTCCCAGGAGGCCCTGCTGTGCACGGGCAGCCACGACCACCGCGCGGCCGACTTCCGCTACCGCAACGCCCCGATCACCGTCGAGGACGGCGCCTGGGTGGCCACCCGGGCAACCGTGCTGGCCGGCGTCACCGTGGGCCGCTGCGCCGTCGCGGGGGCCGGGTCCGTCGTCCACAAGGACCTGCCCGAACTGACCCTGCAGACGGCCGACGGCACCCGCCGGCCCGTGGAGGAGCCCAAGTGAGAGTCCTGCACGCCGTCACCCTGCACTCCCCCACCCACGCCTTCGGCGGGCCCGTGCGGGTCGCCCTGAACCTCTCCAAGGGCCTGCGGGCACGCGGCCATCAGGCCGCCCTGCTGGCGCTCGGCGACGGCTTCGAGGGCCCCTGGCCCACCGAGGTCGAGGGAGTGCCCGCGAAGCTCTACCCGGCCCGGCGGCTGCTGCCCCTAGGCTTCAGCGGAATGACCTCGCCCGCGCTGCTGGCACGGGCCGGGAAGCTCGTACGCGATGCCGATCTGGTCCATGTCCACCTGGCCCGGGACCTGGTGACCCTGCCCGTCGCGCTGGCCGCGCTGCGCGCCGGGAAGCCGCTGGTGCTCCAGACCCACGGCATGGTCGACCCCAGCGAGAAGCTGCTCGCCAAGGTGCTGGACGCGGTGGCCGTACGCCGGCTGCTGCGCGGCGCCGGCGCGGTGCTGTACCTGACCCCGCACGAGCGGGCCGGGCTGGACGCGGTGGTGGGCCACCCGCTCGCCACGGCGGTCAGGCTGGTGAACGGCACCCCCGCGCAGGAGGAGCGGCCGCCGCTGTCGGGGCCGCCGCGGATCCTGTTCGCGGCCCGGCTCCAGGCCCGCAAGCGGCCGGTGGACTTCGTCGACGCGGCCGCGGAGGTCCTGCGGACCCGCCCGGACGCGCAGTTCGTGCTGGCCGGGCCGGACGAGGGCGAGCTCGGCGCGGTGCGGCACCGGATCGACACCCTTCGGCTCGCGGACCGGGTCACGGTGACGGGCGCGCTGCCCGGCGAACGGGTCCTGGAGGAGCTGCGGCGGGCGCACGTCTACGTCCTGCCGTCGGTGGACGAGCCGTTCCCGATGTCGGTGCTGGAGGCGCTGTCGGTGGGCGTCCCGCCGGTGGTCACGCACTCCAACGGGCTCGCGAAGGACATCGCGGCGGCGGGTGCGGGCCGGGCCGTGGAGCCGGGTGCCGCGGGCGTCGCCGCGGCGGTACTGGAGCTGCTGGACGAGCAGGCGAACCAGGCCGCGTCCACGGCCGCCCGGAAGCTGGCGGCCGAGTCCTTCTCGATGGACGCGGTCCTGGACACCCTGCTGGCGACCTACGCGACGCTGGCCGGCGGCCGCTGACCGCGGCCGCGCGCCGCGGCGTCGAGCAGGATCCCCGCCAGCTCGCGCGGCTGGGAGAACATCGGCCAGTGGCCGGTGTCCATCGTGACCAGCCGCCACCGCTCGCTCGTGAGCAGCGCGGCCACGTCGGGGTTCGGCTCGGCGCCGTCCAGCAGGCACTTCACGTAGGTGGCGGGGAGCCCGCCGAGCGGGCGGGCGAGCGCGGCCGGCTCGGTGAGCGTGGCGGCCGGGTGCGGGGTCGAGCCGCCGACGAGGCGGGCGGTCTGCTCGCCGGTCAGTCCCTGGCCGTCGTACTCCTCGGCCGTCAGGGGCAGCCAGAAGCCGTCGTTGGCGGCGATGAGGGCCTCTGCGATCGCCCGGCCCTCGGGCCAGGCGGAGAAGAACGACTCGCCGTCCGCGGGGACGTTGGAGTCCACGAACACCACGTGGGCCAGCCGGTCGCCGATCCGCTCGGCGGCCTGCCCGACCGGGATCCCGGCGTAGCTGTGGCCGACGAGGACGACGTCCCGCAGGCCGAGGCGCTCCACCTCGCGGACGATGTCCCGGACGTGGGTCTGCTGCCCGGCCGGCTCACCCTGCCGCTCCGCGAGACCGGACAGGGTGAGCGGATGGGCGCCGTGGCCCGCCGCGCGCAGCTGCGGGACCACCTCGTCCCATGCCCACGCGCCGAGCCAGGAGCCGGGAACCAGTACGAAATCCGTCATGATCCGGACCGTAGCGGAGCGGTCTGACAACGGGTGCCGACCGCTCCGGCGCCGGGCCGCGCGAGGGGCGCGTCAGGAAGCGGGGATCCAGGCGTAGCAGCCGCTGGAGACGAACTCCGCGGTTCCGGACGGGATCTTGGCGACGATCTCCGCGCCGGGCTTCGAGCCCATCCCGGGGCCGGCGGCCAGGCTCTTGCCGCCGCTGCCCTTGGCCTGCCAGGTGCAGGCGGGGCCCGGCGTCAGCGCCCGGTAGCTGCCGGCGTCGGGGTTCTCGAGCACACCGTCGGTGAAGCCCTGCTCGGCCGTGGCCAGGACGGGCTTCAGCTCGGGGCACAGGTGCGGGATCGCGCCCTTGGCGGCCAGGATCTCGCCCGCGATGATCGCGGCGATGGCGGCGTCCTTGTCGCGCTTGGCGGTCCGGGCCACGCGCTGGCAGGCCTCCTGACCGGTCTGCAGGACCGCGGCCGGGTCCGTCTTCTTGGGCACGCGGCCGCTCAGGTACTCCTTCTCCTCCTCGGTGAAGGTGCCGGTGACCGGCTTGAGGTCGCCGTCGGCGACGACCGGGCCGCTCGGCTTGGCCGCGGGCGGCGCGGTCTTGGCCGCCGGGGTGGCGGAGGGGTCGGTGCCGGGCTCGGCCACCTCGGAGGGGGCCGCCGCGTGCGCGCCGGCCACGGACTTCTTCGTGTCCTCGCCGTCGGAGCTGCAGGCGGTGAGGGTGAGGGCGGCGGCCAGGAGGACCGCGGCCGAGGAGCGCCGGTTCAGGGGACGCATCAGGTGGCTCCAGTGGTACTGGGTCATTCGGTGTGGGTGCGGACTGCGGATCTCATCCGTACCGGGGAATCCGGATACGGGTGCGGGGCCCGCCGGTCCGGCCGGGCCCCGCACCTGCGTTCACCGGTCCGCTACTGCGGGCCGAAGGTGAGGATGAGCTGCGGAGTGCCCTCCGAGGCGGTGGACTCCGAGGACCACAGCCACAGCGGGTCGCTGCCGTTGCTGACGAGCGCCAGGCTGTAGTTCGTGCCCAGGGCCGCGGCGACGGTCGCGGTGTTCAGGTCCACGCTGTGGACCGCCGAGCCCTCCGCGATGCCGTTCACCGAGCCGAGCGGCGTGGTGCCGACGGTCGGCCGGGTCGTGTAGGTGCTCGCCCCGCTCCAGCTGCCGGTGACCGGGACCACGGAGACGGTGTCGGCGGTGCCGGAGTTCGCCTGGGTCGAGGTCTTGATCTGCAGCGAAGCGCCCTTCAGCACCTGGCCGGCCGGGGCGGCCGGCAGGTTGAAGCGCAGGTAGGACTGGTAGAGCGAGCCGCTGCCGCGGACGGCCAGCGAGCTGGACGTGCCGTAGGCGGCGCTCGGGGCTCCCTGGTTGATGTAGGTGTCCTCGGTCGCGGAGACCTCGGAGACCGTGTCGGAGGGGGCCTTGGCCAGGTTGAAGTGGTTCTGCACCTGTGCCTGGGTGAGCGCGGTCGGGTAGACGGCCGTCTCGTCGATCTGTCCGGCGAAGTAGTTGCTCGTCGGACGGGTCGGCCAGCTGGACAGGTTGTCGCCGCCGACGTGCCAGTAGCCCGTGTAGGCCTGGTGGGTGGTGGCGTTCAGGGTGCCCTTGTTCTGGCCGTCGACGTACAGCGCCATGCCCGCGGGGCCCTGGGTGGCGACCACGTGGTGCCACTTGTTGTCGTTGTACGTGTCGAACAGGCCGGTGCTGATCGTGCGGGTGGAGCCGTTGTAGACGCCGAAGATCAGACGACCGGTGTTGGTCATGTAGATCTGCTTGTCGTACGTGCTGCTGTTCCGGGTGGTGTTGTTCCCGAATCCGATCAGCTTGCCGCCGCGCGAGGTGCCGGTCTTGAACCAGGTCTCCAGGGTGTAGCTGGCGCCCACGGTCGTGCGGCGGGAGCTGTACACCTGCTGGCTGGTGCCGTTGAAGGCGATGGCCGTGCTGGCACCGGTGACGGCACCGGGCGACTGGCGCAGGCCGGGGGCGTTGAGGTGCACGCCGCTGTGGTTGCCGTCCTTGGAGGAGTCGGCGGCGTACGGGATGACGGTGTCGTCGTAGCGCCAGTACAGGGAGGCGCCGTCGGCGCGGACCTGGTTCGGGTACGACTGGACCGTGCTCGGGACGGTGACCGAGGCGGTCGCCGACAGGGCGCTGTTGTTGCCCGCCGCGTCGGTGGCGCGCACCCGGTAGGTGTACGACTGGCCGGCCTGGACGGTGGTGTCGGTCCAGGAGGCCTGCGGACGCTCCCACTCCAGGGAACTGGCGCTGACGGTGGCGATCGGGGTCGCCGAGCCGTTGCGGTAGATGCGGTAGGTCAGCTTGCTGTCGTCGGCGTCGTACGAGGTGCGCCAGCGGACCTGGGCCTCGCCGGGCTTGACGCTGGCGGCGCTGCCGACCGGGGTCGTCGGGGCGCCGACGTCGCCGGTGGAGGCGAAACGGGTCAGAGCCTGCTGCTCCTTGCCGTTGATGAAGGTGAACTCACCGCCGACCCACATGTACCGGACGTCGTTCTTCTCCGATACGGCCATCACGCGCGGGCCGATGCCCTCGCCGATGCCGTCGTTGGCCGTGGGGTGCCAGCCGAGCTTGCCGGGGCCGCGCACGTAACCGCCGTTGGGCGCGGGGGGTGCACCCTTGTGGTCGGTGGGCTGGGCCAGCAGGAAGTGGCGCTTGCCGTCGGGGAACTCGTCCTCGGTGGAGCAGTCGTGCGCGTGCGAGGAGCTGTAGAGCACGCCCTGGTACGGCAGCACGAACTGGGTCGCGCCGAGGCAGCGGTCGCGCCACTTCTCGGTGAAGTCGAGGTTGAGGCCGGTGCGGCCGTCGAAGACGCCGCCGCCGGAGCCCTCGCTGCCGGTGTAGATGCCCGTCTCGTCGGTCGAGATGTCCTTGACGACCGAGTTGGTGGGGAAATAGCCGTTCGGGTAGGTCTTGGTGAGCGCGCCGGTGGTGGCGTTCACCACGGCCAGGGCGTGCGTGTTGGCGTTGTTGACCGAGAAGAAGTCGCCGCCGAGGACGACGTTCTTGCCGTCGGGGGTGACCTCGATGGCACGGCCCGGCTCGTCGGCGTTCGCCGTGAAGGGCTTCAGGGCGCCGGTCTCGGCGTCGACCGCGGCGAAGCGCTCGCGGTTCTGGCCCTCGACGGTGCCGAAGTCGCCGGCCGCGTAGAGGGCGCCGTTGCCCAGGGCCAGCGCGCGCACGGTGGCGGGGAAGCTCGGGTGGAACGATGCCTTGGGGGCGCAGCTCGCGATGTCGATCGCGGCGACGCTGCTGACCGGGACGTCGTTGACCGCGCCGAAGTAGCCGCCCGCGTAGAGCGTCTTCTTGTCTTCGGAGACCACGAGGGCGCGCACGGTCGCGGAGCCCTCGCTGACGGTGAAGGACAGCTTGCACGAGGTCGGGGCGCCCGTCGCGGCGTCGAGCGCGACGAAGTTCACGGCCTCCTGCTCGGTCCCGGCGGAGCCCTGCGGCGGGGTGACCGCCGAGAAGGTGCCGCCGGCGAAGACCGTGCCGTTCGCCTCGGCCATGGCGAAGACGATGCCGTTCGGCTGCCAGGTGGGCAGGTCGTCGGCCGTGAAGGCCACCGGCGAGGTGATGGCGGACGCCTCGGGCATCACCATCAGACCGATGCCGGTACCCGCACCGGCGAGGGAGAGGACGAGGGCGGCAGTCAGCCCTCTGGATCTACGCATGAGCCCCCCAGGGCACAGTGCCCGGTTTGAAAAATGGCTGGAAACATCCG
The DNA here is from genome assembly GCF_055602345.1 of Streptomyces sp. NPDC037401. Taxonomy (NCBI): domain Bacteria; kingdom Bacillati; phylum Actinomycetota; class Actinomycetes; order Kitasatosporales; family Streptomycetaceae; genus Streptomyces; species Streptomyces sp. NPDC037401. Next base: position 301,325 of record NZ_JBVJWO010000002.1, read on the forward strand.
AACAGCCATATGTACTGGCGCAGAGTAGGGCTCAAGCGAGGGCCCGGTCACCCCGCTTGACCCATTGCATACCAATGGGCTCCAGCGAATCGGCGCACTGCGGACATACGGCGGCATTTTCCGGCCACCACGGGTGAGTGGTGACCGGAACATGCAAACTCTATGGGGTCAGCGGTCGATCCGTACCGCGACCCCGGCCAACTGGTCCTCGACCTGGCGGATGTCCGCGTCGACCATGATCCGGGCCAGTTCGTCCACCAGGACCGTCGGCTTCCAGCCGAGCAGTTCGTTCGCCTTGCTCGCGTCCCCGATGAGGGCGTCGACCTCGCTGGGGCGCTCGTACTTGGCGTCGTAGCGCACGTGCTCGTTCCAGTCCAGGCCCGCGTGGGCGAAGGACGCCTCCAGGAACTGCCGCACCGTGGCCGGCACGCCGGTGGCGACGACGTAGTCCGTGGGCTCGTCCTGCTGGAGCATCCGCCACATGGCGTCGACGTACTCGGGGGCGTAGCCCCAGTCACGGACGGCGTCGAGGTTGCCCAGGTACAGGTGCTCCTGGAGGCCGGTCTTGATGCGGGCCACCGCGCGGGTGATCTTGCGGGTCACGAAGGTCTCGCCGCGCCGCGGGGACTCGTGGTTGAACAGGATGCCGTTGACCGCAAACATGTCGTAGGCCTCGCGGTAGTTCACCGTGGTCCAGTACGCGAAGACCTTGGCGGCGCCGTACGGGCTGCGCGGGTGGAACGGCGTGTGCTCGTTCTGCGGCGGCGGGGTGGCGCCGAACATCTCCGAGGACGAGGCCTGGTAGATCCGGGTGTCCACGCCGCTGGCCCGGATGGCCTCCAGCAGCCGCAGCGCGCCGAGGCCGGTGACGTCGCCGGTGTAGAGCGGGGCGTCGAAGGAGACGCGGACGTGCGACTGGGCGCCCAGGTTGTAGACCTCGTCGGGCTGGATGTCGCGCAGCAGGTTCACCAGCGCGACGCCGTCGGACAGGTCCGCGTGGTGCAGGACCAGGGACCGGTTGGCCGTCTGCGGGTCCTGGTAGATGTGGTCGATGCGCTCGGTGTTGAAGCTGGACGAGCGCCGCACGAGCCCGTGCACCGTGTAGCCCTTGGAGAGCAGGAGCTCGGCGAGGTACGAGCCGTCCTGTCCGGTGACTCCGGTGATCAGTGCTGTCTTGCTCATGGGCTCTTCCCCCAGGGAGAGTGTGTGATTCGTACAGAATTGCGGGGTTCGTCCCCTGCGGTCGGAGCAGGCCTGGCATGATCCGGGTCATGACTGCATCGCTGCCGTACCTGCCCACGCATGCCCGCGTCTTCGTCGCGGGCCACCGCGGCCTCGTGGGATCCGCGGTCGCCCGGCGGCTCACCGCCGAGGGCCACGAGGTGATCACCCGTGGCCGCGAAGACCTCGACCTCCGCGATGCCGCGGCCACCGAGGCCTTCCTGACGGAGGTCCGCCCCGACGCGGTGGTCCTCGCCGCCGCCAAGGTCGGCGGCATCATGGCGAACAGCACCTACCCGGTGCAGTTCCTCGAGGACAACCTGAAGATCCAGCTCAGCGTGATCGCCGGAGCACACGCTGCCGGGGTCGGCCGGCTGCTGTTCCTCGGTTCGTCGTGCATCTACCCGAAGCTGGCCCCGCAGCCGATCAGCGAGGACGCCCTGCTGACCGGTCCGCTGGAGCCGACCAACGAGGCGTACGCGCTTGCGAAGATTGCCGGCATCGTACAGGTCCAGTCGTACCGGAAGCAGTACGGGGCCTCGTACATCTCGGCCATGCCCACGAACCTCTACGGGCCGGGCGACAACTTCGACCTGGAGACCTCGCACGTGCTGCCCGCGCTGATCCGCCGCTTCCACGAGGCGGCGGCCGAGGGCCGCGACGAGGTCACGCTGTGGGGCTCGGGCACCCCGCGCAGGGAGTTCCTGCACGTGGACGACCTCGCGGCGGCCTGCGTGACGCTGCTGAACTCGTACGACGGGGACGAGCCGGTGAACATCGGCTGCGGCGAGGACCTCACGATCCGGGAGCTCGCCGAGACGGTCGCCGAGGTGACCGGCTTCCAGGGCCGGCTGGCCTGGGACACGAGCAAGCCGGACGGGACGCCCCGCAAGCTGCTGGACGTGTCCCGGCTGACCTCCCTCGGCTGGAAGCCGGGCATCCCCCTGCGGGACGGGATCGCCGCCACCTACCGGTGGTGGCGCGAGCAGGGCTGATCTCACGCGTGGCCCCTCAGTACGCTCCGCGGCCGTCGACGACGGCGCGGAACGTACGGGCCACGACGTCGACGTCGCTGGTGAAGGACCAGTTGTCGACGTACTGCAGGTCGAGCTGGATCGTCTCGTCCCAGGACAGGTCGGACCGGCCGCTGATCTGCCAGAGCCCGGTCATGCCGGGACGCACGGTGAGCCGGCGCAGTTCGACCTCGTCGTACTGCGCCACCTCCTCGGGCAGCGGCGGGCGGGGGCCGACCAGCGACATGTCGCCGGTGAGGACGTTGATCAGCTGCGGCAGCTCGTCCAGCGAGGTGCGGCGCAGCAGCCGGCCGGCCCGGGTGATCCGCGGGTCGCGGCGCATCTTGAACATGTGGCCGTCGTTCTCGTTCGCTCCGGCCAGATCGGACTTGAGCTTGTCGGCGTCGACGACCATGGTGCGGAACTTCCACATCGTGAACGGCACCCCGCCCCGGCCGATGCGCCGCTGCCGGTAGAAGGCGGCACCGGGCGAGCCCAGCCGGATCGCCGCGACGATGCCCAGGAAGACCGGGGCGAGGACGAGCAGGCCCAGGCCGGCTCCGGCGCGGTCGAGCACGGACTTGAGCACCGGCTGTATGCCGCGGCTGACCGGGGGCGCGACCCGGAGCACGGCGAGGCCGCCGGCGGACACGGTCTCCAGCCGCTTGGGCGACACCTCGACCAGTCCCGGGAAGACGGCCAGCTCGAGCCCTTCGTCGTGCAGGGCCCAGGCGACGCGCCGCAGCCGCTCCCCGGCGATCCGTGCGCCGGGTGCGACCAGCACGAGGTCGGCGTGGTAGTCGGCGGCGGCGGCCAGGACGGGCACGGTGTCGTCGCCGGGGGCCGCCGGCATCGCTCCCGCGATCCGCGCGGCTTCGGGCACGCCGCTGGTGAGGGCGCCGGAGCCGACCGGTATCACGCCCACGACGACGTACGGGTGGTCGGTCCGTGCGGCGAGGTGGCCGATCACGCTCTCGGCGGCGCCGGGCTCGCCGACGACGAGGACCCGGCTGACCGCCTGGGCCTCGCGGCGGGCGGCGCTCAGGTGCCGGTAGGTGAGCTTGTGGCAGGCGACGGTGATCAGCAGGGCGGGCAGGAGGGCGCCCAGCGCGGCCAGTCGCGGGGTGCTCTCGTCGATCGCGGCACGGGCCACGGCGAGTACGCCGATGAGAATCAGCCAGTCGTGCAGGACGGGCAGGACCCCGCGGGACTCGCCCAGCGAACGCGACGCGTAGCGGCGGCGCAGTGCCTGGACGCCGGTCCAGGCGAGCGCGGCGCCGAGTGCGCAGTACACGGGCCTCGCCTGCTGGGCCGCCTCGAAGACGAGCGCCACCGGTACGCCCGCGCCGACGAGGTCGGCGGCGACGGCCGTGGGCAGGTACCAGCGGGCCTTGTCACCCAGGCCACGCCGGATCACATCTGACACAGGGCCTGATCTGGCCACTTGTGGAGCGGGAAGATGGACATGCCTCATGGGCCCCCCTGGCACTTTGGTTGGTGGACCGTGCGGCGTGCTCATCGCTTCCCCTGGCGACGTGCGACTGACGCACCGGGAAACAGTACGACAAACACCCGTACGGTTAGCCACGTTTACGGGAACGAGATCCCTCGTTGCTCGTTCGTTAACGGGCGGTACCTCTCGTTCCGGATCCCGGACGCCCCTCTCGCACACCCAGATGAATTGTTCGTATATCGGACATGCATCTTCGGACAACGGACCATTTCCGGCCAATCATTTGACGCGGCCCTGACATCCGGTCAAGTCGGGTGGCACTCTCAGTCCGTTCATCGCACCAGCCCTGTTCTGCCCGGAGGCCCACCCAGCCGTCCGGAACCCCCCTTGCAGAAGGAGTCTGCGTTGAGAGCCACCCCCCAGCGGCGTGCCACCGCGGCCGGCGCCCTCGTTGCCGCCGCAGCCATGCTCGCCGTAGGCATCCAGACCGGAACGGCCACCGCCGACGCCACCGCGTCACAGGCCGCAGTCGCCGCACCCGCACCGAAGGCCGACCCGGGCAAGACCCTGGTCAAGCTCACCCCGTCCCAGCGCGCCGACCTCATAGCCGGCGCCACGGCCACCACGGCGCAGGCCGCACGGGGCCTCGGGCTCGGCAGCCAGGAGAAGCTGGTCGTCCGCGACGTCTCCAAGGACGCCGACGGCACCACGCACACGACGTACGAGCGGACCTACGCCGGACTGCCCGTGCTCGGCGGTGACCTGACGGTCCACGCCAAGGGCGGCGTGACGCAGTCCGTCACGAAGGCCACGCAGCACACGATCAAGGTCGCCGACACCAGCCCGGCGGTCACCCCGGCCAGCGCCGAGAAGCAGGCCCTGTCCGCGGCCAAGGCCGAGGGCTCCAAGAACACCAAGGCCTCGCGGAACGCCCGCAAGGTGATCTGGGCCGCCACCGGCACCCCGGTCCTCGCCTTCGAGACCGTGGTCGGCGGACTCCAGCACGACGGCACCCCGAACGAACTGCACGTGGTCACCAACGCCAAGACCGGCGCGAAGATCACCGAGTGGCAGGCCGTCGAGACCGGCACGGGCAACACCATGTACAGCGGCCAGGTCACGCTGGGCACCTCGGCCTCGGGCAGCAACTTCACGCTGACCGACGCCGCGCGCGGCAACCACAGGACGTACAACCTGAACCGGGGCACGTCGGGCACCGGCACCCTGTTCTCCGGCCCGGACGACATCTGGGGCAACGGCAGCCCCTCCAACCTGGAGACCGCCGGCGCCGACGCCCACTACGGCGCCGCGCTGACCTGGGACTACTACAAGAACGTGCACGGCCGCAACGGCCTGCGCAACGACGGTGTGGCCCCGTACACCCGGGTCCACTACGGCAACGCCTACGTCAACGCGTTCTGGCAGGACTCCTGCTTCTGCATGACCTACGGCGACGGCGAGGGCAACAACAAGCCGCTGACGTCCATCGACGTGGCCGCCCACGAGATGACCCACGGCCTGACCTCGGTCACCGGCAACATGACCTACAGCGGTGAGCCGGGCGGCCTCAACGAGGCCACGTCCGACATCTTCGCCGCCGCGGTCGAGTTCTACGCCAACAACCCGCAGGACGTCGGCGACTACCTCGTCGGCGAGAAGATCGACATCCGCGGCAACGGCACCCCGCTGCGCTACATGGACAAGCCGAGCCGCGACGGCTCCTCCAAGGACGCCTGGTACTCCGGCATCGGCAGCATCGACGTCCACTACTCCTCGGGCCCGGCCAACCACTGGTTCTACCTGGCCTCCGAGGGCAGCGGCCCCAAGGTCGTCAACGGCGTCAGCTACGACTCGCCGACCTCCGACGGTCTGCCCGTGACCCCGATCGGCCGCGCCGCGGCCGAGAAGATCTGGTTCCGCGCGCTGACCACCGGTCTGTTCAAGTCGAACACCAACTACGCCGCAGCCCGCGTCGCCACCCTGCAGGCGGCCGCGGACCTCTACGGCGCCGGCTCGGCCACGTACAACAACGCGGCCAACGCCTGGGCGGCCATCAACGTCGGCGCCCGCATCCCGAACGGCGTCTCGGTGACCAACCCGGGCCCGCAGAGCACCATCACGGGCAGCGCGGTCAGCCTGCAGATCCAGGCCAGCAGCAGCAACGCGGGTGCGCTGAGCTACGCGGCCACCGGCCTGCCGACCGGACTGTCGATCAACTCCTCCACGGGTCTGATCACCGGCACCGCGAACACCGCGGGCACGTACAACGTGACCGTCACGGTGACCGACTCGGCCGGCCAGACCGGCACGGCGTCCTTCTCGTGGACGGTCGGCACCCAGGGGAACGTCTTCGAGAACACCACGGACTACGCGATCTCGGACAACGCGACCACCGACTCGCCGATCGCCGTGAACCGCGCGGGCAACGCCCCGAGCGCTCTCAAGGTGGACGTGAACGTGGTCCACACCTGGCGCGGTGACCTGGTGCTCTCGCTCGTCGCCCCCGACGGCACGGTGTACCTCCTGGAGGACATCACGAACAGCGACAGCGCCGACAACGTCGTGAAGTCGTACACGGTGAACGCCTCCTCCGAGGCCGCCCAGGGCACCTGGAAGCTCCGGGTCCGCGACACGGCGAGCGCCGACACCGGCTACATCAACAGCTGGAAGCTCACCTTCTGATCCACGGGTGAACCGACAGCGGTAGCAAGCCGGAACACCAGCGGAACGGCCCGGGGACCCTCGTCCCCGGGCCGTTCCGCCCGTGTGCCCGGGACCTTCGGCTCGGTCCGCCCGCTGCGGCGGGAGACCGGACCGAGCGAACCTACGGAACCGGTGGGTTCGGGTGACCGGAGGATGCGCCAAGCCCGAGAACCGATCCGCTGCCGAGCCGCCCCATCTGATCCAGGGCGGGATGGGCGTCGCCGTCTCGGGCCGGCGGCTCGCCCGTGCCGTGGCACGGACCGGCCGGCTGGGCGTGGTCTCGGGCACCGCCCTCGACGTCGTCCTGGCCCCGGGTGCTCCAGACCGGCGACCCGGGCGGCCGGGTGGAACCGCCGCTGGTGACGATCGGCAAGGGCCTCTCCTTCCTGCCGGAACTGTCACCGGGCGCACGGCCGTACGCGGCCGCCGAGGTGGTCGACTGGCTCGCTGCGGGCCTCGGCTGACCGCCGGCCCGGACGCACGGACGCCCGGACGCGGCCAGGGATACGGACACGGTGACGGACACGGTGACGGCCCGGCACCCCGCGGGGCGGCCGGGCCGTACGCCGTCCGGTGCGGCAGGGCAGCCGCGGCCCTACCGCAGCACCACCCCGGCGCCGTCGCCCGCCGGGTCCAGCGGCGTGGCCAGCAGCCCCGGTTCGGCCGGGGTCGCCAGCAGCGGGTGCGACGGCAGGATCCGCACGGTGTAGCCGAAGGGGCCCGTGCGGTCGAGCGCGAGCGGGCCCTCGTACAGCCAGCGGCCCTCGAGGTCCGGGCCGCCCGCGGGCTTGAGCGGGAAGGTACGGGCGTCCGCGATCACGTCCTCGGCGTCCACCCGGCCCGCGAGGGCCTGCACCTCCACCTCGTCGGGCGCGAGCACGTCCAGCGTGACCTGGACCCGCACGGTCAGCGTCCCGCCCAGCTCGGCCGTGCCGTTGACCGGAGTGGAGGCAGCCGCCGCCTCCACGTGGTCCACCGAGACGCGCGGCCACGCGGCCCGCACCTTCGCCTTCCAGGCGGCGAGTTCGCGGGCCGCGTCGGGCGTCAGCGCACGGTGGGCGAGGGCGGCGGGCGCGTAGAGCCGCTCCACGTACTCCCGCACCATCCGGCCAGCGAGCACCTTCGGCCCCAGCGAGACGAGGGTGCGGCGCACCATCTCGATCCAGCGGGCGGGCAGTCCGCCCGCGCCGGCCCGGTCGTAGAACCGGGGCGCGACGCGCTGTTCGATCAGCTCGTACAGCGCGGCCGCCTCGACGTCGTCCCGGCGCTCCTCGTCGGTGCCGTGCCCGTCGGCGGTGGGGATGGCCCAGCCGAAGTCGGGCTCGAACCACTCGTCCCACCAGCCGTCCAGGACGGACAGGTTCAGGCAGCCGTTGAGCGCGGCCTTCATCCCGCTCGTCCCGCAGGCCTCGAGCGGCCGCAGCGGGTTGTTCAGCCACACGTCGCAGCCCGGGTAGAGCTTCTGCGCCATGGCCATGCCGTAGTCGGGCAGGAAGACGATCCGGTGCCGCACCCGCGGGTCGTCCGCGAACCGCACCAGCTCCTGCACGAGCCGCTTGCCCCCGTCGTCGGCCGGGTGCGCCTTGCCCGCGACGACGATCTGCACGGGCCGCTCGGGATCCAGCAGCAGCCTGCGCAGCCGCTCCGGGTCGCGCAGCATGAGCGTGAGCCGCTTGTACGAGGGCACCCGGCGGGCGAAGCCGATGGTGAGCACGTCCGGGTCGAGCACGCCCTCGACCCAGCCGAGTTCGGCGGCTCCGGCCCCGCGCTGCCGCCAGGACGCCCGCAGCCGCTGCCGCACCTCCTGGACCAGCTGCTCGCGCAGCACCCGGCGCAGGTCCCAGATCTCGTGGTCGGGGATCTCGGCGACCGCGTCCCAGCGCTGCGAGCCGCCGACGGAGAGCGCGTCCTCGGTCCGGCCGGCGCCGATCTGGCGGGCGCCCAGCCGTACGACCTCCGGGGCCACCCACGTCGGCGCGTGCACGCCGTTGGTCACGGAGGTGATGGGCACGTCCTGCGGGTCGAACCCGGGCCACAGGCCGGCGAACATCTCCCGGCTGACGGCCCCGTGGAGCGTGGACACGCCGTTGGCCCGCTGGGCCAGCCGCAGGCCCATCACGGCCATGTTGAAGACGCCCGGGTCGCCGCCGGGGTAGGTCTCCCGGCCGAGCTCGAGGATGCGTTCGACGGGGATGCCGGGCAGCTCGCCGCCGTCGCCGAAGTGCCGGGCGACCAGTGCGCGGTCGAAGCGGTCGATGCCGGCGGGCACCGGGGTGTGGGTCGTGAACACGGTGCCGGCCCGGACGGCCTCCACCGCGGCCTCGAACGAGAGGCCCTCCCCTTCCAGTTCCCTTATGCGCTCCAGTCCGAGGAAGCCGGCGTGGCCTTCGTTGGTGTGGAACACCTCGGGTGCCGGGTGGCCGGTGAGCGCGCAGTAGGCCCGGACGGCGCGGACGCCGCCCACGCCGAGCAGCATCTCCTGCAGCAGCCGGTGGTCGCTGCCGCCGCCGTAGAGCCGGTCGGTCACCTCCCGGGCCGCGGAGTCGTTGTCCTCGACGTCCGAGTCGAGCAGGAGCAGCGGCACCCGGCCGACCCGGGCCTGCCAGACGTGCGCGTGCAGCGCCCGCCCGCCGGGCAGGGTCAGGCTCACCCGTACCGGTGTGCCGTCCTCCTGGCGCAGCAGGCCGACCGGCAGTTCGTTGGGGTCGAGCACGGGGTAGTGCTCCTGCTGCCAGCCGTCCCGGGACAGGGACTGGCGGAAGTAGCCGTGGCGGTAGAGCAGCCCGACGCCGATCAGCGGCACGCCGAGGTCGCTGGCGGCCTTGAGGTGGTCTCCGGCGAGGATCCCGAGCCCGCCGGAGTACTGGGGCAGGGCCGCGGTGATGCCGAATTCGGGCGAGAAGTAGGCGATGGTGGCGGGGAGTTGGGACACGTCGTCGTGCCCCTGGTACCAGCGCTCCCCGCGCAGGTAGTCGTCGAGGTCGGCGGTGACGGCGGACAGCCGCCGCAGGAACCGCCGGTCCCGCGCCAGCTCGGCGAGTCGGTCGGCGGATACGGAGCCGAGCAGCCGGACGGGGTCGCCGCCCGCACGCTGCCAGCCCTCGGGGTCGACGGTGTGGAAGAGTTCTCGGGTCTCCGCATGCCAGGACCAGCGCAGATTGCGCGCGAGGTCGTGGAGCGGCAGCAGGGGTTCCGGCAGGACGGGGCGCACGGTGAATCGACGGATAGCCTTCACGTGTTCCACCTTTGCAGGGGAAGTGCGGTTCGGAGCGGACGCACGACGCTGTGCCCCCGGGCTTCACCCCAGCAAGGCTATCCCCGGCCCGCCGCCCCCAATCCTGCTACGCCTGAGCGTCCGCCGGAGCCAGGCCGAGGGCGGGCAGGTAGCGGCGGAAGCCGTTGGCGGTCACGGCGGGGTGGGTGCGGACGGCGGTCCACTGCGGGGTGTCCGAGCCGATGCCCTCGCCCGGGGCGGCCAGCGCGGCGGCGTGGGCCGCCTCGCTGTCCCACTCGGCGTAGTTGAGGACGTGCGTGCCGTCGGTGCTCAGGTGGAAGGTGCCGGAGATGCCGCCGGCTGCCGGGGCGGGGTCGGTGCGCAGGGCGTCGAAGACGCTGTCCACCCATTCCCGCGGCGCGGCCGGGTCGCGGCCGTCGAAGCCGATCCCGACGACGACGATGCACCCCGGGACGGCGTCCGTGCCGAGGCCGAGCGAGCGGTAGGGCACGTACGTGCCGATGCCGACCCGCTCGATGCCGGGGACGGCCGCGTCGATCTCGGCGTTGCGGTCGTCGCGGAAGGTGCGGACGAACTCCTCGTACGCCTCCTCGTCCGTCCACTGCGAGTAGTGGAAGAGGGTGTCGCCGTCGGTGCCGGTGTGCACGGTGTACGACAGGAGGCCGGCGGAGGGCCAGTCGCGGGTCTCCCACGCCCTGGCGATGGCGGCCACGGTGGCCTTCTGGCGTTCGGGGGTGCCGACGCGCCAGGTGCTGGCCTTGGCGATGCGGGCGTCGGCCCGGCCGAGGTCCGGGCGGGCTTCCGCGAGCACGGCCGCGCCGATGGCGTCGGCCGCGCCGGCGGTGACGGCGTTGTTCTGCACTGCGCTGTTCCGGGTGGTCACGGTGGCTCTCCCTCACGTCGGGTCGTGGGGAGAGCCTCCGTCCTCAAGTCCGCTTGAGGTCAAGCGAGCCTGTCGTAGATGTTCCAGCCGCCGCCGACCCGGCTCGGACGCGAGCGGTCGGGGTCACCGGCGGAGACCATCGCGGTGTGGCCGCCCCAGCCGCCGCCCACCCGGCGGCGCGGCGCGTAGGGCTCGTTCTGGTTCCCCGTGCCGCAGTACAGCCACAGCACGCCGGCGCCGTCCCGGGCGACGAGATCGGCACGGCCGTCGCCGGTGATGTCGGGGGTGGTGCATGGTGTCGGGCATGCCGTCCGATCCCTTGAACGCCACCGTCCGTCACCACGACGCCGGACGGTGGCTGGTGCAGTTCTCCGCGCGGGTGCTCGTGGTCTGTCCGCGGTGCGGCGGCCGTGCGATCGTCGTACCGAGGCCGGACCTCCGTCCTCCGAAGTACTTCAGTGAACTGCTGTTCCAGCCGCGGCGGCTGGCGTGCGCCGGGTGCGGTGCGACCGCCTCCTGGGACCCGCGGACGCGGGGCGCCGGAATGGTCGGCGCGGTCCCCGGCGGCACCGAGGACCCGTTCTTCCGGCGGCCGCTGTGGCTCCAGACCCGCTGCGCCGGGCACGTCCTGTGGGCGTACAACGACGACCACGTCGAGGAGCTGGCCGACTACGTCCGCGCCACCCTGCGCGAGCGCGGGACGTACGCCTCGACCCGCGCGATGATCCCGCGGCTGCCGGCGTGGATGAAGCGGGCCGACAACCGGGCCGCGGTGCTCGCCGGCCTCGCCGACCTGCGCGTCCTCGCGGACCGCAGCGCTCCCGCCGACCGCTCGGACGCCGCCCACGAACGCGGCGACCGCCCCCGGCACCACGGCAGCCTGTACTTCCGCAGCAGCCCGTACTAGGCCCGCACCAGGCCCGTCCGGGCCGGACTTGACGTATCCGGGGACGGTGTCGAAGGCCGTCGGGCGGCGCGGCACCGGGCTTCGTATCTACCTGTGAGTAGGTGGCCACTCTCCGGATTGCCCACCCCCCGGGGCGGGAAGGGCTCCCCGGGTACAACGCACGGCGCACCCGCCTCCCCCTCTTCCCGCCACCCGAGTGAACGCGGACAGGAGCGGCCATGCCCGCAGCCCAGCTGCCCACGGAGCGGCTAGAAACAGAGCGAGCAGCGCACTTTGCAGTACCCCGAGCACCGTCAGCATCTCCTGCACCCCCAGCTCCACCCGAACGTGCCCTGCTGTCGGTATCCGACACAACCCCCAGGTGATCCCATGATCGGTCGCATTCCCGTGCTGGACGTCCGCCCCGCCGTCGACTGCGGCGCAAGGCCCGCCAAAGCGGTCGTGGACGAGGTCTTCGAGGTGAGCGCCACCGTGTTCCGCGAGGGCCACGAGGCGATTTCGGCGCACATCGTGCTGCGCAACCCCCAGGGCCGGCTCCAACCGCCCGTACCGATGCGTGAACTGGCCCCCGGCTCCGACCGCTGGGGAGCACGCATCTGCCCCACCACGGAAGGGAGGTGGACCTACGCCGTCGAGGCGTGGAGCGACCCGGTCGCGACCTGGCGCCGCCATGCCCAGATCAAGGTCCCGGCCGGGATCGACACCGATCTCGTGCTCCTCGAAGGCGCCGAGCTGTACGAACGCGCCGCAGCCAAGATCCCGAAGAAGGACGGCCGGGAGCACGTGCTCGGCGCCGCCGACGCGCTGCGCGACCCGGACCGGCCCGCCGCCGCGCGCCTCGCGGCCGCCCTCACCCCCCAGGTCGACGCCGCCTTCGCCGCCCGCCCGCTGCGCGAGCTGGTGACGGCGTCCAAACCGCTGCCCCTGCTCGTCGAGCGGCGCAGGGCGCTCTGCGGCGCCTGGTACGAGCTGTTCCCCCGGTCGGAGGGAGCGGTGGTCCCGCAGGACGGCCCGCCCGTCAGCGGCACGTTCCGCACCGCCGCCGAGCGGCTGCCCGCCGTCGCCGCGATGGGCTTCGACGTGGTGTACCTGCCCCCGGTCCACCCCATCGGCCACACCCACCGCAAGGGGCCCAACAACGCCCTGTCCGCGGGCCGTTACGACGTGGGCGTGCCGTGGGCCATCGGCTCCCCGGAGGGCGGTCACGACGCCCTCCACCCGGACCTCGGCACCATCGAGGACTTCGACCGCTTCGTCGCGCGCGCCCGTGACCTGCGCCTGGAGATCGCCCTGGACTTCGCGCTCCAGTGCTCGCCCGACCACCCGTGGGTGGAGAAGCACCCGGAGTGGTTCCGGCACCGGGCCGACGGGACGGTGGCGTACGCCGAGAACCCGCCGAAGAAGTACCAGGACATCTACCCGATCGACTTCGACCGGGACATGGACGGTCTGGTCGAGGAGACCGTGCGCGTACTGCGGTACTGGATGGACCACGGCGTGCGCATCTTCCGCGTCGACAACCCGCACACCAAGCCCGTGGTCTTCTGGGAGCGGGTGATCTCCGAGATCAACAAAAAGGACCCGGATGTCATCTTCCTGGCGGAGGCGTTCACCCGGCCGGCGATGATGCGCGCGCTCGCGGCCGTGGGCTTCCAGCAGTCGTACACGTACTTCACGTGGCGCAACACCAAGCAGGAACTGACCGAGTACCTGACCGAACTCTCCGGCGAGCAGTCCGCCGCCGTGATGCGGCCGAACTTCTTCGTGAACACCCCCGACATCCTGCACGAGTACCTCCAGCACGGCGGCCGTCCCGCCTTCGAGGCCAGGGCCGTCCTCGCCGCCACCCTCTCCCCCACCTGGGGCGTCTACGCCGGGTACGAGCTGTGCGAGAACACCGCGCTGCGCGAGGGGAGCGAGGAGTACCTCGACTCGGAGAAGTACCAACTGCGTCCCCGCGACTGGGAATCGGCCGAGCGGGAGGGACGCACCATCACCCCGCTGATCACCGCCCTGAACCGGATCCGCCGCCGCAACCCCGCTCTCCAGCAGCTGCGCGACCTCCACTTCCACGAGACGGACAACGACGCCGTCATCGCCTATTCGAAGGCGGCGGAGGGGCCGGGCGGGCGCAATACCGTACTGGTGGTCGTCAACCTCGACCCGCACCACACCCAGGAGGCGACCGTCTCGTTGGACATGCCGGCACTCGGCCTCGACTGGCACGGGTCCCTCGCGGTGCGCGACGAGCTCACCGGTGAGACGTACCACTGGGGCAGGGCGAACTACGTTCGCCTCGAACCGGGCCACAGGCCCGCGCACGTGTTCGCCGCGCTGCGCCCGTCCCCGCCGACCGGAGCGACCGGAGGGTCATCCACCTCATGATGATCAACGATCCCGTCCACGACACCTTCGAGGACACCCCCGCCAAGGACCGCGATCCCGACTGGTTCAAGCGGGCCGTGTTCTACGAGGTCCTCGTCCGGTCCTTCCACGACAGCAACGGCGACGGCGTGGGCGACCTGAAGGGGCTGACCGCGAAGCTGGACTACCTGCAGTGGCTCGGCATCGACTGCCTGTGGCTGCCGCCGTTCTTCAAGTCGCCCCTGCGCGACGGCGGTTACGACGTCTCGGACTACACGTCCGTGCTCCCCGAGTTCGGGGACCTGGCGGACTTCGTGGAGTTCGTCGACGCGGCCCACCAGCGCGGCATGCGGGTGATCATCGACTTCGTGATGAACCACACGAGCGACCAGCACGAGTGGTTCCAGCAGTCCCGGTCGGACCCGGACGGCCCGTACGGCGACTACTACATGTGGGCCGACAACGACAAGCAGTACCAGGACGCCCGGATCATCTTCATCGACACCGAGACGTCGAACTGGACCTACGACCCGGTCCGCAAGCAGTACTACTGGCACCGCTTCTTCTCCCACCAGCCGGACCTCAACTTCGAGAACCCGGCCGTCCAGGAGGAGATCATCTCGGCCCTGCGCTTCTGGCTCGACCTCGGCATCGACGGCTTCCGGCTGGACGCCGTGCCGTACCTGTACGCCGAGGAGGGCACGAACTGCGAGAACCTGCCCCGCACCCACGCGCTGCTCAAGCGGGTCCGCGCCGAGATCGACGCGCACTACCCGGACACGGTGCTGCTCGCCGAGGCCAACCAGTGGCCCGAGGACGTGGTCGACTACTTCGGCGACTTCTCGAAGGGCGGGGACGAGTGCCACATGGCCTTCCACTTCCCCGTGATGCCGCGGATCTTCATGGCCGTACGGCGGGAGTCGCGCCACCCGGTGTCGGAGGTGCTCGCCAAGACCCCGCAGATCCCCTCCGGCTGCCAGTGGGGCATCTTCCTGCGCAACCACGACGAGCTCACCCTCGAGATGGTCACGGACGAAGAGCGCGACTACATGTACGCGGAGTACGCCAAGGACCCGCGGATGCGCGCCAACGTCGGCATCCGGCGCCGACTGGCACCGCTGCTCGACAACGACCGCAACCAGATCGAGCTGTTCACCGCCCTGCTGCTCTCCCTGCCCGGCTCCCCCGTCCTGTACTACGGCGACGAGATCGGCATGGGCGACAACATCTGGCTGGGCGACCGCGACGGTGTACGCACCCCGATGCAGTGGACCCCGGACCGGAACGCCGGCTTCTCCTCCTGTGACCCGGGCAGGCTGAACCTGCCGGTCATCATGGACCCGGTCTACGGCTACCAGGTCACCAACGTCGAGGCCTCGATGACCTCGCCGTCCTCGCTGCTGCACTGGACGCGGCGGCTGATCGAGGTGCGCAAGCAGAACCCGGCCTTCGGGCTCGGCTCGTACACCGAACTGCCCTCGTCCAACCCGGCGGTGCTCGCCTTCCTGCGCGAGGCCCCGTCCTCCGGGAAGGACGGCGACGACATCGTGCTGTGCGTGCACAACTTCTCCCGCTTCCCGCAGCCCACCGAACTGGACCTGCGCGCCTTCAACGGCCGCGTCCCGGTGGAGCTCACGGGCGAGGTGCGCTTCCCGCCGATCGGCGAGTGGCCGTACCTGCTGACGCTCGCGGGGCACGGCTTCCACTGGTTCCGGCTGCACGGCGAGAGCACCCGGCCGGCCAGGCGCCGCGCATGAGCCGGCGGGAGGCGGGCAGCCGCCTCCCGGCCTCGGCAGGCGCTCGAAAGCCCCGCGGCGAATGGGTCAATCGCCGTCCCGGTGCGGACAACCCTGACCCGACACTCGCACACGACCGGACAGCAATTGCCGTGATCCGGGACACTCTGCGCATTCTGGCGGGCCCGGGGAAAGGACGCGATGCCATGTCGGAGGCTGCCTCCGCCCGGAGCCGTGCAAGGGCCCGCCGCCCGGCCGGACCACCCCACGCCCCCGGAGCGCTCCATTCCATGGAACCCATGCTGCGCGCCTGGCTGCCCCGGCAGCGCTGGTTCGCCGGCAAGGGCCGCACCCTGCAACGGCTGAGGCAGGTCTCCGCAGTGGAGCTGCTGCCGCCCGGTTCCTCCCCCGGCCTGCTGCACCTGCTCGTGGGTGTCGGCGAGGACTGCTACCAGCTGCTGCTGGGGCTGCGCCCCACGCTGCCGCCCGCCCTCGCCCCCACCCTCATCGGGCGGGCCGAGAGCGGGCCCTACGCGGGCCTCACCGTGTACGAAGGCCTCGGCGATCCCCGCCTCGCCGCACTTCTGCTGGAACGATTGCGCGCCCCCGGCGTCCTCCCCCCGCTGCGCTTCGACCGGGATCCCGCGGCCCTGATCCCGGCCGGACTCGCCGCGCGCCCGCTGTCCGGCGAGCAGACCAACTCCAGCCTGATCTACGGGGACGCGTACATCCTCAAGGTGTTCCGGCGGGTCGGCCCCGGCCTGAACCCGGACCTGGAACTGCCCAGAGCGCTCGCCGGGGCGGGCTGCGCACGGGTCCCCGCCCCGGTCGCCTGGTACGAGGCCGACCTGCCCGGCACCGAGCCGCTGACCCTGGGCGTGCTCCAGCCGTACCTGCGCGGCTCGGACGACGGCTGGCAGCTGGCCCTGCGCCGGCTGCGCTCCGGCGCCGACTTCACCGCCGAGGCCCGTGCCCTGGGCCGGGCCACCGCCGAGGTGCACAGCACCTTGGCGGCCGCCCTCCCCACCGCGGCGCTGGGAGCGGACCGGACCGCGCGGCTCGCGGCCGGGATGACGGCGCGGCTGGCCGCCACCGCCCGGGAGGTGCCGGCGCTGCGCCCGTACCAGAGCGGGCTGCGGGCCGCCTTCGACGCGCTGGCCGCGCTGCGGGGGCACGCCGTGCCCGCCCAGCGGATCCACGGCGACCTGCACCTGGGGCAGACCCTGCGCACGGCCGACGGCGGCTGGTCGCTGATCGACTTCGAGGGCGAGCCGGCCCGTCCGCTCGCCGAACGCCGCAGCCCCGAACCGGCGGTGAAGGACATCGCCGGGATACTGCGTTCCTTCGACTACGCGGCCCGCTCGCACCACCCCTTCGACCCGGGCTGGGCGGACGCCTGCCGCGCCGCCTTCTGCGAGGGGTACGCCGTCACGACCGGCCGCGACCCGCGGGCGGACGCGGTCCTGCTGCGCGCGTACGAAACCGACAAGGCCGTCTACGAAACCCTCTACGAGGCCCGGCACCGCCCGGACTGGCTGCACGTGCCGCTCGCCGCCGCGCAGCGGCTCGCCGCTGCCGCCGGCGACCGCGGCGGCCCGGCCGGCGGCAGCAGCGGGCCGCCCTCCCCACCCCCCGCCGCACCCCGCACCCCCCACCGTCCACAGACCCCGAGGAGGCCGCACACGTGAGCGCCGCCCGTCAGCCGTCCCCGCCCGTGACCGCGCCAGCCCCCGCCGAGACGGTCCCGGCCGCCGCGGCGGCCCCCGTGCCACCCGCGCCACCGGCCAAGCCGCGTACCCCGCGAGCCCGCAAGGCGCCCAGGGCTCCCAAGGCGCCGGGCGGTGTCCGGCCCGCGCCCGCGCTCGGCGCCGAGGACCGCGCCCGGCTCCTCGAAGGCCGTCACCACGACCCGCACGCCCTGCTCGGAGCGCGCGTCCACCGCGACGGGGTGTCCATCCGCGCCCTGCGGCCGTTCGCACGGACGGTGACGGTGGTGGCCAAGGGCCTGCGGGCGCAGCTGCGCGACGAGGGCGACGGGTTCTTCGCCGGACTCCTCCCGCTGGCCGAGGTCCCCGACTACCGGCTCCTGGTGGCGTACGGCGACGACGAGATCGAGGTCCACGACCCGTACCGGTTCCTGCCCGCGATCGGGGAGCTGGACCTGCACCTGATCGGCGAGGGGCGCCACGAGGAGCTGTGGACCGCGCTCGGCTCCCGGCCCATGGAGCACCAGGGCGTCACCGGCACCCGCTTCACGGTCTGGGCGCCCAACGCCCAGGGCGTGCGCGTCACCGGCGACTTCACGTACTGGGACGCGACCGCGACCCCGATGCGCTCGCTCGGCAGCAGCGGGGTGTGGGAGCTGTTCCTGCCCGGGGTCGGCGAGGGCGCGCTGTACAAGTTCGACATCACCCGCCCCGACGGCTCGCACACGCTGCGGGCCGACCCGATGGCCCGGCGCACCGAAGTGCCGCCCGCCACCGCCTCGGTGGTCACCGACTCGCACCACGTCTGGAACGACGGCGCGTGGATGGCGTCGCGCGGCTCGCGGCCCGTGCACGCGGCGCCGTTCTCCGTCTACGAGGTCCACCTGCCCTCCTGGCGGCCCGGCCTCTCCTACCGCCAGCTGGCCGAGCAGCTCCCGGCCTACGTGAAGGACCTCGGGTTCACCCACGTCGAACTGATGCCGGTGGCCGAGCACCCCTTCGGCGGCTCCTGGGGCTACCAGGTCACCGGCTTCTACGCGCCGACCTCGCGGATGGGCACCCCGGACGACTTCCGCCTCCTCGTGGACTCCCTGCACCAGGCGGGGGTCGGGGTGATCGTCGACTGGGTCCCGGCGCACTTCCCGCGGGACGAGTGGGCGCTCGCGGAGTTCGACGGGCGGCCCCTGTACGAGCCGCAGGACCCGCGCCGGGCCGCGCACCCGGACTGGGGGACGCTGGAGTTCGACTACGGCCGCAAGGAGGTCCGCAACTTCCTCGTCGCCAACGCCGTGTACTGGTGCGAGGAGTTCCACGTCGACGGGCTGCGGGTGGACGCGGTCGCCTCGATGCTCTACCTCGACTACTCGCGCAAGGACGGCGAGTGGTCGCCGAACGAACACGGCGGCCGGGAGAACCTGGACGCGGTGGCCTTCCTCCAGGAGATGAACGCGACGGTGTACCGGCGCTGCCCGGGGGTGGTGACCATCGCGGAGGAGTCCACGGCGTGGGACGGCGTCACCCGGGCCACGCACCACACCGGCCCTGGGGGCTTCGGCGGCCTCGGTTTCGGGCTGAAGTGGAACATGGGCTGGATGCACGACTCTCTGGGCTACGTGGAGCACGAGCCGGTCCACCGCAAGTACCACCACCACGAGATGACCTTCTCGATGGTGTACGCGTACAGCGAGAACTACGTCCTGCCGATCTCGCACGACGAGGTGGTGCACGGCAAGCAGGCGCTGGTCTCGAAGATGCCGGGCGACTGGTGGCAGCAGCGGGCCGGGCACCGCGCCTACCTGGGCTTCATGTGGGCCCATCCGGGCAAGCAACTCCTTTTCATGGGGCAGGAGTTCGCCCAGGGAGCCGAGTGGTCGGAGGCCTCCGGCCCGGACTGGTGGCTGGTGGACCCGGCGTACGGGGCCGCCGCCGACCACCTCGGCGTGCGGGACCTCGTACGGGACCTGAACACCGAGTACGGCGCGGCGCCCGCGCTGTGGGAGCAGGACACGGTGCCCGAGGGCTTCGACTGGGTCGAGGCGGACGCCGCCGAGGACAACGTCTTCGCCTTCCTGCGGTACGCGGCCGACGGCTCCCCGCTGTTGTGCGTCAGCAACTTCTCCCCGGTGGTCCGGCACGACTACCGGCTGGGGGTGCCGGAGCGCTTCCCGCTGTGGCAGGAGGCCCTCAGCACGGACGCGGTGCGCTACGGCGGCAGCGGGGTGGGGAACCCGGACCCGGTCAAGCCGGAGCCGGTCCCCTGGCACGGCCGCCCGGTCAGCCTGCGTCTGACCCTGCCGCCGCTGGCGACGGTCTGGCTCAGGCCGCAGGGGTGAGTACGCGTGTGGCGGGGGGGGGGGGGGGGGGGGGGGGGGGGAGGGGGGGGGGGGGGGGGGCCAGGCAGCGGTGAGGAGGAGGTGTGTCTATGTC